>JBMOJU010000080.1:0-17436 GCA_049315625.1 Paracraurococcus sp.
GAGCGGTTCGAGGCGCACTGTGTTGTCTTCGGGGTAGTAGGCAAATACGGCGCGCTCGAATTGTTGCATCACGCGCCGCGTGCCGTCGGCGGCGCGTGCCTCGTACTCTTCGCTCACCGGCGGGCCGAAGACCCGCTCGCCGCCCGCCTCATCATGTCGATGAAGTCCTACCTGGCGCAGCGCAGCTTCCGCGAAACCCGCATCCAGGGCCGCGCCTGGACGCTGGAGGCGCTGGTGGCGACCTTCCTGCGCGACCTGCTTGGCCCCTTCGCCGCCGAGCTGGACGGCGCCCGCATCACCGTCGGCCGCCCGGTGCGCTTCGCCGGGGAAACCGCGGACGATGCCTATGGGGAGGACCGCCTGCGCGCCGCCTTCGCCGCAGCCGGGCTGCCGGACGTGCAGGTGGCGCTGGAACCCGCCGCGGCCGGGCACCGCTTCGCCAGCACGCTGGACGGGCCGGCGACGGTACTGGTCGGCGACCTCGGCGGCGGCACCAGCGATTTCTCGGTGCTGCGGTTCGAACCCGGGCCGCCGCGGCGCGTCACGCCGCTGGGCCATGCCGGCGTCGGCATCGCCGGCGATGCGCTGGACTACCGGATCATCGACCGCGTGGTCTCGCCGCTGCTCGGCAAGGGGGACAGCTACACGGTCTGGGGCAAGCCGATGCCGATCCCGGCCGGCTGGTACCTGGCCTTCGCCCGCTGGCACCAGCTCTCCCTCATGCGGGCGCCGAAGATCCTGGCCGACATCGCCGAGGTGACGCGGACGGCGCAGCACCCGGCGCGCCTGCGCCACCTGGTGATGCTGGTGGAGGAGGAGGCGGGCTATGCGCTCTACCGCGCCGTCTCCGGCGTGAAGGCGGCGCTGTCGCGGGCGGAGACGGCGACGCTGTCCTTCCGGCATGAGGATTTCGTGGTGGAGGCGCCGATCGCCCGCGCCGAATTCGAAGCCTGGATCGCCCCCGACCTGGCGCGGATGGGCGCCGCGGTGGATGCGGCGCTGGCCGATGCCGGGCTGGCGGCGGCGCAGGTGGACCGGGTGTTCCTGACCGGCGGCACCTCCCTGGTCCCTGCCGTGCGCGGGCTGTTCGAGGCGCGCTTCGGCGCGGCACGGATCGCCGGCGGCGGCGAATTCGTCTCGGTGGCGGAGGGGCTGGCGCTGATGGGGGCCGACGCGGCCCGCTGATTGCTCGCCTGCCGCGGGGAAGCGGAGAAGGCAGCGATGACCGACATCTATGCGCAGCGCGGCTACGGCAGCCGGACGATGGGGTTCGGGGCCAAGCCCGGCCTGGTGGTGGTGGATTTCCAGCGCGGCTTCATCGACCCGGAATTCCCGATGGGCGGCGCGCCGATGGTGGATGACGCCGTGCGCAACACCGTGCCGCTGATCGCGGCGGCGAAGCGCGCCGGCCTGCCGGTGATCGCCTGCGTCAATGGCTACCACGCGCCGCGCGCGGCGCCGCACTGGAAGATCGGGCCGGTGCTGGACCTGCTGGCCGGCACGCCCTCGGTGGAACTGGACCCGCGCATCGCCGCCGCCGGGCCGGACGTGGTGCTGATGAAATCGGCACCCTCGATCTTCTTCGCCACCCCCGCCGCGGCGATCCTGACGAGGGAGCGGGTGGATACGGTGATCGTGGTGGGCTGCATCACCTCCGGCTGCGTGCGGGCGAGCGTGATCGATGCCTTCTCGCTGGGCTTCCGCGTGATGGTGCCGCAGGATTGCGTCGGCGACCACGACCAGGCGGCGCACGAGCAGAACCTGAAGGACGTGGAGCGGCGCTACGCCGACGTGGTCGACAGTGCCGCCTGCATCGAAGCGATCGAACGCTGGCGGCAGGCCAACGACAGGGAGGGATGAGGCATGCCGAAAGAGATCCTCTGCGCCTTCAGCATCCATTGCGATGCGGTGGCCGGCTGGCTGGGCAGCTACATGGGGGAGGACAGCCCGGGCGACATCAGCCGCGGCGTCTTCGCCGCCGAGGTCGGGATGCCGCGCCTCCTGAAGCTGTTCGAGCGCTTCGGCCTGACGCAGAGCTGGTTCATCCCCGGCCATACGATCGAGAGCTTCCCGGCGCAGACCGACCTGGTGGCGAAGGCGGGGCACGAGATTGGCCTGCACGGCTACAGCCATGAGAACCCGCTGGCACTGAGCCGCGCGCAGGAAGAGGCCATCTTCGACAGGTGCATCGGCCTGATCGAGCGGCACTGGGGCCGCAAGCCGGTTGGCTACGTGGCGCCGTGGTGGGAGGTGAGCGCGGCGAGCATCGAGATCCTGGTCGAGCGCGGCATCGCCTACGACCACAGCCTGATGCACCATGACTGCACGCCCTACTACGTCCGCACCGGCGATGCCTGGACGCCGATCGACTACGCCCAGCCAGCGGAACGCTGGATGAAGCCCTTCACCAAGGGCAAGGTCACCGACCTGGTGGAGATTCCCGCGAGCTGGTACCTCGACGACCTGCCGCCGATGATGTTCATCAAGAAATTCCCCAACAGCCACGGCTATGTCTCGCCGCATGCGCTGGAGCAGATCTGGCGCGACCACTTCGACTTCATCTACCGCGAATACGACTACGCGGTTGTGCCGATGACCATCCACCCCGACGTGTCGGGCCGGCCGCAGGTGCTGATGATGCTGGAACGCCTCATCGCCCACATGCTGAAGCACCCCGGCGTCCGCTTCGTGACGCTGGAGGAGATGCAGGCCGACTTCCGCCGCCGCGGCGCGACGGCCTAGGCGACCAGCGCCGGCCGCCGCTCCCGCCACGGCGTCACCCGCTCATACGCATCGCCGGCGCGCAGCACCGTCGCCTCGTCGAACAGCCGGCCAACGATCTGCAGCGACAGCGGCATCCCCTCCGGCGCGTAGCCCATGCACAGCGCCAGCGCCGGATTGCCGCCGACATTGAACGCCGTGGTGTAGCCGACCCGGGTGAACAGGCTCTCCGGCGGCTGCGGCTGCAGCGTCTTCGCGGGCTCCCCGGCCGGCAGCATCATCAGGTCCACCTCGCGGAACGCGGCCTGCATGGACCGCGCGAGCTCCGTCCGCAGCCGCATCGCCTGGACATAGTCCTCCGCCCGGATAAGCCCGCCGGCGATGATGCGGTAGCGCAGGCTGGCGCCGAACAGCTCCGGCCGCTTGCGCAATTCGGGGCCGTGGATGGTGAAGAGCTCCGCCATGGCGATGATCTTCTTGGCGTCCTCGTAGCTGCGTAGCGTCGGCAGGGAGACCGGCCGCACCGTCGCGCCCATCGCGCGGAACTGCTCCAGCGCCGCATCGAGTGCTGCGCGCGTCACGGCGGAGGGCGGCACCTCCTCCTCCAGCCAGCGCTGCGGCACGCCGATGACGAGGCCACGCACGTCGCCGGTCAGCGCCGCGGTGTAGTCCGGCACGGGCAGGTCGACGCAGCCGGGATCGCGCGGATCGAAGCCGGCGACCGTGTTCATCAGGATCGCCACATCCTCCACCGTCCAGGCGAGCGGGCCCGAATGATCGTGGGTGAAGCAATTCGGCAGCACGCCGCGCCGGCTGACGCGGCCATAGGTCGGCTTCAACCCGGCGATGCCGTTCGCGCAGGCCGGCCCGCGGATCGACCCACCGGTATCCGAGCCCATGGTGCCGAGCGTCAGACCTGCCGCGACGGAGGCGGCGGAGCCGGAGGAGGACCCGGCCGGATCCTTGTCCAGATCCCAGGGGTTGCGGCAGGGCGGGAAGGCGACATCCCAGCTCGGCCCGCCATGGGCGAATTCCCAGGTGGCCGCCTTGCCCATCAGCACGCCGCCGGCGGCCGAAAGCCGCTCCTGCGCGTCGCAATCGGCGGCGGGGATATTGTCCGCGAGCGTCCGCGACTGGCCGGTGGTGCGGATGCCCCTGGTCTCGAAGATGTCCTTCAGATTGTAGGGAATGCCGTGCAGCGCGCCGCGGTACCGCCCGGCCATGATCTCCGCCTCGGCCGCCTTCGCTTCCGCCAGCGCGCGCTCCCGCGTCAGGGTGACGAAGCTGTTGAGTTGCGCATCCACCGCATCGACGCGGGCCAAGCACGTCTCCAGCAGTTCCACCGGCGAGAGGTCGCGCGCGGCGATGCGCCGGCCGGCCTCGGCGATCGTCAGGAATTCGGCCATGGCTCAGCCCTCCCGCGCGAAGGTGGCGGCGTTGAAGACATGCGCCGGCTCGTCGCCCTGCGGCCGGTCGCGGCGGATGCGGGCGATCATCACCTCCAGGTGGCGATAGGCCGACAGCAGCTCGGCCTTGTAGGCATCGGGCAACTCGCCCAGGCCCGCCTTGGCCGCAAGCACGGCGAGTTCCGCCTCGGTCGTCTCGGTCATGGTTGTCCCTCCCTCAGCCGCACAGCGTCTTCAGCGCCCAGTCGGGCTCGGCATCGATGGCGGGCGCACAGGCCGCGGCGATCGCCAGCAGCCGCGTGTCGCTGAAGCGCGGCCCGACGATCTGGATGCCGACCGGCAGGCCACGCGCGCTGCGGATCGCCGGGATGCCGACGCAGGGCACCTGCAGCAGCGTCCAGATGCCGTTGAAGATGGCATCGCCCGTGGTGTGCAGCCCCTCGGGCGCATCGCCGCAGGAGGCCGAGGTCAGCACCACATCGAGCTTCGGGCCGAACAGCGCATCGAAGGCGGCGCGGCAGGAATCGGCCAGCGTATAGGCGGCGCGCAGCTTCTCCGCGTCGAACTGCGCCCGCGCCTCGACCCGCGCCTTGATGTCGGGCGGCATCAGGTGGAGCGCGCCGAGATATTCCGGCAGGAAGGACCCCGCGCCCTCATAGGCGCCGATCACGTCGCGCGCCGCCGCCATGCCATCATAGGCGCGCGGCAAGGCAAGGGTCTCGACGATGGCGCCGGCCGCCTGCAAACGCTTTGCCGCGGCCTCCAGCGCGGCGATGCCGGCCGGCTCGATCCGCTCCCACACCGGGCTCTGGCACAGCCCGACGCGCAGGCCGCGCAGCGCCACCGCAGGTGCCGCGCCCGGCAGCCGGAAGGCCGCCGCGCCCAGCTCGAGGTCGGCGACGGAGCGGCCATACCAGCCGACGGTGTCGAGCGTGGCGCTGCTCATCCGCGCGCCCTCGCGGCTGACCAGGGCCCAGCTCGGCTTCAGGGCGTAGAGGTTGTTGAACGAGGCCGGGCGGATATGCGACCCGCCGGTCTGCGTCCCGAACGCCATCTGCACCTGGAAATCGCCGACCGCGGCGCCGGAACCCGAAGACGATCCGCCTGGGGTATGCGCAGGATTGAACGGGTTGCGCGCCACCGCCTTGCGCCCGCCGGAGGCGAATTCCACCGTATCCGTCTTGCCGAGGATTATCGCCCCGGAATGCCGCGCGACGGCGACGCAGGCGGCATCCTTGCCCGGCCGTGTCTCGGCATAGATCGGCGAGTTCTGCGTGGTCGGCATGTCGAGCGTGTCGATCACGTCCTTCACGCCGAAGGGGATGCCATGCAGCGGGCCGAGCGGCAGGCCGGCAGCCTGGTGCTTGTCGGCCTCCCGCGCCCGGCGGATCGCCAGGTCGGGGTCGAGGTAGAGCCAGGCGCGCACATCGGCATCGCGCGCGGCGATGCGGGCAAGGCACGACCGCACCAGCTCCTCGGCCGAGATCTCGCGGTCACGGATCATTCGCGCGGCCTCGGCGGCCGTCATCTGGAAGGGTTGCATCAGGCGATATCCACGGTGGTGAGATCCTGCGACCAGCTCTGCGCCTGCACGAAGCCCTTCACCCGCGGCCCCAGCGCGCGCGGGTTGAGGTCGTGCACGATGAAGGCCCAGAGCGCGTTGTCGACGAAGCCGGCATGCAGCTCCGCCAGCAGCGCGTCCTGCTTTTCCGGGTCGAATTCCACTTCGGCGCGCGCCGCGACGTCGTCCAGCTTCGGGTCGTTGAACCAGCCCCAGTTCAGGCCGGCCGGCGGCGTGCGCTTCGACCAGACGGCATCGATCAGCGAGGACGGCTCGGCCGAGCCGAGCGAGTTGTTCAGCGCGTGCATGCCGCGATTCTCCGGCGCCATGGCGCCGCTGCGGCGGCGGCCGCGCAGCGTCTCCCATTCCAGCACCTCGAACCGCAAATCGACGCCCACCTCCTGCAGCCCCTGCTTGATCGCCTCGTTCATCGGCAGCGGCTGCATCTGGCCGGAACCGCTGGTGGAGATCAGCACGTTCGCCTTGCAGGGATTGCGCGGGCCGTAGCCGGCCGCCTGCAGCAGCCGCTTCGCCTCCCTCGGGTCGTGCCGCAGCTTGAGCGTCGGCTTGCCGAACCACGGGTCGTTCGGCGGCACCATCCCGGTCGCCGCCATGGCGGTGCCGCTGAGCAGCGCCACCAGCCCCTCCCGGTCGATGCCGAGGTTGACCGCCTGGCGCACCCGCAGGTCGCGGAACGGGCTGTCCGGCAGCGCGCTCAGCAGATACGGCCAGACATGCGGATAGGGGTTCACCACGATCTGCATGCCCGCCTGGCGCAGACGCGGGATGATGTCGGGCGACGGCGCCTCCACCCAATCCACCTGGCCGGCGAGCAGCGCCGCGGCGCGGGTCAGCGCATCCGGCATCGGCTGCACCACCATGCGGTCGCAGCGCGGGATGCGCGCGCTCTCCCAATAGGCGGCGTTGCGGCTGAACTCGATGCGCTCGCGCAGCGCCACGCGGTCGATCTTCCACGGTCCGGTGCCGGAGGGGTTGAGCGCGAAGCGGTCCCAGCTGCCGCCCACCTCCCGCCACCGCGCCGGGGACGACATGAAGACCGAGACCAGCTTGTAGGGCAGGTTGGCGTTCGGCTCCTTCGTGGTGATCTCGACGGTCGCGCCATCCACCACGCGGTAGGCTGCAATGGGTGCGACGAAGGTCGCCGCCTGCGCCGCCTGGGCGCTGTCGAATTGCGGCGCCGCCTTGTTCATCACCTTGTCGAGGTTCCAGACCACCGCCTCCGCGGTGAACTCCGAGCCATCGTGGAAGGTGACGCCGCGGCGCAGCCGGAAGGTCCAGCGGGTGCGGTCGGCGGGATCGGTGGACCAGGACTCCGCCAGGCCGGGGCGGATGCGCGCCTTGACGTCGCCGCGCGAAAGGTCCCACGCGGTCAGCGCGTCATACGCGGTAATGCCAGCGAAGCGGATGCCCTCCGCCCCCTGGTTGGGCTGGCCGGTGGTGGTGGGGATGTCGGCCGCGGTCATCGCCACCCGCAGCACCTTTTCCGCCGCCTGCGCCCCGCGCGGCAGGGCGGCGATCAGCGGCGCGGCGGCGAGGCCGGCAGAAAAATGTCGACGCAGCATGGGCAGCCCCCGGTGGCTGGTGCTGCCGTGCGATGCAGGCGGATCTCCCGGGGCCGCATCCTGCGCCGCGCCTGTCGCGCGGCGCAAGGGGGTGCGGCGCTACTCCGCCGCGGCGGCGTCGGGCGGCGTGCCCGGTGGAATAAAGGCGCGGATCGGCGGCAGATTGCCGGTGAAGCGTTCCACCTCCACCGTCGTCAACTGCCCGGTGCAGCCCTGGGCGAGGCGCGAGGTGCCGGCATCCCGCGTCAGCACGTTGGGGTTGCCGTGGACACACAGCGCGCCGTCCTCGGCCGGATCCGCCGGGTCGTACCAGGCGCCGGTCGGCAGGTTGACCACGCCCGGCATCACCGCATCCGTCAGCGTCGCGGCGGCGAGGCAGGCGCCGCGCGTGTTGAACAGCCGGACGATGTCGCCTTCCGCGATGCCGCGCGCGGCGGCGTCGGCGGGGTGCATGCGCATCACCTCCCGCCCGCGGTGCTTGCGTTCCTGGCTGTGGCCGCCGAAGTCGAGCTGGCTGTGCAGCCGCGTCGCCGGCTGGTTCGCCACCAGGCGCAGCGGCGCATCCGCCGCCGGCACGTCGCGCGGCGCGAGCCAGGCGGGATGGCCGGGGCAATCGGCGTAGCCGAAGGCGGCGATAGTGGCGGAGGCGACCTCGATGCGGCCGCTCGGCGTGGGCAGCGGGTCGGTCTCCGGGTCGCGGCGGAAGGCGCCGAGAATGCCGCCATCATCCGCCGCCTGCGGCAGCAGCAGATGGCCGGCCTGCCAGAAATCCTCGAAATTGGGCGCGGCGTGGCCCTGCGCCAGCATGTCGTCGGCGGTGCGGCCGTACAGATGCCGCAGCCACTCGCGCGCGCTGCGGCCTTCGGTGAAGGCGGCCTCCTTGCCCAGCCGGGCGGCGAGCGCGGTGAAGATGGCGTAGTCGTCGCGCGCCTCGCCATAGGGCTCGGCCAGCTGGTGCATGGCGACCATCAGCGGGTCGGTCTGGCTGCTGCCGATATCCTCCCGCTCCAAGGTCAGCGTCACCGGCAGGACGATGTCGGCGTGGCGCGCCGTCGCGGTCCAGGCCTGTTCGTGCACCACCAGCGTCTCCACCCGGCGGAAGGCCTCGCGCAGGCGATTGAGGTCCTGGTGGTGGTGGAAGGGATTGCCGCCGGCCCAGTAGACCAGCCCGATCTCCGGATAGGTCAGATGCTGGCCGTTGTATTCATACGCCGCGCCGGGGTTCAGCAGCATGTCGCTGATGCGCGCGACGGGGATGAAGGCGCCGACCTTGTTGCGCCCCTGCGGCAGGGCGGCGGTGGAGACCGCGTTGTTGCGCCGCCCGGTATGGCCGAGCGCGCCGAGCGCGTAATTGAACCCGCCGCCGGGCAGGCCGTATTGGCCGAGCACGCTGGCCAGCGCGATGCCGGCCCAGACCGGCTGCTCGCCATGCTCGGCGCGCTGCAGCGCATGCGCCACGGTGACCAGCACGCGGCGTCCGGTCAGGCGATGCGCCAGGGCGGTGATGTGGTCGGCGGCGATGCCGGTGATGGGCGCAGCCCAGGCGGCGTCCTTCGGCTGGCCATCGGCGTGGCCAAGCAGATAGGCTTCCAGCACCGGCCAGCCGGCGGTGTAGCGGTCGAGGAAGGCACGGTCGTGCAGGCCGGCTGCGACCAGCGTGTGCATCAGCGCCAGCATCAGCGCTGTGTCGGTGTTGGGCGTGATCGGCTGCCATTCGGCCCGCGCCTCGGCCGGCAGATCATCCCGCAGCGGGCCGACGAGGAGGAATTCGCAGCCACGTTCGGCCGCCGCCTGCATCGCGCCGCGCTCGACATGCTTGCTGATGCCGCCGCCGGCGACCATGGAATTCTTCAACGCCATGCCGCCGAAGGCGAGGACGAATTCGCTGTGTTCCGCCACCTGCTCCCAGGTCACGTTGCGGCGGCTGACGGCCTCCATCGGCCCCAGCACATGCGGCAGGATCACGCCCGCGGCGCCGGCGCTGTAGCTGTTGACGCTGCGCACATAGCCGCCGAGCACGGTGTTGAGGAAGCGATGCACCTGGCTCTGCGCATGGTGGAAACGCCCGGCCGAGGACCAGCCATAGGAGCCGCCGAAGATGCGCTCCGGCGCGGTGCGGGCGAGCTCGCGCGCGACGAGGTCGAGCGCCTTCTCCCAGGACACCGCGACGTACTCGTCCCGGCCGCGGCGCGGGTCGGCGCCGGGCCCGTCCTCGAGCCAGCCGCGGCGGATCATGGGGCGGGCGATGCGCGCCTCATGCCGCAGGGCCGCCGGGAAGTTCTGCAGGATGCGGTTCGGGTCGGGGTCTTCCGCATGCGGGCGCACGACCAATTCGCCATCGCGCCAGGCCGCGGCGAAGGCGCCCCAGTGCGACGAATGCGGGCGGAATTCCTCAACCATGCCGGATCAGCCCTTCGCCTTGTCGAGCTCGGCGAAAACCTCCATCGCGGCGCGCACCGCGGCGACGGCGGTCGGCACGCCGGCATAGATGCCGACATGCAGGAAGATCTCCTTCAGCTCGTCGCGCGTCAGGCCGTTGTTGAGCCCCATGCGGATATGCGACTTCAGTTCTTCCGAGCGGCCCAGCGCGGTGAGCACCGAGATGGTGATGGTGCTGCGCGTCGAACGCTCCAGCCCCGGGCGGTTCCAGACGGCGCCGAAGCAATGCTCGAACAGGTATTGCCGCAGGTCGCGGGTCATCTCGTGCTGCGCTGCTTCCTCCATCGCCTTCTCGGCGACGGCGGGGCCGCGCATCTCGAACCAGACCTCCTTGCCGGCCTTGAAGAAGTCGTTCTCGTCCCAAGCGTGCGTGGTCATCGCAACCTCCCTCAGCGGCCCTGGAATTCGGCCAGGCGGCGTTCCGCCGTTGCCTTGATGCCTTCCTGGAAATCGGCGGTCTTGCGCAGCCAATCCTGCTCGACCAGCTCGCGCTCGGTTGCCTGCTCCACCGCGTCGGCCAGGCCGCGGCGCAGCGTCTCCCGCGTCGCCATCACGCCGAGCGGGGAGGATTGCGCGATCTCCTCCGCCAGCGCCGTCGCCGCCGCGCGCACCTCCGCCAGCGGCACGAGCTGGTCGGCGAGGCCGAGGCGCACTGCCTCCTCCCCGCCGATGCGGCGGCCGGTGTAGAACAGCAGCGCCGCCTGCTGCGCCCCGACCAGCCGGGGCAGCGTCGCGGTCAGGCCGAAGCCGGGGTGGAAGCCGAGCCGGGTGAAGTTCGCGCTGAACCGCCCCTCGGCGCAGGTGACGCGGAAATCC
Source organism: Paracraurococcus sp. (assembly GCA_049315625.1). Classification (GTDB taxonomy): domain Bacteria; phylum Pseudomonadota; class Alphaproteobacteria; order Acetobacterales; family Acetobacteraceae; genus Paracraurococcus. Next base: position 10,527 of record JBMOJU010000080.1, read on the forward strand.
GCCATGCAGGCGAGGCCGAGTCCGCCACCGATCGCCGGGCCCTGCACCGCGGCGACGATGGGCTTCTTCGTCCGGAACAGCCGCAGCGCTTCCTTGTACAGGTGCCGGCCCGGCCGCTGGTCGCCGACGTCGCGCCGGGAGAAATCGGCGCCGGCGCAGAAAGCCTTGCCCTGCGCCGCCAGCACCACGGCGCGCACGGTCGGGTCGCGGTCGGCGGCCTCGAAGGCGGTGGCGATCTCCTCGATCAGCACGATGTCGAAGAAATTGTTGGGTGGCCGCTGGATCTCGACAGTGGCGACGTGGCCGGTGGTGGTGACGCCGATGCTGGTGAAATCCATGGGGCGCTCGCTGGCTGGACGTGGCGGGCGGGCGTTCGTTCCCCATCTCCGCACCGGCATCCCTGGCCGGCCCGGCGAGGCTAGACCGGCCGGCGCCGCCTGCGAAGGCAGGAAAGCATTGCGCCGCGGCGCGGCTTCGGCCACCAATTGGGCCAAGAACAACCGGAGGAACTGCCATGGACGGGCTGCGCAACAGCGAATACCGCCATATCGAGGTCAGCCGCATCGCCGGCGCCATGGGCGCCGAGATCGCCGGCGTCGACCTGGCGCAGGACCTGCCGGAGGAGGTGCTGGGCGAGATCCGCCGCGCCCTGCTGGATCATCTGGTGATCTTCTTCCGCGACCAGCGCCTGGCGCCGGCGACGCAACTGGCCTTCGCCCGTCGCTGGGGCGAGATCCACCTGCACCCCTACATGGCCGGGATGGATGAGTACCCGGAGGTGCTGGAGATCGTGAAGACGCCGGCCGACAAGAAGAATTTCGGCGGCGACTGGCACTCCGACCAGGCCTTCACCGCCCGCCCGGCGATGGGCACCATCCTCTATGGCAAGCAGATCCCCTCGGCCGGCGGCGACACGCTGTGGGCCAACCTGTATCTCGCCTACGAGGCGCTGTCGCCCGGCATGCAGCGGATGCTGGACGGGCTGAAGGGCGTCTATCGCGGCGACAATTTCAGCAGCCACGACGGCAAGACGCGCAAGGAATTCTACGCCGACAAGATCAGCATGAAGGTGATCGATCCGGGTCAGACGCAGACCATCTCGACCCATCCGCTGATCCGCACGCACCCGGAGACGGGGCGCCGCGCGCTGTATGTCGGCGGCCACCTGCACCGGTTCGAGGACATGACCGAGGCCGAGAGCCGGCCGCTGATCACCTTCCTGATGCAGCATGCGACGCGACCGGAATTCACCTGCCGCTTCCGCTGGAACAGCGGGTCGCTGGCGTTCTGGGACAATCGCTGCACGATGCACTTCGCCATCAACGATTATCCGGCGGAGACGCGGATCATGCATCGCGTGACGGTGTGTGGGGATGTGCCGTTCTGAAGGAAGGTTGGGGAGGGAAGCAGGTATTCCCTCCCCGTTGGACGCATGCGTCCAACGAGAGGATACGTCCTCCCTGGCCTTGCTTCATACCGCCGCCGCCAGCACCCGCTCCGCCTGCCGCAGATGCGGCATGTCGAGCATCTTCCCATCCATCCCCACCGTCCCGATCCCCGGATTGGCCGCGAAGGCCTCGACGACGCGGCGGGCGAAGGCCACTTCCTCCGCCGTCGGGCGGAAGCCGGCATTGATCGGCGCGACCTGCGCCGGGTGGATGGCGATCTTGCCGGTGAAGCCCTCACGCCGTGCTGCGGCGCAGGCGGCATGCAGCGCGGCCTCGTTGCGGAAGTCGGGCTCCAGCGTGTCGATCGGCTGGGTGCCGGCGGCGACGGCGGCGACCAGGCAGGCGGAGCGCGCGATGCGGTAGGTCAGCGAAAGCGGCCCTTCGACATCGCGGTTGCTGCTGGCACCGAGCGCCGCGGCCAAATCCTCCGCCCCCCAGGTCAGGCCGTGCAGCCGCGGCACCGGGATGCGGGCATAGTCCGACAGCCCGAGCACGGCGGCGGCGGTCTCGGTCGCCACCGAGAGCAGCCGGATGCCGCCGATGGGCAGCCCCTCGCGCGCCTCCAGCGCATCCAGCCAGTGGGACACGCGCAGCAGCTCGGCCGGGCCGCTGACCTTCGGCACCACCAACCCGTCCGGCGCGGCGCGCACCACGGCGGCGGCATCGACCAGGCCTTCGCCATCCAGCGGGTTGATCCGCACCCAGAGCTGCGGCCCGCCCGCCCGCGCACCGAGGTAGTCGCGGATCATCTCCCGCGCGACGGGGCGGCGGCCGGCGGCGACGGCGTCCTCCAGGTCGAGGATCAGCGCATCGGCGCCGCTCTCGGCCGCCTTGGCCAGCTTCCGTTCGCTGTCGCCCGGGACGAACAGCCAGGAGCGCGGCGGGGCGCTCATGCCGGCTTGCCCTTCATCAGGGCGGAGCGGCGGCAATGCGCCACCAGCTCCCCCTTCTGGTTGAAGGCACTGTGGCGGAACTCGACGATGCCCTGGCCCGGCCGCGACTTGCTCTCGCGCTTCGACAGGACCTCGGATTCGACGCGGATGGTGTCGCCGTGGAACAGCGGCTTCGGAAAGCGCACCTCGTCCCAGCCGAGATTGGCGACGGTGGTGCCCAGCGTGGTGTCACCGACGGTGATGCCGACCATCAGGCCGAGGGTGAAGGCGCTGTTGACGATGCGCTGGCCGAACTCGGTCTCGGTCCGGCAGTATTCCTCATCCAAATGCAGCGCCGCCGGGTTGTGCGTCAGCGCCGAGAAGAAGACGTTGTCCGCTTCCGTGATGGTCCGCCGCATGACGTGGCGGAAGTGCTGGCCGACCGCGAATTCCTCGAACCACAGACCGGGCATCCGGCGTCTCCCCTCGAATTTTTTTTGGTCTTGCGAAGGGTAGGCCGGCGTACCAACCTCCGGCAACCATGCCCCACGGGGCGCCCAGGGAGCACGTCATGGATTTCGGTTTCTCGCCCGAGCAGGAGGCGATCCGCGAGGGCGTCGCCGCCGTCTGCCGCCGCTTCGGCGACGAGTACTGGCGGGACTGCGAGGCCGAGGCGCGCTTCCCGCGCGAATTCCACCGGGCGATGGCGGAAGGCGGCTGGCTCGGCATCACCATGCCGGTGGAGCATGGCGGCGCCGGGCTCGGCGTGACCGAAGCGGCGATCATGATGCACACCGTGGCGCGCTGCGGCGGCGGCATGGCCGCGGCCTCCTCGCTCCACATCAACATGTTCGGCCCGCACCCCATCGTGGTGCATGGCACGGCGGCGCAAAAGGCCCGCTTCATCCCAGCCCTGATCGAAGGGCGCGACCAGGCCTGCTTCGGCGTGACGGAACCGAATGCCGGGCTCGACACCACCAGCATCACCACCTTCGCCGAGAAGGTGCCGGGCGGCTACCGCGTCAACGGCCGCAAGCTCTGGACCTCCACCGGCCAGGTGGCGAACCGCATCCTGCTGCTGGCCCGCACCGTGCGGAAAGAAGAGGCCCGGCGCCCGACCGAGGGCATCACGCTGTTCTACACCGGGCTCGACCGCAGCAAGATCGACGTCAAGCGCATCCCCAAGATGGGCCGCGCCGCGGTCGATTCGAACATGGTCTTCATCGACGACCTGTTCATCCCCGAAGAAGACCGGATCGGCGAGGAAGGCCGCGGCTTCAACTACCTGCTCGACAGCCTGAACCCGGAACGCGTGCTGGTGGCGGTGGAGGGGATCGGCATCGGCGAGGACGCGCTCGACCGCGCCGCCCGCTACGCCCGGGAACGCGTGGTGTTCGGCCGGCCGATCGGCCAGAACCAGGGCATCCAGCACCCGCTGGCGGAATGCTGGACCAAGCTGGAAGCCGCCCTGCTGATGGCGATGAAGGCGGCCTGGCTGTACGACAACGGCCGGCCCTGCGGGGCGGAGGCGAATGCGGCCAAGCTGCTCGGCGGCCGCGCCGGCTACGATGCCTGTTTGCAGGCGGTGATGACGCATGGCGGCATGGGCTACGCCAAGGAATACGTGGTGGAACGCCTGCTGCGCGAGGTGATGATCACCCGCATCGCCCCGGTCTCGGAACAGCTCGTGCTCTCCTTCATCGCCGAGCGCGTCCTCGGCCAGCCGAAATCCTACTGACATGACGCCGCTGGCGGGCATCCGCGTCCTCGACTTCTCCAAGGTCCTGGCCGGACCGCTGTGCGGCCAGTGGCTGGGGGATCTCGGCGCCGATGTGGTGAAGATCGAGCCGCCGGGCGTGGGCGACGATACGCGCGGCTGGCCGCCCTTCCGTGGCGGGGTCGGCGCCGTCTTCCTCAGCGCCAACCGCAACAAGCGCAGCCTGGCGCTGGACCTGAAGACGCCGGAAGGCCAGGCGGCGGCGCAGCGCATGGCGCGCGAGGCCGACGTGGTAATCGAAAGCTACGCGACCGGCGTCGCCGAACGGCTCGGCATCGGCGCGGAGGCGTTGTGCGCGGCCAATCCGCGGCTGGTCCATTGCAGCATCTCGGGCTTCGGCCGCAGCGGGCCGCTGGCCAAGGGGCTCGGCTACGACGTCATCCTGCAGGCGTTTTCCGGCATCATGGCGATGACCGGGGAACGCGGCGGCGGGCCGATCCGCAGCCCCTTCTCGCCGATCGACCAGTCCACGGGCATGAACGCCTTCAGCGGCATCCTCGCCGCGCTGCTGGAACGCGTCCGCACGGGCAAGGGCTGCCGGCTGGAGGTCTCGCTGTTCGAGACGGCGGCGGCGCTGCTCGGCTATTCGCTGCAGATCCACTGGGAGAAAGGTACGCTGCCGGAGAAGAGCGGCAGCGGCCATGAATCGCTCTGCCCCTATCAGGCCTTCGATGCGGCGGACGGGCCGGTGCTGATCGGCATCGCCAGCGACAACCTCTGGCGCCGCTTCGCCGCCGGGATCGCACGGCCGGAGCTGGCGGAGGATCCGCGCTTCCGCAGCAATGCCGACCGGGTCGCCAATTTCGCCACGACGGTGGCGCTGGTGCAGGACATCGTGGCGACACAAAGCGCGGCGCATTGGGTCGAGTTCTGCGCCCGCACCGGCATCCCCTGCGCCGCGATCAACACGCTGGCCGACCTGCTGGCGCATCCGCACACCGCGGCACGCGGCATCGTGCTGGAGTATGACCACCCGACGCTCGGCGCGCTGAAGACCATGGCGCAGCCGATCCAGTTCAACGGGGAGGTGCGCGCGGTGCGGTCACCGCCGCCGCTGCTGGGCGAGCATTCGGCCGCGGTGCTGGACAGCTACGGCTTCAGCGCGGCGGAGGTGGTGGCGCTCCGCGCGGCCGGGGCGATCGGCCATGCGGCGTAGGCTGCTGCTGGCGGCACTCGCCGCGCCGGCGCTGGGCCAGGCGCAGAACGAGGCGCAGGACGGGGCGCAGGACGGGGCATGGCCGGTGCGGACGCTGCGCGCCGTCGTCCCGTTCCCGCCCGGCAGCGCCACCGACGGCATCGCCCGCTTCCTGGCGGAACGGCTGACGCCGCGGCTCGGCCAGGCGGTGGTGATCGAGAACGTCACCGGCGGCAACGGGCTGATCGCGGCACGCCAGGCCGCCCGCGCCGTGCCCGATGGCCACACGCTGTTCTTCGCCACGAACTCCACCCATGCCGCCAGCGTCCACCTGGCGAAGGAGCCGGGCTTCGACCCCCTGGCCGGCTTCATGCCGGTCACGCTGACCAGCCTGGCGCCGCTGGTGCTGATGGTGCGGGCGGAATTCCCGGCCCGCGATGTCGCCGAATTCCTCGCCGTGGCGCGCGCCCGGGGCGGTGGGCTGAACTACGGCACCGGCAACATCGGCAGCCTGGCGGCGGCGCAGCTGCTGAAAAGCCTGGCGGGGATCGAGGCGGAGCAGATCGCCTATCGCGGCACGCCGGCGGCGGTGACGGACCTGCTGGCCGGGCGGCTGGACTTCCTGGTCAGCGACCTGGCCGCCGCGGGCGAGCATATCCGCGCCGGCAGCCTGCGCGCGCTGGGCGTCACCCCGGCGCGCCGCATCCCGATGCTGCCGGAGGTGCCGACGCTGCAGGAGGCCGGCGTGGCGGGCTACGAATTCGCCTCCTGGGTCGCGGTCTTCCTGCCGGCGGGCAGTCCCGCCGCGGCGCAGGCGCGGCTGAACCGGGAGATCCGCGCCATCCTCGAGACCGAGGAGGGGCGGCGACATTCGCTCGGCATCGGGCTGATCGCCGAGACCTCGACGCCGGAGGGCCTGGCGGCGTTCCAGGCGCGGGAGATCGCGCTGTGGGGCCGCATCGCCGAGGCGGCGAAGCTGCCGCGGGAATGACGACGACTACCGCCGTGGCATGATAGGCTGACGCCGGATCGCAGGGAGACGCCACCATGACCGAGGCCAAGCTCGCCCCCAACCTGCCGCAATGGATGCTGGATCACGCCCACCGCTACATCAACAGCGGCGGTATGGATGGCCACATGTACACCATCACCCCGGCCGGCTACGGGGAGCTGACGGTGCCGTCGCTGCTGCTGACGACCACCGGCCGCAAATCCGGGGAGCGCTTCATCTTTCCGCTGTTCTACGGCAAGGTCGGCGACGGCTATGTCATCGTCGCGTCCAAGGGCGGCGCGCCGGAACACCCGGGCTGGTACCGCAACCTGGTCGCCAACCCGGAGGTCGAGGTGCAGGCCGGCACGCTGAAGACCAAGGCCATCGCCCGCACGGTGACGGGTCCGGAGCGTGAAGCGCTGTGGCAGCAGGCGCTGCAGTTCTGGCCGCCCTATGCCGACTACCAGAAGAAGACCGAGCGGGAGATTCCGGTCGTGGTGCTCGATCCGGTCTGAACCTGTGCTGGGCGCGCGGATTGACGCCTGCGGGCAAGCTGCCCTCCGGCCATCCGCGCTGCGTTGTCAGGCGCGCGGATTCACGCCTGCGGGCAAGCTGCCCTCCGACGATCCGCGCTAGACCCGCATCGGCATCAGCACGTACAGCGCTTCCGGCTTGGCGGCGTCCGTC
>JBMOJU010000081.1:0-17425 GCA_049315625.1 Paracraurococcus sp.
TCGACCCGCGCGCCCATCAGCGCCAGGTGGCGGGCGGCGATCGCCATCATGCGGTTCACTGCCGGCGCATCGAAGGTCGGGCTCTCGCATTCCACCCAGGCGCGCAGGCCGGGCAGCATCGCCTCGGCGTCGAAGGGCAGGTCGAGGGCGGGGCTGTCCATGGGGCTCTCCTGATGCGGTGAGCGGAGCCTCCCCCGCCATGGGCAGGGCGACAAGAGGCCGGCTTTCCCAGCGGCGGCGTTGCCCTGCTACACTGCCTGCATGAACCCACCCCCCCGCCTCGTTCCCCAGGCCGGCCTGTCCGTCTGGCATGGCGCCGGCCTTTCGCCGGCCGATTGGATGGTGCCGATCGGTGCCGAGGCGGTGACGGAGCTGGAGGCGGCGCTGGTCGCGCTCGCCGGCCGCGCCCCGACCGGGCCGGGCGATGCGCCGCTGCCGCGCCTGGCGCCGGTGCTGCGCGGCGTGGCGGAGCGGCTGGAACATGGTCGTGGCTTCGCCCTGCTGCGCGGGCTCGACCTGCAGCGCCTGTCGGGTCCGGCGACGGAGGCCGCGCTGCTGGTGCTCGGCGCCCATCTCGGCACCGCGCTGGCGCAGGATGCCGCGGGCGCGCTGATCGCCCGGCTGGCCGGGCCCGGCAGCACGATGACGGCGCCGGCGCGGTTCCACGCCGATCCGGCGGATGCGGTGGCGCTGCTCTGCGTCCAGCAGCCGCGCGAGGGCGGGCGGGTGACGCTGGTCTCGGCCCCCGCGCTGCACAACGCGCTGCTGAAATCGGACCGCGCCGCGCTGGCGGCGCTGCATGGCGGGCTGCCGAATCGCCACGACGGCGGCGAGCCGCTCCTCCTGCCGGTGTTCAGCACCTCGAGCGGCAGCTTCGTCGGCCGCTACGACCGCGAGGCGCTGCAGGCGGATGCGCTGGAGCCGGCGCAGCGCGCCGCGCTGGCGGCGCTGGATGCGGCCGCCGCGGCGCCGGGCCAGGCGCTGTCCCTGGCGCTGCACGCGGGCGATATCCTGTTCCTCAACCCGCATCTCGTCTGGAAGCAAATGGTGGCCGGGGAGGCGCCCGGGGCGGACGAGGCGGCGCGCGAATTGCTGAGGCTCTGGCTGGCGACGCCGGGCTCGCGCGCGCTGCCGGAGAGTTTCGGCGCGGTCTTCGGTGCCACCGCGGCGGGTGCGCCGCGCGGCGGCGTGGCGCCATCGGGTGGGCTGGTGGGGGGATGAAGGCGATGCGGCTGCTGGTGGCGAATGCGAACACGACCGAGGCGATCACCGAGCTTTGCGCCGCCGCCGCGCGTGCGGCCGCCGCGCCGGGGACGGAGATCATCCCCGCCACGCCGCGCTTCGGCCCGGCGGTGATCGCCACGCGGGCGGAAGGCGCCATCGCGGCGCATGGCCTGCTCTCCCTGCTGGCGGAGCATGCCGGCACGGTCGATGGCGTGCTGCTGGCGGTCTCGCACGACACGGCGCTGGAGGCGGCGCGGCAGCTGCTGCCCTGCCCGGTGGTCGGCATGACGGAGGCCGCCTGCTTCGCCGCCTGCCTGCTCGGTGGCCGCTTCGGCCTGGCGACGATGGGCAGCGTCGATGTCTATCGCGAGCGGATCACGCAGCACGGGCTGGCGACGCGGCTGGCCGGGCTGCGCGGCATTGCGCTGACGCCGCAGGATGCGGTGCGCGATCCGGAGGCCGTGGCGCTGCAGATGGATGCCGCCATCGCCGAGCTGGTGGCGGAAGGGGCGGACGCCGTGGTCCTCGGCGGCGCCGCGCTGGCCGGCATGGGGCCGCGGCTGCAGCGGAACGCGCAGGTGCCGCTGCTGGACGGCATCGCCTGCGGCGTGAAGCTGCTGGAGATGCTGGTGGCGCTGAGCCCGCCGAAGCCGACCACCGGCAGCTATGCCGCCCCGCGCGGGCGCGAGATGCTGGGGATCGACCCGATCCTGGCGGGGCTGCTGCGGGGTGGATGAGGCGCCGGCGCCGGCCGCGGCGCCCAGGCTTTCCCGCTGGCCGCGCCGCGTGGCGTTGGGCCTCGGCGGCGTTGTGCTCCTTGTCATGCTGGCCGCGGCCATCGGCCTGGCGCTGCTCGGCCGCGTCGATCTCGGCCCGCTGGTGGCGACGCGCGCCGCCGCAGCGCTTGGCCGCGGCGTGGCGATCGGTGGCCTGCACGTGACACCCGGACGCTGGCTGGCGGTGGAGCTGACCGGCCTCCGCATCGACAACATCGAGGGCGGCACGCGGCCGGCGATGGTCGAGCTCGGCCGCCTGCGGCTGGAGGTCGAGCTGCGGTCGCTGCTGGCCGGCCCGCCGGTGCTGCGCGGCGTGGTGGTGGAGGGGCTGTCGGTGCTGCTGGAACGCACCGCCGATCGCCGGGCCAATTGGCATGTCGGCCCGCCGAAGCCGAAGGCGACCGGGCCGTCCGACCGCTCCGGCGTGCCCTCCCTGCGCGACCTGCTGCTGCGCGACAGCGAGCTGATCTTCCGCACCACCGGCGGCACCCTGCTGCGGACCCGGCTGGAAAGCGCGACCATCGCGGCGCCCGACGACGGCGCCCCGGTCCTGCTGCGCGCCGCCGGCACCTACAACGACGTGCCCGTCGCGCTCGATGCCACGCTGGAATCGCTGGTCGCGTTGCGCCAATCGGCCCGGCCCTATGGCACGAGGCTGCGCCTGGCCTCCGGTGACACCACGCTCGCCTTCGACGGCACGATGACCGAGCCCTTCGACGTCGATGGCGCGACCGGCCGCGCCGTGCTGCGGGTGCCGACGCCGGAGGCGATCCTGGCGATCGCCGGCGCGCCGGAGACGCCGTTGGAAGGCTCCCTCGCACTCGACGGCAGGTTCGACCGCCAGGGCGATGTCTGGCGCCTGTCCGAGGCGGCGGGCGACCTGGCGGGGGAGGCGGTGACGCTGCGCCTGGCCGAGTTCACCGAGGGCGCGCGTGGCCAGCCGGACTCAATCGTGCTCGACCTGGGCTTCGGCCGGCTCGACCTCAACCGCCGGCTGGGCCGCGGCAGGCCGGCCGGCAGCACGGATGCCGATCTGCCGCTGGCCATCAGCGCCACGCCCGACCCGCTGATCCGGGGCCGGATCACGATGGAGGAACTGGCCTACTCCGGCGTGCGGGCGCGCGACGTGGAATTCGCCGGCGCGCTGACGCCGGGGCGCATCGCGGTGGAGACCCTGGCGCTGACCACCAGCGGCGCGCGGCTGCGCGCCGCCGGCCAGGTCGACCGCGAGGGGGAGGGCGCCACGGTGGCGGTGGAGGTACGGCTGGAGGATGGCGACCTGGAGACGATGCGCCGCGCCTTCGGCCTGCGGCCGCTGCCGATCTCCGGCCGGCTGAACGGCTGGGTCGCGGTGGCGGCGCGGGGCGAGACGCTGAACACGGCGGCAGAGGGCGCGCGGGTCTCCGCCGTGGTGGCGATGCGGGGTGGCCAGGTGGCGCGGGAGGTGGTCGAGATGGCCTCGATCGACCTGCGGCTGCTGTTCCGCACGCCGCGCGGCACCACGCCGGTGTCCTGCTTCCTCGGGATGCTGGAGATGCGCGCCGGGGTGGGGGAGGTCGCACCGCTGCGCATCCGCGCCGCCGAGGGGACCATCGCCGGCACCGCGACCTTCGACGTGAACCGCAAGCAGATGGACCTGGTGATCGGCAGCGTCAGCCGGACCACGGGGGCCTTCGCGCTGGACATCCCGGTGCGGGCCGCGGGCAGCTTCGCCAGCCCGACCATCCGGCCGGCGCGCTGGTCGGCCGATGGCCGGGCGCGGCTGGCGGCGGCGGACAACGTGGCGCCGCTGCCGGCGCGGCTGCGCGACTTCGCCCGCCAGAATCCCTGTTTCCAGGCCGCGGCGCCCGCTGCGCCGCCGCGCGCCACGGCGCCTGCCCGGCGGCGCTGACGCGGCGCGGTCCCGGCCGCGATGACGCGGCTCCGGCGCGCGCCGGGCGCCTCAATCCACCGTCGCGCCGGAAATCCGCACCACCTCCGCCCATTTGGCGATCTCGGCGCGCACGAAGGCGGTGAAGGCCTCCGGCGTCGTGCCGCCATCCGGCGTCAGCCCCGGTGGGTTGGCGCCGAGCTCCGCCAGCCGGGCGCGGTAGCCGGGCTCCCGCGTCGCCGCGTCGATCTCGGCCCCCACCCGCGCGACGATCGGTGCCGGCAGCCGTGCCGGGGCCTGGATGCCGAACCAGGATGTCGCCTCGAACTCCGCGATGCCGCTTTCCGCCACCGTCGGCACCTCCGGCAGCGCCGGGGAGCGCTGCGCCCCGGTCACCGCCAACGCCCGCAGCCGGCCGTCCCGGATATGGCCGATGCAGGAGGGGATGTTGTCGCAGCCCACCTCCAGCCGCCCGGCCACGGCCTCCACCAGCATCGGCCCGGCGCCGCGGAACGGCACGTGGGAGACGGCGATGCCGGCGCGGAATTTCAGCAGCTCCATCGTCATGTGCGGGCTGCCGCCGCTGCCGGCGCTGCCGTAATTCAGCACCCCCGGCTTCGCCTTCGCCAGCGCGATCAGCTCCGCCAGTGTCCGGGCCGGCACCGCGGGGTGCACGAAGACCACGTTCGGCACCCGCATCAGCAGGCCGAGCTCGACGAAATCCTCCGGCTTCACCGGCATGCGCGCGCCGAACAGCGTGTAGTTGATGCTGGCGGTGCCGACATTGGTGGCGTGCAGGGTGTAGCCGTCCGGCTCGGCGCGGGCGACGAGTTCGGCGGCGATGTTGCCGGTGGCGCCGGCGCGGTTCTCCACCGCCACCGGCTGGCCGAGCCGCACGGCCAGGCGCTCGGCGATCAGCCGTGCGGCGATGTCGGTGGTGCCGGCCGGCGGGAAGCCGCAGACCATGCGGATCGGCCGCGTCGGCCAGGCTGTCTGGGCGCGGGCCAGCGCCGGGAGGAGGGCAGGGGCGGCCAGCAGGCTGCGGCGGTGCATCGGGCTTACTCCACCTTGGCGCCGCTGCGGCGGACCACATCCGCCCAGCGGCCACGTTCCGCGGCCAGGAAGGCCTCGAAGGCCTCCGGCGTGCTGCCGCCCTCCGGCGTCAGCCCCGGCAGGTCGGCCCCCAGCTCGGCCATCCGGGCGCGGAAGACCGGGTCGCGCGCCACCGCGTCGACCTCCCGCCCCAGCCGGGCGAGCAGCGGCTTCGGGATGCCCGCCGGGGCGAGCAGGCCGAACCAGGCCGTCGCCTCGAAGCCGGCGATCCCGGCCTCCTGCATCGTCGGCACGTCGGGCAGCACGGCGCTGCGGCCGGCGCCCGTCGTTGCCAGCGGGCGCAGCTGGCCGTCCCGGCAGAAGGCGAGGGCGGAGGGGATGTTGTCCATGCCGACATCCACCCGGCCGGCCATCAGCTCGGTCAGCATCGGCGCGCTGCCGCGATAGGGCACGTGGGTCAGCGGCGCGCCGGTCGCCAGGCCGAACAGCTCCATGCAGACATGCGGGGAGGAGCCGATGCCGGCGGTGCCGTAATTGATCCCGCCCGGCCGCTGCTTCGCCAGCGCGACCAGCTCCGCCACGCTCCGCGCCGGCGAGGCCGGCGGCACCATCAGCACGTTGGGCACGCGGGACAGCAGCCCGACCGCGGCCGGGTCGCCGGGCCGGTAGGGCATGCGGTCGCCATAGACGGCGAAGTTGATCGCCCCGGTGCCGATGGTGGTCAGCAGCAGGGTGGTGCCGTCCGGCTCGGCACGGGCGACGAATTCGCCGCCGACATTGCCGCCGGCGCCCGGCCGGTTCTCCACCACCACCGGCTGGCCGAGCCGCGCGGCGAGGCGCTCGGCCGCCAGCCGCCCGGTCAGGTCGGTGGTGCCGGCCGGGGTGAAGGGGATGATGATGCGCACGGGCCGGCCGGGCAGGGCATCCTGCGCCCGGCCGAGCGCCGGCAGCGCCAGCAGCGGCGCGGCGAGCAGGGCACGCCGGTGCGGGCTCATTCCGCCGTCGCCCCGGATTTCCGCACCACCTCGGTCCATTTGACGATCTCGGCCTTGATGAAGGCCTCGAAGGCCGCGGGCGAGGTGCCGCCATCCGCGGTCAGCCCGGGCGGCATGCCGCCGAGGTCGGCGATCTTCGCCCGCGTCTCCGGCTCCCGCACCGCGGCGTCGATCTCGGCCCCCAGCCGCTCGATGATCGGCCGCGGCGTCCTGGCCGGCGCCTGGATGCCGAACCAGGCGGTCGCCTGCACGTCGGGGAAGCCGGCCTCGGCGGTGGTCGGGACATCCGGCAGCGCCGGGCTGCGCGTGGCCGTCGTCACCGCCAGCGCGCGCAGCCGTCCGTCGCGGAGATGGCCGATGACGGAAGGCAGGTTGTCCACCGCCACCTCGATGCGGCCGGCGATCACCTCCTGCAACATCGGCCCGGCGCCGCGGAAGGGGACATGCTGCATGTCGAGCCCGGCCACCACCTTCAGCAATTCCCCTGTCAGGTGCAGGGAGGTGCCGATGCCCGAGCTGCCGTTGTTCAGCTTGCCCGGCCGCGCCTTGGCGTAGTCCACCAGCTCCCGCAGCGTCTTCACCGGCAGGGCGTTGGTGACGAAGATCGCGTTCGGCACCTGCAGCATCAGCCCGGCGCCGGCCAGCTCCTCCGGCCGGTAGGGCATCTTGGCGCCATAGAGGCTGTAGTTGATGGCGCCGGAGGAGACGGTGCCCATCAGCAGCGTGTAGCCGTCCGGGTCGGCCTTGGCGACGTAGTCGGAGCCGATATTGCCGCCGGCGCCGGGGCGGTTCTCGACGATCACGCTCTGGCCCAGGCGGTGCGTCAGGCGCTCCGCCAGGATGCGGGCGGCGATGTCGGTGGTGCCGGCCGGGGTGAAGGGGACCACCAGGCGGATGGTGCGGTTCGGCCAGGCGCCCTGCGCGCGGAGGGCGGGGGCGGCGAGCAGGGCGGCGCTGGCGCCGAGGACGGCACGGCGGGTGGTCATGGCTTGGCAGTTCTCCCGGTCGGGTTGCTTCGTGGTGGCGGGCAGGGTCAGTCCACCTGGGCGCCGGAACGGCGGATCACCGCCGCCCATTTTTCGTTCTCGGCCGCGATATAGGTGGTGAATTCGGCGACGCTGCCGCCGCGGGTCCGGGCGCCGAGCTGTTCCACCCGCTCGCGCGTCGCCGGCTCGGCTGAGATCGCGTTCACCTCGGCGTTCAGTCGTTCGATGATCGCGCCCGGCGTGCCGCGCGGCACCTGCAGGCCGAACCAGGCGGTGGCGGCGTAGCCAGCCAGGGCGGGGATGCCGCTCTCGGCCACGGTCGGCACCGCGGGCAGGGCGGGGGAACGGTCCGGGCTGGTCACCGCCAGCGCCCGCAACTGCCCGCCGCGCAGCAGGGTGATGACCGAGGGCAGGTTGTTCACGCCGATGTCGATCCGCCCGCCCATCAGCTGGTTCGCCGTATCGGCGCCGCCGCGGAAGGGCACGTGCAGGATGTCGACTCCGGCATCGGCCTTCAGCATCTCCCCGGAAAGATGCAGGCTGCTGCCGCTGCCGGAGGATGAATAGGCCAGCGCGCCCGGGCGGGCGCGCGCCGCCGCCAGCATGTCGGCCAGCGTCTTCCACGGGCTGTCGCCGCGCACCACGATGACGTTGGGCAGGTCGGCGAACAGCGCGACCGGCAGCAAATCCTCCGGCCGGTAGCTCAGCTTGGCGTGCAGGTTGGGGTTGATGGATGCCGTGCCGATCGAGGCGAAGAACAGCGTATAGCCGTCCGGGTCGGCGCGGGAGACGAGCTCGGCGGCGATGACGCCGGCGGCGCCGCCGCGGTTCTCCACCACCACGCCCTGGCCCAGCCGGGCGCCCAGCCGCTCCGCCAGGATGCGCGCCAGCAGGTCGGTGGCGCCGCCGGGCGGGAAGGGGACGATCAGCCGCAGCGGCCGCGCCGGCCAGGACCCCTGTGCCATCGCCGGCGCGGCCAGGGCGGCGGCAAGCCCGGCCAGCGCCGCACGGCGGCTACACATCTGCGGCAGTCGCCCCTGTTCCGGCATCCTGGCCTTCCCCCGCCGGCCCCGGGGAACTCCTGTCCCCGTGGGCCGATCACAGGCTGTTCCTGCCGCAACGGGCCCCCGCGTGGCAAGACTTGCCCGGGGGCGGCCGCGGCCTGTACGCACCCCGCCACGCGCCCCCGTGGCGCCGCGCGGGACTTGCGGGGCATTGCTGCGGGGAAGGAAGGGCACCGCCTCATGCACATGGTCAGGCTGTACGGACGCGTCCTGGGCCTGCTGAAGGCCGATCGCTGGGTGGCGATCGGGATGAGCGCGGCCAATGTCGCCATGGCCGGCCTGATCTTCCTGGAACCGGTGCTGTTCGGCCGGGTGATCGACGTGCTGACCCGCGCCGCCTACATGACCCGCGAGGCGGTCTGGGGCGAGGCGCTGGCGCTGCTCGCGCTCTGGGCCGCGGTCGGGCTTTCGGGCATCGGCGCCAATGTCGCCGTCTCCCTGCTCGCGGACCGGATGGCGCACCGCAACCGGCTGGCGGCGATGGGCCGCTTCTTCCAGCACGTGCTGTCGCTGCCGCTGTCCTTCCATGGCGACGTGCAGTCCGGCCGGCTGATGAAGGTGATGCTGTCGGGCTCGGACAACCTGTTCAGCATGTGGCTCAGCTTCTTCCGCGACCACATGTCGACCTTCATCGCCGCCGTCGTGCTGATGCCGCTGACCCTGGCGATGAACTGGCGGATGGGCCTGCTGCTGGTCGGGCTGGTGGTGCTGTTCTCGGTGCTGACCGGGCTGATCATCCGGAAGACCGAAACCGCGCAGGGCCAGGTGGAGCGCTTCCAGACCCAGCTCGCCGGCAATGCCCAGGATGCGCTGTCCAACGTCGTCGTCGTGCAGTCCTTCACCCGACTGAACAGCGAAGCGCGGATGTTCGGCGACATCGTCCGCCAGGTGCTGGACCACCAATTCCCGGTGCTCAACTGGTGGGCGCTGGTCTCGGTGATGACCCGCGCCGCCAGCACCATCACCACGATCTCGATCTTCGTGCTCGGCACCGTGCTGCACCTGGACGGCAAGGCGACGGTCGGCGAGATCGTCAGCTTCATGGGCTTCGCCAACCTGCTGATCGGCAAGCTGGAAGCCGCCGTCGCCTTCGTCTCCCGCCTGGTGTTCCAGGCGCCGGCCATCGCCCAGTTCTTCGAGGTGATGGACGCCGAGACCAGCGTGCCGGAGAAGCCCGGCGCCCTGGCGCTGGGGCGTGTCCAGGGCGAGGTGGCGTTCGAGGATGTCTCCTTCGCCTATCCCGGTGGGCCGCGCATCCTGTCGGACGTTGCCTTCCGCGCCGCGCCGGGGCGGACCCTGGCGCTGGTCGGCCAGACCGGCGCCGGCAAATCCACCGCCATGGCGCTGCTGCAGCGGCTGTGGGACCCGGTCGCCGGCCGGGTGACGATGGATGGGCACGATCTGCGCGACATCACCATCGACAGCCTGCGGCGGAACATCGGCGTGGTGTTCCAGGAAAGCATGCTGTTCAACCGTACCATCCGGGACAACCTGCTGGTCGGCCGGCCGGAGGCGACGCAGGAGGAGATCGAGCGCGCCTGCCGCATGGCGGAGGCGCACGACTTCATCACCCGCCAGCCGCGCGGCTACGACACGCTGGTGGGCGAGCGCGGGGCGAGCCTGTCGGGCGGCCAGCGGCAGCGGCTGGCGATCGCCCGCGCGCTGCTGAAGGACCCGCCGATCCTGATCCTCGACGAGGCCACCAGCGCGCTCGACGCCGCGACCGAAGCGCGGGTGCAGAAGGCGCTGAAGGCGCTGATGACCGGCCGCACCACCTTCATCATCGCCCATCGCCTGTCCACCGTGCGGGACGCCGACGAGATCATGGTCTTCGAATCCGGGCAGATCATGGAACGCGGCAGCTTCGACGCGCTGGTCCGCCAGGGCGGCCGCTTCGCCGAGCTGGTGCGCACCCAGCTGACCAGCGCGGCGCCGATGGAGGCCGCGGTGAAGGCGGCGGAGTAGCCCCGCGCACGCGGTTGCGAGGCGTGTTTCCCTTGCAACCGCGTGGGCGGGAGGCGCAGCCTGCCGCCTGGCCAGGGCGCGGCAGCCGCCTGCGGCGCGCGGTCCCCCGGCCAGGGAGGGCAGCGCATGATCATCGGCTCGATCCTGAAGGGGAAGGGCGCCGCCGTCGTCTCGGTCCGGCCGGACGACACCGTCCTGACCGTGGCCCGGACGCTCGGCCAGCACCGCATCGGCGCGGCGCTGGTACGGGATGCGGCCGGCGCCATGCTGGGCATCATCTCGGAACGCGACATCGTCCGCGGCATGGCCGCCCACGGCCCCGGCACGACCGGGCTGCTGGCGGAGCAGTTCATGACCCGCGACCTGGTGACGGTGACGCCGCAGACCCTGGTGGTGCAGGCGCTCGGCGTCATGACCCAGAAGCGGGTGCGCCACCTGCCGGTGCTGGAGGCCGATGGGACGCTCGCCGGCATGGTCTCGATCGGCGACCTGGTGAAGGCGCGGATCGAGGAGGCCGAGCAGGAGGCGGAGGAGCTGAAGGCCTATGTCACCGCCGCCGGCTAGGCGGTGCTTGACCTGACGCAAGGACGCCGGGCGGCGGGCGTGGTCGCATCGCCACCACCGCCAGGAGCGACACGATGAACCACCACCACCGCAAGACCCTGCACGCGCTGTTCGCCCACCCGGTCAGCGCGAACCTCGACCCCAAGCATGTCTTCTCGGCGCTGGAGGAGCTGGGGGCGGAGGTCGCGCATGGCGGCCATGGCCAGGTCGTGGTGAAGCTGAACGGGCATACCCACGGCTTCCACGACACGCACCACAGCCTGTCGAAGGAGGAGGTGGGGGGCTTGCGCAAATTCCTGGCGGGCGCCGGAATCGATCCGGCGCGCGATTGGCCCCTGTAGCGCGCGGCACGGGACTTGCCCGGCCGGCCGCGACCGCGCATCTCTCGCGGCGCAGAACGACCGGGGGCCCCGACCATGAGCATCACCCGCCGCGCCGCGCTTGCGGCGCCAGCACTTCTCCTCGTCCCGGCCGCCGCGCGCGCGCAGACGAAATGGCAGATGGCGACGCCCTATCCGGACGGGAACTTCCACACCCGCAACATCCGCGAATTCGTCGCCGACATCGAACAGGTGACCCGCGGCACAGTGTCGATCGCCCTGCACAGCAATGCCTCCCTGCTGCCGATGCCGCAGATCAAGCGCGGCGTGCAGACCGGCCAGGTCCAGCTCGGCGAGATCCTGCTGACCGCCTATTCCAACGAGGATCCCTTCTTCGACGCCGACGCGGTGCCCTTCCTGGTGCCGGACCTGGCCGGCGCGCGGAAGCTGGCCGACCTGCAGCGCCCCTACATCGAGGCGCGCTTCGCCCGGCAGGGCGTCTCCCTGCTCTACACCGTCGGCTGGCCGGCGGCCGGCTTCTACACCCAGGTGCCGATCACCAGCCTCGACGTCTTCACGGGCAGCCGCTTCCGCACCTTCAGCCCGATGACCAACCGCTTCGCCGCGCTGATCCAGGCCAACCCGGTGCTGGTGCAGCAGGCGGAACTGGCCCAGGCCTTCGCCACCGGCATCGCCACCGCCATGGTCACCAGCGCGCAGACCGGCGTCGACACCTCCGCCTGGGACTATGCCAAGGTCTTCTCGCCGGCGAATTTCTCGATGACCAAGAACGCCGTCCTGGTCTCCCGCCGCGCGCTCGAAGGCCTGCCGCCGCCGCAGCTCGACGCGATCCTGGCCGCCGCAAAGCGGGCCGAGGACCGCGGCTGGGGCTACGCGAAGGAGGCGCAGGACGCCACCCAGGCGCGGCTGGCGGAGAAGGGGCTGACCATCGGCGCCGTGCCGGCCGAGGTGATGGCCGGGCTGCGGCAGATCGGCGCCACCATGGCGGAGGAATGGATCGCCAAGGCCGGCGAGGATGGCCGCAAGCTGGTGGATGCGCTGCGGGGCTGACCCGCGCGGCATCAACCCGGACCGGGGTGCCGCGCCGGCCAGCGCCGGCGCAGCCAGCCCCGCAACCGAGGGCCGATCCGCGACCGGCCGCCGACCCGCGCCGGATGCGGCTCGGCGGCGCGCAGGTCGAGCGTATCCGCCACCGGGGCTGGGCGGAAGCTGATCACCGCGCGCAGCCCGGGCGGCGCGAAGTGCCGCGCGACCGTGGCGCCGGGCCCCAGGTCGCGCGGCAGCACCCGGTGCAGCAGCCGGGTGCCGAAGCCCGACCGCGCCGGCGGGCCGGACGGCGCCGGGCCGCCCGTCTCGGTCCAGGTCAGCCGCGCCGTCCCGTCCGCGGCCAGCGCGACCTGCAGCCCGACCCGGCCGCCGGCAGCCGCGAGCGCACCGTGTTTCGCGGCGTTGGTGGCGAGTTCGTGCAGCCCCAGGATCAACGCCTGCGCCTGGCGGGGCGCCACGTCGAACCCGTCCTGCACGGTGATCCGGATCGCCCGGTCGCGGCCCGCCAGCCAGGGTGCCAGCGCCGCCGCGGCGACGGCCTCGATCGGCGCGGCCTGCCAGCCGGTGGCGCTCAGCAGGTCGTGCGCCCGCGACAGCACCACCAGCCGTTCGACGAATTGCCGCTGGAACGCCGCCGGGTCGTGGCGCGTCCCCTTCAGCGTTTCGGCGGCCAGCGCCTGGACGGTCATCAGCGTGTTCTTCACCCGGTGGTTCATCTCGGCCATCAGCACCACCCGCCACCGCTCGGCGGAACGCAGCCGGGCGGCGATCTCGTCCACCTCGCGGAAGTGCCGGCCGGCATGGGGCAGCGTGCCGGGCAGCGCCAGGTCCTGGATCGCGGCGATGATCCTGATGCCGAGCAGCAGCGCGCAGCCGAGGGCGACCAGCGAGAGCAGGGCGCCGATCGCCAGGATCTCCTGCATCGCCTCGCGGATCGGCGCGTCGAACACCCGCTGCGGAATGGTGACGATGATCCGGAAGCCGGTCGTCTCGCCGCGGGCGAAGGCGAGGATCGAGGGCACACCATCCAGCCGGGCGCCGCGGATCAGGGCAAAATCCTGGGTGTTGGCGGCGCGCGCGGCATTCGGCGCCGGGCCGCCGGAGAATTCCGCCCCCCCCTCGCTGCGGGCGATGACGATGTCGTGGCGGTCGATCAGCGTCGTGGTCCAGGCTTCCGGCATGCGGATGCGTTTCAGAAGCCCGTCGAAATGCCGCGCCGGCAGCACGAGGTTGACGACGGCCGCCTGGCGGGTGGCGATCGTGGCGGCGACCGGCACCGCCAGGGCGACCTGCAGCAGGCCGCTGCGCGGGCCGCGGTAGAGGTCGGAGATTTCCATCCGGCCGCTGCGCAGGGCCGCCATCGCGGCCGCATTGGCCAGGCTGCCCGGTGGCACCACGCCATCCCCGGGCAGCAGCGTGAACAGGGTCTGCTGCCCGTCGCTGCCCGCCAGGCCGATGCTCGCATCCGGCATGATGGCTGCGGCCGCCCGCATCTCCAGCAGGAAGCCGCCCATGTCGGGTTGGCCCAGCGCGCGGGAGCCGGCGAGGGTGCGCACGACGGCGCTGATCGCGGCGAATTCGCGCTCGACCGTCAGGGCGACCAGGTTGGCCTGCAGCTGGAGGTGGACTTCCTCCCGCGTCCGCGCCGCCTCCAGGCCCCGCAGCGTGACGAAGACCGTGAGCGCAAGCAGCGGCAGCAGGATCATCGCGGCGAGCAGGACGAGCTGCGATCGCAGCCCGGGCGCCCGGCCGCGGGTGGCGGCGGCATCGGCCGGCAGGGCGCGCCGCGGCGCGGCGGATAGGCTGACCTGTGCCACGCCCAGCGTGCGCCTCATGGAATGGGTTTCGCTGACGTTATGGAGTGTCGTATACGGTATCACGTCGGCGTAATCCATCCCGTTCCGCCCCATTCTGGCGCGGCCGCCCAAATTGGCGGCGGGGTCGGCCCGATCCTTCGGCAGTCCCTGGCCGGGTGCGGCACTCCGCCGCGCCGTCCCCCCTTGCGTGGCCGGGAAGCCTCACGGCATGGTCGGCGGATCGCCTTCCGACCAGGGGCCCCTGTCATGGCATCCAGACGCCGCATCGTCGCCGCGGCCGCATCGGCCGCCATGCCCCGCGCCGTGGCCTGAGCGGATGCGTCGCGTCCTCGATGCGCTCTACGCGCTCGGCGCCGGCCTCGCGGCGCTGGCGCTGCTGGGCATCTTCATCATCATGATGGCCCAGGTGGCGATGCGGGAGCTGCAGATGCAGCTGCCCGCCGCCGACGACATCAGCGCCTATCTCTGCGTCGCCACCACCTTCTTCGCGCTCGCCGCCACCTTCAAGCGGGGCGAGTTGATCCGCGTCGGCATGGGGATCGATCGGCTCGGCCCCGCCGCGCGGCGGGTGGCGGAGGCGCTGGTGCTGGCGCTCGCGGCACTGGTGATGGGCTACGTCACCCGCTGGACCTTCGCCGACATGCTGTTCTCCTGGGAGATCGAGGAGGTGGCGCAGGGCACGGTGGCCATCCCGCTCTGGATCCCGAAGCTCGCCATGCCGCTCGGCGCCGGGCTGCTGCTGGTGGCGATCCTCGATGAGCTGGTGACGGTGCTGCGCGGGTCGAAGCCCGGCTATGTCGTGGCGGCCGAGGAACGCGCCGCCGCCGGCGACTTCTCGGCGGAGGTCTAGGCATGCCCGTGCAGGCGTCTCGGGTCGGTCCGGCCGGTCTTTTCCGCGCCGGCGGCGTCAGCGTCGCTCGCCGATGTCCCGCATCGGCGGCGCTCCACGTCCTTGCCGGCACGAAAAATCCCTCGCCGCCCCTCCGCCTCACCCCTGCACAGGCATGCCGGCCATGGACCTTCTGACCTTCGCGCTGCTGCTGCTGGTGCTGCTGTGCATGCTGCTCGGCGCCGGATTGTGGATTTCCATGTCGCTGGCCGCCGTCGGCTGGGTGGCGATGACCTTCGTGCATCCGCAGCCGGGGCTCTTCCTCGCCTCCGCCTTCTGGGAATCGACCGGGTCCTGGACGCTCGCCGCGCTGCCGATGTTCGTCTGGATGGGCGAGATCCTGTTCCGCACCAAATTGTCGGAGGAGCTGTTCAACGGACTGGCGCCGTGGGTGCGGCGCATTCCGGGCGGGCTGCTGCACGTCAACATCCTCGCCTGCGGCATCTTCGGCAGCGTCTCCGGCTCCTCCGCCGCGACCTGCGCCACTGTCTCCAAGATCGCCCTGCCCGAGCTCAAGCGGCGCGGCTACGACGAGGACGTGGCGATCGGCAGCCTTGCCACCTCCGGCACGCTTGGCATTCTGATCCCGCCCTCGATCATCATGGTGGTCTACGCGGTCGCCGCCGAGGTCTCGATCATCCGCGTCTTCATCGCCGGCTGCCTGCCCGGGCTGATCGTGATGCTGCTGTTCAGCGGCTACATCATCGTCTGGGCGCTGCTGAACCCGGCCAAGCAGCCGGCGCCGGAGCCGCGCATCTCCTTCGCCGCCAAGCTGCGGCAGAGCGCCCAGCTGATCCCCTGTGCCATCCTCATCGTCGGCGTCATCGGCACCATGTTCGTCGGCTGGGCGACGGCGACGGAAGCCGCGGCCTTCGGCGTGCTGGGGTCGCTGATCCTCGCCGCCGTCACCGGCTCGCTGTCCTGGCAGAACTTCCTCGACAGCCTGAAGGGCGCGACCCGGCTGTCCTGCATGATCATGTTCATCCTGGCGGGTGCCGCCTTCCTGACCAAGGCGATGGCGCTGACCGGCATCCCGGCGGCGCTGGCGCAGGGTGTCGCGGTGCTCAACCTCGGCCCCTATGGGCTGATCGCGGTGCTGACGGTGGTCTACGTCATCCTCGGCACCGCGCTGGATGGCGTCTCGATGATCGTGCTGACCACCTCCATCGTCATCCCGCTGGTGCAGAAGGCCGGCTTCGACCTGGTGTGGTTCGGCATCTTCATCGTGCTGCTGGTCGAGATCGCCGAGATCACGCCGCCGGTCGGCTTCAACCTTTTCGTCATGCAGACCATGACGGGGAAGGAGCAGACCGAGGTGGCCCGCGCCTCGCTGCCCTTCTTCCTGATGCTGGTGGTCACCGTCGTGCTCTGCACGCTTTTCCCGGTGACGCTGGTCACCGGGCTGCCGGACTGGCTGCTCTCGCGATAGCCCGGTGTTTGCAAAGCGGAGCCACGCCTCCAGGCGGTTCCGCCTTGCGGTGATCTGCCTGGGAGCGTGATGGCTTGAGGCGGAAAAGCCGAACAGCCTGAATCGCGCGACGAGACAATGGCCGGAGCGTGATGCGTGGGCGAAGCCGCACGCATCACGTTCCAGCGGCGGCCCCCGCCGCCGCGTCGCTCACCCCCAGCGATGCCCGGCCGGGGCGGTGATGCGGTCCTCCACCTGTGTCACGCCCGGCACGCCCGCGGCGATCGCCCGCAGCCCGGTCCGCACCGCGGCGGATTCGCAGAAGCCATACAGCGTGACCACCGCGGTATCGACCTCGAAGAAGACGAAGGGCGCGTCGGCCCAGGGCAGCCGGGCGATCTCGGCCTCCACCGCGGCGCGGATCGCGGTGTCCGAGACCTCCGGCACCGGTGCCAGCAGCGCCCGCAGCAGGTCGGCGCGGGAGAGGATGCCGACCAGCAGGCCGTCCTGCACCACCGGCAGCCGGCGGACCTTGTGCATCTCGATCATCTGCGCGGCATGCTCCACCGTGACCTCCTCGGTCACCGTCACGACCTCGCGCGTCATGATGTCGTTGGCGGTCGCGCCATGCACCGCGGCGTAGCGCGCCGCCGCCGCCTCGCGGTCATAGAACAGCGCCCGCAGGAAGCCCGGCTCGGGCGGGTCGCTGCTCGCCAGCCGGCGGATCAGGTCGGCCTCGGAGACGATGCCCAGCAGCATCCCCCAGCTGTCGGTCACCGGCACGGCGGAAATGCCGCGGTCGGCCAGCAGCCGGGCCACCGCCAGCGCCGGGGTATCGGCGGGGACCGAGATCACCTTGCGGGTCATGATGTCGCGGACCTTCATGGCGCTGCCCTTTCGTTGCGGGCCCCTGGCCCGCCTGACGCGCACCGTGCCAGGGCCGCGGCCGGGGCGCCTTGCGCCGCCGCAAACCGCAGGGTCAGGCGGGCCGCGGCGTGCGCCGGGCCTTGGCCGCGGCGCGCTCGGCCGCGCTGCGCTCATCCCCCAGCACGGCACGGACCCGCAATTCCTCCAGGTCCAGCTCCTGCTCCAGGTTCTGCAGCCCCTCGGCATGCAGGCCGCCGGCCATGGCATGGGCGATCAGCCGGTCGCGGGAGGCCTCCAGCGCCGCCAGCCGCAGCCGCCGCCGCGCCACGCGTTCCGCCGCCGCGGCCCCGCGATTGGCCGCGGTGCGGTTCAGGTGGCCGGCCTTGTCGCGGA
Source organism: Paracraurococcus sp. (assembly GCA_049315625.1). GTDB lineage: Bacteria > Pseudomonadota > Alphaproteobacteria > Acetobacterales > Acetobacteraceae > Paracraurococcus. The sequence continues at coordinate 17,260 of JBMOJU010000081.1, forward strand.
ATTCCGGCAGCAGGTCGCGGGCGATGGCGCCTTCCAGCGGGTCCTCCAGCCAGCGCTCGATCTCCTCCAGCGCCGCCGCGGCGATGATCCGCCGCCCCTCGGCTTCATCCGGGTCGATGCCGCCAACATGCGGAGGCAACTCGACGCCGAGCCGGCGGATCAGCCA
>JBMOJU010000440.1:0-3910 GCA_049315625.1 Paracraurococcus sp.
GACAAGAATATGGCGGACCCGATACGATTCGAACGTACGACCTTTGCCTTCGGAGGGCAACGCTCTATCCAGCTGAGCTACGGGTCCGTGGAAGCGCTACGTAGCCCGACCAGCGGCACAAAGAAAGCCCCTTTGGGTGTCCTTCCGGATCGTGTTCCGGCGTCCGGTCCCGGATGGGCCGGGCCGGCCGCGCCAGGCGACGGCGCGGCTGACATCCGCAAACGGCCCGCCGGGTCCACTGCCCGGCGCATGATCCCCGTAGGCGCCTGTCGCCTTTGATGGCAAAGACAGCGCAAGCGATCCGGAGATGCGCATGAGGGACGTCCCCAATGACACGCCGGCCCAACTTCAGGCGCTCTATGCCGAGATGCGGCCGCACAGCCTCTATCCGCTGTGGGAGGTGCTGGCCAATCTCGTCACCCCGACGCCGCGCTCCGCGGCCCAGGCGCACCATTGGTCCTACGGCCCGGCACGGGACTACCTGCTGCGCGCCGGCGACCTGATCAGCGCCGAACAGGCCGAGCGCCGGGTGCTGATCCTGGAGAATCCGGGCCTCGCCGGCACCTCCGCCATCATCCCAAGCCTCTATGCCGGCCTGCAACTGATCCTGCCGGGGGAGGTCGCGCCCTGCCACCGCCACACCCAATGCGCGCTCCGCTTCGTGATGGAGGGCGACGGCGCCTTCACCGCGGTGGATGGCGAAAAAGCGGTGATGCGGCCCTTCGACCTGGTGCTGACGCCCAACTGGCAATGGCATGACCACGGCAACGCCACGGGCCAGCCGATGATCTGGCTGGATGGCCTCGATATCCCGACCGTGCGCTTCTACGAGGCATCCTTCGCCGAGCGGCTGCACGAGCCGGCGCATTCCGAGACCATCCCGGCCGGCGACAGCCTGCATCGCTACGGCCGCAACCTGCGGCCGATGCGCGGCAGCGCGGCCGACCGCCGCCCGGCGCACCAGCCGCTGTTCCACTACCCCTATGCAGATTGGCGCGAGAGCCTGCTGGCCCTGGCGGCGGCGGAGGCGCCCGACCCGCATCTCGGCCACGCCATGGAGTTCACCAACCCGGCCGATGGCGGCCCCATCATGCCGACCATCGCCGCGCAGGTCCGCCACCTGCCGGCGGGGTTCGAGACGCGGCCGCGGCAGAGCACGGATGGTACGATCTTCGTCGTGGTCGAGGGCCATGGCACAGCGCGGGTCGGCGGGCAGGAGTACCGGCTGGAGGAACGCGACCTGCTGGTGGTGCCGTCCTGGCAGGCGCTGACGCTGGCGGCGGACAGCCGGATGCTGCTGTTCGGCTATTCCGACCGCGCAGCGCAGGAGAAGCTCGGGCTGTTCCGGGAGGCGAGGCTGTAGGAACGGCCCACCGACCGCCGCGTTCGCCCGCCGAATACGGCGGCGGCAGGCATGGCGGACCCGATGATGCTGGCGGCAGAGCTGCACGACCTGCTCTCGGGTGACCTAGTCCAGCATGGCGAACGCCTCGGTCGCGGCTACGGCTGAAGGCCGCGGGCACCCGCCCGCCGCAGCACGGCGCAGAGCCGGGAGAAGGCCAGCCAGAAGGCGCCATGGCCTGGTGCGTCCTCCGGCTCCGGCCCCTGCCGCGGCTCGCCCCGGCGCAGCAGGCCCAGCCGCGCCTCGAAGCGACCGCGCATGTTCTCAAGGAATGCGTCGCTGCTGCCGAGGTACTGCTCGATCAGTTCGGCGGCGATCTCGATCTCGAAGCCCGGCCGGCCCGCCAGCGTGAACCGCTTCAGTGCCCGGCTGTCCTGCGACAGCGCCAGGTGCAGGCGGTGCAGGTCGGCCAGATGGCGGGCGATGCTCAGCCGTACCTCCCGCGCCTCATCCGCCAGGGTGTCGTTTTCGGGCATCCTCCTCGACCCTTCTCCGGGCCGTGGAGGATGCGGCGTCGGCGATGAAGCCGCGGTTAAGGTGCCTTCGCGCGATGCGCCGCCCAGTCCGCGTCGCTCCAGTCCAGCATCCCGTCGCTGCCCGAGCGCGCCCCGCCGAGGTAGCGCTTGCCGCCATCGATCACCACCGCCTCCCCGGTGATGTAGGCCGCCATGTCCGAGACCAGGAAGGCGGCGAGGTCGGTCAGTTCCCGGTGCTCGCCGACCCGGCGCAGCGGGATGCCCCGCTCCACCGCCCCCATCCCTTCGGTGCGCAGCCGCGCGGTCGCATCGGGGGTGGGGAAATTGCCCGGCGCGATCGCCACCAGCCGGATGCCCTTCGGCCCCCATTCGACCGCCAGCGACTTCGTCATTGCCAGCACGCCGGCCTTGGCCATGGCGGAGGGCACGGTGAAGGCGCCGCCCTGCAGCGCCGAGAGCGTCAGGATCGACAGCACCGTGCCGCCGCGCCCGGCATCGATCCAGCGGCGCCCGGCGCCCAGCGTGCACCAGGCGCTGCCCTTCAGCACGATGTCGAGCACCGCATCCACCGCCCGCGGCGACAGCCGATGCGTCTGCGCCAGGAAATTGCCCGCCGCATTGTTCACCAGCACGTCGAGCGGCCCGGCCGCCCAGATGCGGTCCAGCATCGCCTCCACCGCCGCGTGGTCGCGCACGTCGCAGCGTTCCGTGGTCACCGCCGGGCCGAGCTCGGCCGCGGCCGCCGCCAGCACCTCCGCCCGCCGGCCGCAGATGACCACCTGCGCGCCGAGCTCAACGAAACGCCGCGCCATGCTGCGGCCGAGCCCGGTGCCGCCGCCGGTCACCAGGATGCGCTTCCCGCCCAGGGTCTCGGGTGCCAGCATACCGCGTCTCCTCCCGCCCGCGGCTTGACCGCCGCGCGTGCCGGGGCGAGCCTGCCACGGAACGTCCGGACAGGAACACGCCCCCATGTTGCCGCTGCAAGGCGTGAAGGTGCTCGAGATCGGCCAGAACCTGGCCGGCCCCTATGCCAGCGAGATCCTCGGCATGCTCGGCGCCGAAGTGGTGAAGATCGAGCGCCCCGAGGGCGATGACGCGCGCGGCTGGGGCCCGCCCTTCCATGCCGGCATCGCCTGCAGCTTCCATGCGGTGAACCGCAACAAGCGCAGCGTCGCACTCGACCTGCGCGACAAGGCGGCGGTCGACTGGCTGCGCGACTTCCTGCGCGGCCAGGACATCTTCATCCAGAACATGCGGCCCGGCTCGCTGGAGGCCTTCGGCCTCGGCGCCGAGGCGTTGCGGGCACTGAACCCCCGGCTGATCTACTGTTCCCTGCACGCCTTCGGTGCCAAGGGGCCGCTGGCGATGCGGCCGGGCTATGAGCCGATCATGCAGGCCTTCGCCGGCATGTTCAGCGTCAATGGCTCGGCCGAGGCGCCGCCGGCCCGCGTCGGCATGCAGGTGCTGGATCTCGGCACCGGGGTCTGGGCGGCGCTGGGATGCCTGGCGGCGTTGCAATTGCGCGGCCACACCGGCCAGGGCTGCGTGGTCGATACGTCGCTGTTCGAAACCGGGCTGGGCTGGATGGCGCAGCATTTTGCCGGCTTCAACGAAAGCGGACGGCAGCCGCCGCGGCATCGTAGCGGCAACCCGAAGCTGATCGTCTTTCAGGCCTTCGACACGGCGGATGGCGAGATCGTCGTCGCTGCGGCCAATGACCGGCTGTTCGCCAAATACGCCACGGTGCTCGGCCATCCCGAATGGGGCAACGACCCGCGCTTCAAGACGAACGCCGACCGCATCGCCCACCGCGAGATCCTGTTGCCGCTGCTGGAAGCCCAGATGCGCAAGCGCAGCAGCGAGGATTGGAGCGAGGCGCTGGAGGCGGCCGGCATCCCCTGCTCGCCGATCCACGACCTGGCCGCGGTAAAGGCGCATCCGCAGACCGCGGCGCTCGGCATCATGCAGCCGATGCCGGGCTATGCGCTGGAGGGCGTCGCCCTGCCCGTCTCCTTCGACGGTGACCGGCCGC
>JBMOJU010000082.1:0-17373 GCA_049315625.1 Paracraurococcus sp.
CGGGCTGGACGTGCCGGCGGATGCGCGCATCGAGGACGCGGCGGGCCTGCTGCTGCATCCCGGCCTGATCAACGCGCATACCCATGGCCATGGCGGGCTGGCGCGCGGCCTGGCGGATACCTGGACGCTGGAATTGCTGCTGGCCGCGGCGCCCTGGATGGGCGGCGGCCGGAGCCTGGCCGACAAGAAGCTCTCGACACAATTGGTCGCGGCCGAGATGGCGCTGAAGGGCGTCACCGCCGCCTACGACCTGACCGGCGAGGCGCCGCTGCCGACGCGGGACGGCATGGACGCGATGGCGGAGGCCTATGCCGAGGTCGGGCTGCGCGCGGTGATCGCGCCGATGGTCGCCGACCGGACGGTGTGGGATGCGGTGCCGGGGCTGCGCGATGCGCTGCCCGACGCGCTGCGGGCGCAGGTGGATGCGACGCGCCCGGCGCCGGGCGATGCGACCCTGGCGGCGATGCGCGACATCCTGCAGCACTGGTCCTGGGCCGGGCAGGACATCCGCGCCGCGCTGGCGCCCACCATCCCGCTGCATTGCGCCGACGAGTTCCTGTGTGGCTGCGGCGCGCTGGCGAAGGAGTTCGGTGCGCCGGTGCAGAGCCATGTCGGCGAGAGCAAGCTGCAGGCGCTGGCCGGGATGCAGCGCTACGGCAGGACGCTGGTGGCGCATCTGGATGCGCTCGGGCTGGTCGGGCCGGGCTTCTCGGCCGCGCACGGCATCTGGCTGACCGACGACGACCTGCGGATCATGGCGGACCGGGGTGCGGCGATCGCGCACAACCCGGGCAGCAACATGCGGCTCGGCAACGGGATGTTCCGGCTGCGCCGCGCCCTCGACCTCGGCGTGACGGTCGGGATCGGGACGGATGGCGTCTCCTCCTCCGACACCTCCAACATGTACGAGGCGATGCGGGCGGCGTTCCAGCTGGCCGCGGTGCAGGGGCCGGACCCGGCGGAGTGGGTGAGCGCGGAGGAGGTCTGGCGTGCCGGCACGCAGGGCTCGGCCAAGGCGCTCGGCTTCGCCGATATCGGCGCCATCGCGCCGGGGATGAAGGCGGATATCGTCTTCCTCGACCTGGCGCATCCGAACTGGATGCCGCTGAACGGCACGGTGAACCAGCTGGTGCATACGGAAGATGCGAACGCGCTGCGGCACGTCATGGTCGGCGGCGGCTTCATCGTCCGCGACCGCCGCCTGCTGACGGTGGACCTGGCCAGGCTGGCGCGCGAGGCGGAAGCGGCGCGCGCCCGGCTGGAGGCGCTGAACGCCGAGAAGAAACAGCTGTTTGCGCTGCTGGAGCCGGTGGTGCGCAGCTTCTGCCCGGCCTTTGCGAAGCAGCCCTACCCGGTGCGCCGCTACCTCTGCGATTAGGCTTGAGGCCGCGCCCGGGTTCTGGATATGTTCCCTTCGCGCCGGCCCGGCGCGGAGGGACATCCGATGACCACGCAGGAGATCGCCGAAGCCTTCGCCGCACTCTGCCAGGCCGGCCAGTTCGAGGCAGCGGGCGAGCGCTTCTGGGCCGACGACATCGTCAGCATCGAGCCGATGACCGGCGACATGGCGGTGCTGCGGGGCAAGGCGGCGGTGAAGGGCAAGGGCGCGTGGTGGTACGCCAACCACGAGATCCATTCGGCCAGGGCGCATGGGCCCTACGTGAACGGCGACCAGTTCGCGCTGCGCTTCGAGATCGACGTGACCTTCAAGCCGACCGGCCAGCGCATGCAGATGGAGGAATTCGGCCTCTACACCGTGCGCGACGGCAAGGTGGCGGAGGAGAAATTCTACATCCGCGGCCACTGAGCCTGGCACGGCGCTGGCTTGGCCGAGGGTGACCCTGCCGGAGCCCGCGCCATGCCGACCCGCCGCCTGCTGCTCGCCGCCCCTGCCCTGCTGGCCTGCCGCACCGCCCGGGCGCAGGGCTGGGCGCCCGACCGGCCGCTGCGCCTCGTCGCCCCCTTCCCGCCCGGCGGCGCCTCCGACCTCGTCGCCCGCATGGTGGTCGAGGAGATGGGCGCCGCGCTCGGCCAGCCCATCGCGGTGGAAAACCGCTCCGGGGCCGGCGGCGCGCTCGGCACCGAAGCCGTGGTCCGCGCCCGGCCGGACGGGCTGACCCTGCTGATGGGCAGCCAGGCGACGCATGCCACCAACCCGGCGCTGCAGACCCTCGGCTTCGACCCGATGACGGACCTCGCCACCGTCGCCGGCATCTGCGGCGTGCCGGCGGTGCTGGTGGTGCATCCCTCGGTGCCGGCGATCAGCGTGGCGGCGCTGGTCGCCCTGGCCCGCGCCCAGCCGGGCGGCATCCGCTATGGCTCGGCCGGCATCGGCGCCTCCACCCACCTCGCCGCCGCGCTCTTCGCCCATCTGGCGGGCATCGAGATGACGCATGTGCCGTATCGGGGCACCGCGCCGGCGACGCAGGATCTGCTGGCCGGGCGGATCGAGATGATGACCGATACGCTGCCCACCGCCCTGCCGCACATCCAGGCCGGCAGGCTGCGCGCGCTCGGCGTCTCCACCACCACCCGCACCGCCAGCCTGCCGGAGCTGCCGACCATCGCCGAGGCCGGCGTCGCGGGCTACGAGGCGCTGAACTGGTACGCCGCCTATGCCCCGGCGGCGACGCCGGAGCCGGCGATGGCGCGGCTGCACGAGGCCTTCGCCGAGGCGGTGGCGCGGCCGCGCTTCCAGGCGCGGCTGGCGCAGCAGGGGATGCTGCCCTTCGCCGGCAGCCGGGCGGACATCACCGCCTATGCCGCGGCCGACCGGCGGCGTTGGACGGCGCTGGTGCAGGCGGCGAATATCCGGCCGGAGTGAGGAGCGGGGAGCTGGTCGTCTCCCCGTCGGGGTGGATGGCCCCGCGGCCTCCGGTGCCGCGGCTGCGCCATCGCAGCACCCACCTGGGGACCGTCCACGCACGGCCCGCACCCGCCGGCCGGTATCCCACCCCGGGGGTCAGCCCTGGCGGCGGTCGGCGATCTCCAGCGACACCAGGCGGGCCAGCACGATCGCCAGGTAGAGCTGGCCGGTGATGGCTTCCAGCACGGCCAGCGAACGCGCCACGGGATGCACCGGCACCAGGTCGCCATAGCCGGTGCTGGTCAGGGTGACGAAGCTGAAGAAGACGAAATCGCCGCCCAGCGCCTGCGCCGCCATCGGCGCGCCGTTCTGCAGGAAGGCGCCCGGCGCCAGCGCCGCCGCCAGGTCATAGGCGCCGGCGAAGATCAGCCCGATCAGCAGGTAGGCGGCGACCGCGCCCTCGATCCGCCGCAGCGTCACCCGGCCCGGCGCCAGCGACTGCCGCAGCACGGCGGCGGTGAGCAGGGCGAAATTCAGCATCGCCCCCGCGGTCGCGCCCAGATCGGTCTCCTGCCCCGCCACGCCCAGCGCCAGGCCCTGCAGGCCCATCGCCGCCAGCCCCGTCACCACCAGCACCGATCGGAAGCGCCGCTCGCGCGGCGCAAGGCCGGCCAGCCCGGCCAGGATGGTGACCAGCATGCCCACCGCCATGGCGCCGCGCGGCAGCATGCCGAGATCGACGATCGGCTTGATCACCAGCACCAGCGCCAGCAGCGCCACCAGCAGCGGATGCAGCGCGGCTTCGCCCCGCGGCAGCACGGCCCTGGTCAGTGCAGGGTCGCCGGCGCCTTCGGCTTCGCCATGCCCAGCATCGCCTTCGCCTTCTCCCGTGCCGTCTGGAACACGACATACAGCATCGGGATCATGAAGATGCCGATGGTGGAGGCCGCCAGCATGCCCCAGAAGACCGGCGTGCCAACCGCCCGGCGGCTGATCTCCGAAGCCCCCTGCGCCACCACCAGCGGATAGAGGCCGAGGATGAAGGCGAAGCTGGTCATCATCACCGCGCGGAAGCGCAGCTTGGCGCCGAGGATGGCGGCTTCCGTCACGCTGCGGCCGTGCTCCCGCTGCTCCTTGGCGAATTCGATGATCAGGATGCCGTTCTTGGCGGCGAGTGCGATCAGCACCACGATGCCGACCTGGGCATAGAGGTCGAGCGCCAGGCCCGAGGCGCCGATCGAGGCCATGGCGCCGAGCACGCCGACCGCGACCGAGAGCAGCACCGGCACCGGGATGGTCCAGCTCTCGTACAGCCCGACCAGGAACAGGAAGGCGAACAGGATGGCCAGCGCCAGGATGATGGCGGTCTGGCCCTCCGCGGCCTTCTCCTGGAAGGCGGTGCCGGTCCATTCGAAGGCGTAGCCCTGCGGCAGCGTGTCGTTGGCGACGCGCTCCATCGCCGCCAGCGCTTCGCCGCTGCTGCGCCCGGTGGCGGGTTCGCCGTTGATGGTCAGGCTGCGGACGTTGTTGTAGCGGACGATGCTCTGCGGCCCGTATTCGATCCGCGTCTCGGCCAGCGCCCGCACCGGCACCATGGACCCGTCCCTGGTCCGCAGGTGCACGCGGTAGATGTCCTCGATGCCGGCGCGGTCCTGCTGCTCGGCCTGGACGTTGACCTTCCAGCTCCGGCCGAACAGATTGAAGTCGTTCACATAGGCGCCGCCCAGCGTCGCCTGCAGCGCGCCGAACAGGTCGCCGATGGAAACCCCCAGTACCTGCGCCTTGTCACGGTCGACGTTCAGGAACACCGAAGGCGTATTGGCGGCGAAGGTGGAAAACACGCGCTGCAGCGCCGGGTCCTGGTTGGCCGCCAGCACCAGCGCCCGCATCACCGCCGCCATCTCGGCCGGGGTCTGGCCTTCCAGGTTCTGCAACTGGAACTCGAAGCCGCCGCCGGTGCCGAGGCCCATGATCGGCGGCGGCGCGAAGGGGATGATCTGCGCCGGGACCGCGGCCGTGGCGCGGATCACGCCACGCAGCAGGCCATCCACCTTGGCCTCCGGCGCCTTGCGTTCCTCGAAGGTCTTCAGCGTGACGATGAAGAAGGCGCTGTTGGACTGCGCCAGCCCGGCCAGCATCGAATAGCCGGCGATGGTCGAGACATGCTCGATGCCCGGCAGGCCCTCGATCGCCGCCTCGACCTCCTTCGCCACCTCCCGCGTGCGGTTGAGCGAGGCGCCCTCGGGCAACTTGGCCTCGACGAAGAAGGCGCCCTGGTCCTCCTGCGGCAGGAAGCCGCCGGGGGTGCGGCCGCCGACCCAGACGATGCCGGCGAAGAAGACGCCGAGCAGGACGAGGCTGAGCACCGAGATGCGCACCAGCCGGGCGACGATGGCGGCGTAGCCATCCCGCACCCAGTCGATGCCGTTCGAGATCTTCCCCATGATCCCGCGCTTCGGCCCGTGATGCCCCTTCAGCAGGATGGCGCAGAGCGCCGGCGACAGGGTCAGCGCATTGACCGCCGAGAACAGCATGGCGACGCTGACGGTGACGGCGAATTGCCGGAACAGCTCGCCCGAGATGCCGGGGATGAAGGCCAGCGGCACGAAGACCGAAAGCAGCACCAGGGTGATGGCGATGATCGGCGCGGTGATCGTGCCCATCGCCCGCTTGGTGGCATCCGGCACCGACAGCTGCGGATGCTCCTCCATCACCGCTTCGACGCTCTCGACCACCACGATGGCGTCGTCCACCACGATGCCGATCGCCAGCACCATGGCCAGCAGGGAGATGGTGTTGGCCGAATAGCCCATGGCCAGCAGCACGATGAAGGTGCCGATCAGGCTGACCGGCACGGCGACCAGCGGAATCAGCGTGGCCCGGAGGTTGCCGAGAAACAGGAAGACGACCAGCACCACCAGGATGAAGGCCTCGACCAGGGTGTGGATCACCTCCTCGATCGTCAGGGTGACGAATTCGGTGGTGTCGTAGGTGACCTGGTAGGACAGGCCGGCCGGGAAGCGGGCCGCCAGCCCCTTCATCACCTTGTCCACCGCGCTGGCGACGCCGACCGCATTGGCCCCCGGCGCCAGGTAGATCGGCACCAGCACGGCATCCGCGCCATCCAGCCGCGTCTGCACATCCTGGTTGTAGGCGCCGAGCTCGATCCGCGCGACGTCGCGCACCCGCAGCACGCTGCCATCCGGATTGGCGCGGATGACGATGCGGCCGAATTCCTCGGCCTCCACCAGCCGGCCGGTGGTGCGGATGTTGAGCTGGTAGGAGGTGTCGTCGCTGATCGGCTGGGCGCCGATGCGGCCGATCGGCGCCACCTTGTTCTGCGCCTGGATCGCCTGCACCACATCGGCCGGCGTCAGCCCCAGCCCGGTCATGCGGTCGGTCTGGAACCAGATGCGCATGGAATAGTCGAAGGGGCCGAACATGATGGCGTCGCCGACGCCGGGCACCCGGCGCAGCGCATCCAGGATGTTGATGGTGACGTAGTTCGAGATGAAGAGCGGGTCCTGCTCGCCGCCCTGCGACTTCACCGCGATCACCTGCAGCAGGGCGGAGGATTTCTTCCGCACCGAAAGCCCCTGCCGCTGCACCTCGTCCGGCAGCAGGGCGAGCGCCAGCTGCACCCGGTTGTTGACGTTGGTGGTGTTCTGGTCCGGGTCGGTGCCGACGGCGAAGCTGACGGTCAGCGTGTAGCTGCCGTCATTGCCGCTGGTGCTTTTCATGTAAAGCATCTTGTCGACGCCGTTGACCTGGCTCTCGATCGGCTGGGCGACCGTGGCCTCGACGATCTCGGAGGACGCGCCGGGGAAGCGCGCCGTCACCTGCACCTGCGGCGGGACGATGTCGGGGAACTGCGCCACGGGAATCTGCAGCAGGGAGACGAGCCCGGCGATGACGGTGACGATGGCGATGACCAGCGCCAGCCGCGGCCGGTCGACGAAGAGCTTCGACATGGCGGCTCAGCCCGCCTTCGGGGCTTGGCCGAGCATCGGCGCCGCCGGCCGCGGCGCCACCACCGCACCCGGCCTGGCGCGCTGCGCGCCTTCGGTGATCACCCGGGTGCCGGGGGCGAGGCCTTCCTCCACCACCTGCTGCCCGGCCGGGCCGCGGCCGAGCCTGACCCGCCGCTGCTCGACCTTGTTGCCCTCGCCGACCACCAGCAGGAAGGCGCCGGCCTGGTCGATCTGCACCGCCGATTGCGGGATCAGGATCGCCTGCTTCGGCGCCTCGGCCTCCACGAGCACGCCGACAAATTGGCCATCCGACAGCAGCGCCTGCGGGTTGGGGAACACCGCCTGGACCAGCACGCTGTCGGTCGCCCGGTCGGTCTGCACGTCGAGGAAGTTGACCTTGCCCAGCTGGTCGAAGCTGCTGCCATCCGACAGCTTCAGCTTCACCTGCATCTGGTCCACCGCATTGGCCGCGGCCTTGCGGCGGAATTCCAGGATCTGCCGCTGCGTCACCGGGAAGCTGACGCGCATCATGTCCTGCCGGACGACGGCGGTCAGCACGCCGCTGTCCGGCCCGACCACGTTGCCCGGCGTCAGCGCGGCGCGGCCGATGCGGCCGGCGATGGGCGAGACGATCTGGGTGTAGCCGAGCTGGATCTTCGCGCGCTGCAGCTCCGCCTGGGCGCCGGAGAGCGCGGCCGCGGCGGTCTGCTGCTCGGCGATGCGCTGGTCGAGGGTCGATTGCGGGATGGCGTTGGTGCGGACCAGCTCCCGCCCGCGGGCGACCTGGAGCTCGGCATTGTGCAGCTCGGCGCGGGCACGATCGATGGACGCCTGCTTCAGCGCCACCTCGGCCTCGAAGGGCTCGGGCTCGATCTGGAAGATCATGTCGCCGGCCTGGACCATCTGGCCCTCGACGAAGGTGCGCTCGCGCAGGAAGCCGGTGACGCGGGCGCGGATGTCGACGCGTTCCAGCGCCTCGACCCGACCGACGAATTCGGTGCCCTGGGTCACCGGCTGCTCGGCGGCGGTCACCACCAGCACGGCCGGCGGCGGCGCAACGGCGCCGGCAGCGGGGGCGGGCTTCTTCTCCTCGCAGGCGGCAAGGCCCAGGGCGAGGACGCCGGCCAGCAGCGTCGGTGCGGCGAGAAAGCGGGTCCGGGTCATCTGGCGGCTCCTGCCCCAGGCACCGTATACGAAAGGCGCGCGGGTAACGGTTGCCGCGGACCCTAGGCGGCTCCCGCCGAATTGTCACCCACCACCCCCAGCAGCGCCCGGATCCGCGCGCTGCGGGCGAAGGCGCCGAACGCCGCGACGAAGCCGGCCTCATCCGCCGGGGCCGGTGCCAGGCCCAGCCGCTCGCCCTCCACCGGATCGGCCGATTGCACCGTGCGGCTGCCGACCACGTAGACGCCGTGCAGCGCGGTGATCAGCCCACCGCGGCCGCGACCGAGATCCTTCTGCAGCATATAGGCGCCGGAGGCGGCGTTGAGCCCGACCGCCATCTCCACCAGCGCGGCACGCCAGCCGGGGCGCTGCGGCGCGTCCTCGCCATGCGCGGTCACCAGCAGCCGGGCGCTGGCCTGCACCACCAGCGCCAGCCGGTCCAGCAGCCCGCGCAGCGCGTGGTCGGTGGCCAGCGCCAGCAGCCCGGCCGGGCGCTGGAACAGATCCACCGCCGCGGCGACCGCGCCGCAGCCGCTATGGCCCAGCACCACCGCGGCGCGCAGCGGCAGGTGGTCCGCGGCATAGCGCAGGCTGCCCAATACCTCCTGCCCCAGCACGTTGCCGGCGACGCGGACCACGAACAGGTCGTTCGGCCCCTCGCCGAAGATCAGCTCGGTCGGCACCCGGGCATCGGCGCAGCCGAGCAGCGCGGCATAGGGGCGCTGCGCCGGCGCGCCGCCCTGCCCGGCCAGGCCGACATCGCGCGCATCCAGCGGGATTTCCAGCCGCTGGTCGCCGCCCGGCTGTTCCAGCGCCGAGAGCAGCCGGGCGAAGGCCTGGTTGCCGGCTTCGAGCCGGCGTTGCGCGGCGGCGCCATCGGCCGGCATCGGCCGGCCGGCGCCGGGCTCCGCCAGGTAGCGATAGACGATCTCGACGGCTGCCATGCTCGCTTCCCCGCGCTGCCGTGGCATCCTGCGGCAGCGGCGCGGCGGCGGCCAGCGCCCGCCTTGCCACCCCGGCAGACGCGCCTTAATCCGGCGGGACGGAGGAGCATTCCATGGACCAGCCGCTCATCGCCAGCGATCCGCATGCCGAGATCCGGGAGGAGGTGGCGAAGCTCTGCACGCGCTTCCCCGGTGAATACTGGCGCCGGGTCGACCGCGACCGGGCCTACCCGACGGAGTTCGTCCAGGCGCTGACCGAGGGCGGCTGGCTCGGCGCGCTGATCCCCGAGGAATTCGGCGGCGCCGGCCTGCCGCTGTCCGCGGCATCGGCGATCCTGGAGGAGATCCACCGCTCCGGCGGCAATGCCGGCGCCTGCCATGCGCAGATGTACATCATGGGCACCATCCTGAAGCATGGCAGCCCGGAGCAGAAGAAGCGCTATTTGCCCGGCATCGCCTCCGGCGCGCTGCGGCTGCAGGCCTTCGGCGTGACCGAACCCACCAGCGGCACGGACACGACGGCGCTGCGCACCGTGGCCAAGCGCGAGGGCGACACCTACATCGTCAATGGCCAGAAGATCTGGACCAGCCGGGCCGAGCATTCCGACCTGATGCTGCTGCTGGCCCGCACCACGCCGCGCGGCGAGGTGGCGAAGAAGACCGATGGGCTGTCGACCTTCATCGTCGACATGAAGGCCGCACTCGGCAACGGCCTGACCATCCGGCCGATCCGCACCATGATGAACCACAACACCACCGAGGTCTTCTTCGACAACATGGTGGTGCCGGCGGAGAACCTGGTCGGGATCGAGGGCCGCGGCTTCCGCTACATCCTGGACGGGATGAACGCCGAGCGGCTGCTGATCGCCTCCGAGTCGATCGGCGACGCCAAGTGGTTCATCAAGAAGGCGGTGGATTACAGCAAGGAACGCGTGCTGTTCGGCCGGCCGATCGGGCAGAACCAGGGCGTGCAGTTCCCGATCGCCAAGGCCTATGCCCAGATGCGCGCCGCGGAGGCAGTGGTGAAGCTGGGCCTCGAGAAGTTCGAGGCCGGCCTGCCCTGCGGCGAGGAAGCCAACATGGGCAAGATGCTGGCCGCCGACGCCGCCTGGGCGGCGGGCGAGGCCTGCATCCAGACCTTCGGCGGCTTCGGCTTCGCCGAGGAATACGACGTGGAGCGCAAGTACCGCGAGGCGCGGCTGTATCAGGTGGCGCCGATCAGCACCAACCTGGTGCTGTCCTATATCGGCGAGCACGTGCTCGGCATGCCGCGGAGCTACTGAGATGGCGAGCCAGCCCCTCGCCGGCCTGCTCGTCGTCTCGATGGAGCAGGCCGTCGCAGCGCCCTATTGCGCCTCCCGCCTCGCCGACGCCGGCGCGCGGGTGATCAAGCTGGAACGCGCCGAGGGCGACTTCGCCCGGGCCTACGACGCGGTGGCGAAGGGCCAGTCCAGCTACTTCGTCTGGCTGAACCGCGGCAAGGAAAGCCTCTGCCTCGACATCAAGGCGCCGGAGGACAAGGCGCTGCTCGAGCGCCTGCTGGCGAAGGCCGACGTCTTCATCCAGAACCTCGCCCCCGGCGCCATGGCCCGCGCCGGCTTCGCCTCCGCCGCGCTGCGGGAGAAGCACCCGCGGCTGATCACCGTCGACATCTCCGGCTATGGCGACGAGGGCGACTACGCCAGCATGAAGGCCTACGACCTGCTGGTGCAGGCGGAAACCGGCCTCGCCCACATCACCGGCCGGGCGGAAGGCCCGGGCCGCGTCGGCGTCTCGGCCTGCGACATCGCCTGCGGCATGCACAGCTACGCCGCGGTGCTGGAAGCGCTGATCGAGCGCGGCATCACCGGCCGCGGCAAGGGCATCGCGGTCAGCCTGTTCGATGGCATGGCGGATTGGATGACCGTGCCGCTCCTCCAGTACGAGGGCACGGGGCGGAACCCGCCGCGCATCGGCCTGGCCCATCCCTCCATCTGCCCCTATGGCGCCTTCGAGACGAAGGACGGCCAGCTTGTCCTCATCGCCATCCAGAACGAGCGGGAATGGGCCGGCTTCGCCGCGCAATTCCTGGACGAGCCCGACCTGCCGCAGCGCGAGGGCTTCCGCAGCAACAACGACCGCGTGGCGCACCGGCCGATGGTGGATGCGCATATCGCCCGGATGTTCGCCGGGCTGACGCGGGAGGAATGCGCGGCCAAATTGCGCCGGGCCAATACCGCCTATGGCTTCGTCAACGACTGCGAGGGGCTGCGCACCCATCCGGCGCTGCGCCGGGTGGAGGTGGAGACGCCGGCAGGGCCTATCGCCATCGGCGCACCGCCGGCGCGCTTCTCGGACGGGGCACGGGCGCTGGGGGCGGTGCCGGCGATCGGCCAGCACTCGGCGGCGATCCGGGCGGAGTTCGCCGCGGGGTAGAATCGGGCTTCCCGCTGTTCCGAGGCGCAGGGGTCGCGGTCCTGCGGCATCGGGCGAAGCGCGCCGTTCAACTGCTTCAATAAGCGAAGTATTTGCTGCGCTGACGCGGTGCCGCCGACCGGCGCGCCAGGGAAAATGGTGCAGCGCAAAATTTCCCTTGTCACCGGGCGGGAGGCCGCCTAACTTGTGCATCGCAGCAACACGGCATTGCCGGGTTGCCTGCTTTTCTTGGACGTTTCCTCCCTAAACTCGGCGGTGCCTCTGGCACCGCCTTTTTTTTGCCCGCGGGGCGGCGGTGTCAGCCCAGCCCGGACCAGTCCGCGACCGTCAGCCCGGCGATCACCCGGGTCAGGTCCGCCTGCAGCGCCGCCATGCGCGGCAGCCGCTCGATCCGTGCCTCATCCATGTAGAGCGGCCGGGCGATCTCGACCTGGAGCGCATGCACCCCTTCGCGCGGCCGGCCGTAATGCCGGGTGACATAGCCGCCGGCATAGGGGTCGTTGCGCCGCACCCGGTAGCCGAGGCCGCCGAGCAATTCCTCCGCCAGGCGGGTGGCGCGGGGGGCGCAGGCGGTGCCATGCGCGTCGCCCAGCACGAAATCCGGCGGGTTGGCGGCCTGCGCCGGGTGGGTCGGCATGGAATGGCAATCGATCAGCAGGCAATAGCCGAATTCGTCGCGCGTCTCGGCGATCAGCGCCGCCAGCGCCGCGTGGTAGGGCTGCCAGTAGCGGCGGATGCGGTCCTCGGCTTCCTCGAAGCGCAGCTTGTGGCGGTAGACGGTCTCCCCGGTGGCGACCACCCGGGCGATGGTGCCGAGCCCGGCGCCGACCCGCGGGCTGGCGGTGTTCACCCAGGCGGGCAGCGGCCCTTCGAACATCCCGGGGTCGAGCTCCCAGGGCTCCCGGTTCACGTCGCAGAAGACGCGCGGGAAGGTCGCCGCCAGCAACGGCGCGCCGAGCTCCGGCGCGGCGGCGAAGAGCTCCTCGACGAAGCCGTCTTCCGACCGCCGCAGGGCGAGTGGGTCGAGCCGCGCGGCGGCGAGGAACTCCGGCGGATAGGCCCGGCCCGAATGGGGGGAGGCGAAGACAACCGGCGCCGTCCGCCGCACCGGCCGCGTCAGCAGGTAGGGCGGCGGCTCCGCGACGAGCGGCGAAAGGGGGGAGAGTTCCTGCGGGAGATCCATCGGCGGGATGGATCAAGCCACAGCCGCCGGCCCGTGTCATCAACCCGCATCATTCGGGCGGCGCGATTGCATCGGGGAGGCTTGCCGGCCCTGCGGCGCTGGGTTAGATACCGCGCCCCGGGCGATGGGCGCATAGCTCAGCGGTAGAGCACTACCTTGACACGGTAGGGGTCACAGGTTCAATCCCTGTTGCGCCCACCATCGCCCCCGGAAATCCTGAATAATCCTTGTATTCCGCGGCTTTGGCGCAGGGGTCGCCCCCCGCGCCAGGCCGGTTTCAGGGCCGCTCGTTCGAGAAGACGACCGTCCCGCTGGCGGAGAACATCCCGCCGACGCCGTGACACACCGAGACCTTCGCCCCCGGCACCTGCGCCGGCGCGGTGCCGCGCATCTGCCGCACGCTCTCCTGCAAGGCGAACATGCCGTACATGCCGGTATGGGTGTAGGACAGGCCGCCGCCCGTGGTGTTCAGCGGCAGCTTGCCGCCCGGGCGGGTGTTGCCCTCGCGGATGAAGGCCGCTGCCTCGCCCGGCTTGACGAAGCCCAGGTCTTCCAGCCCGTACATCGGCAGGTGGGCGAAGGCGTCGTAGATCATCATGTGGTCGACATCCTTGCGGTCGATGCCGGCGGCATTGATCGCCGTCGGCCCGGCCACCCGGAAGGCGCGGGAGGAGGTGAAGTCCTCCATCTGCGAGACCATGTTGCTCTCGACCGATTCGCCGGTGCCGAGGATGTAGACCGGCTTGGTCGGGAAGTCCTTGGCCCGTTCCGCCGTGGTCAGGATCAGCGCGCCGCCGCCATCCGTCACCAGGCAGCACTGCAGGATGCGGAAGGGGTAGGCGATCATCCGGCTGTTCAGCACATCGTCGACGGTGATCGGGTCGCGGAACATGGCGCGCGGGTTCTTGCCGGCCCATTCGCGCTGCACCACGGCGACCGTCGCCAGGTCCTCATGCGTCACGCCGTATTTCTTCATGTAGCGCAGCACGGGGATGGGGAAGAGCGTCGGCGGGCCGAAGGGCCCGTAGGGCATCTCGAACTGGCCGTTCAGGCCTTCGGGCTCGGCCGGGCGGGGCGTCGCGTTGATGCGTGACTTGCCGCTCTCGCCATGGGTGATGAGGATGGTCTTGGCATAGCCCGCATGGATGGCCGCCGCCGCGTGGCGGACATGCAGCATGAAGGAACAGCCGCCGACGCCGGTGCCATCGACCCAGGTCGGGGTGATGCCCAGGTAGTGGGCGATCTGCTGCGGCATCATCGGGCCGACGCAGGCGACGCCGTCGATGTCCTTGGGCTTGAGCCCGGTCTCCGCCATGGCGTTCAGCGCCGCATCGGCATGCAGCATGATCTGCGACATGCCGGGGATGGCGCCGAGCTGCGTGGTTTCCGCCGCGCCGACGATGGCGATCTCTCCGCGACCGATCATCAGACGGCTCCCTTCGCCGGACGGAACAGGGGCAGCGTGATGTCATCGTCCATCGGGGTGAAGGCGACCTCGAGCGGCATGTCGAGCACCAGGGCGTCCGGCGTCTGCTCGCACTCGACGATGTTGGTCATCATGCGCGGGCCTTCCTCGAGCTCGACGACCGCGATCGCGTAGGGCGGCGTGAAGCCGGGCACCGGCCGGTGATGGATGACGTAGCTGTGCAGCGTGGCGCGGCCCGAGGCCTCGAAGACCTCGACGTTGCGGGTGCCGGTGTAGGGGCTGAAGGGTCGCGGCGGGAAATACGCCTTCCCGGTGTCGCCGCAGCGCTGCAGCAGCAGCTTCCCGTCCTTGGTGCCGTCCCAGAAATGCTTGGTTTCTGGCGTCGGCTTCGGCTTCGCCCTGCCGGGTGCGAGCATGCCCGTTTCCTCCGTGTTGGTCACGGGAGGAAGCCTGCCACGCCGCGCCCGGCAGGGCGAGAGGGGCCGCTACATCCCCGGGTACCAGCCGTCATTGACCATGGCGTAGCCCTCGCCGCGGCGGACCAGGTGGAGGAAGCCGGGGAAGTGCATGTGCATCCCGGCCACCGCCTGGCCATCCGTCGCCACCATGTCGAAGACGCGGCGGCGGGTCGCGGCGGCCTGCACCGGGTCGATGTCGAAGGCCATGGTCACTTCGGGGCGGGGGATCTGGATTTCCGGCACATGGATGATGTCGCCCCAGATCAGCAGGCTGTCCTTGCCGGAGGCGATCATGTAGCCGCTGTGCCCCGGCGTATGGCCGGGAAAGGGCATGGCGGTGACGCCGGGAAACACCTCGCCGCCGGTATGCGTCCGGGTGCGCGCCTGGTAGGCCGCCACCTGCGTCCGCCCGGCCATGAAGTTGCGCGCGCGGCTGACCTCGTCGGCCTTCGCCATCGCCGCGTCGTCGTGCCAGAAGGCCAGCTCCGCTTCGTGCATGACCAGCTCGGCATTCGGGAAGAGCGGGTTGCCCGCCGCATCCGCCAGGCCGTTGGAATGGTCCGGGTGCATATGCGTCAGCAGCACCGTGTCGATCTCGGCCGGGGCCACGCCGAGCGCCGCCAGGTGCTCGAACAGCCGGCCGCCGGTCGCCGCCATGGCGGTGCCGCAGCCGGTATCGACCAGCGCCGTGCGGCCGCCTGCGGTGATCAGGAAGCAGTTCACCGCCGTTCGCCGCGGCACCGGGCGGAAGCTGTCGCGCAGCAGCTGCGCCGCCTCGGCTTCCGGGATGTTCTGGATGACGGCCATGGAGCCGTCGAGATAGCCGTCGCTGACCGAGCTGACGATGATGTCGCCGATCCGCCGGTGATGCACCGCCGGGACCTGCTTCTCCGGTAACGCCATGGAAGTTCCCCCCGATTTTCGCGGGGGGAGCCTAGGCTGACCCGGCCCGCCGCGCCTACCCCCGGCGGACCTGCATCAGGAAGGCCCCGGACCGGTCGCGCAGCGAGGCCGCATGGCCCGTCAGGTCGTTGGCGGCGCTGAGCAGCGAGGCCGAGGCCGCCCCGGTTTCCTGCGCCGCGCGCTGCACGTCGCCGATGCGATGCGTCACCGCCGCCGTACCCTCCGCCACCTGGGCCGCGCTGCGGGCGATCTCCCGCGTCGCGCTGCCCTGCTGCTCGACCGCCGCGGCGATGGCGCCGGTCACCTCGTTCAGTCGCTCGATGGTGGCGCCGATGCTGCGCAGCGCGCTCACCGCCTTCCCGGTCGCCACCTGGATGGCACCGACCTGCGTGGAAATCTCCTCGGTGGCGCGGGCGGTCTGGCCGGCGAGCTGCTTCACCTCGCCCGCCACCACGGCAAAGCCCTTCCCCGCCTCGCCGGCGCGGGCGGCTTCGATCGTCGCATTCAGCGCCAGCAGGTTGGTCTGCCCGGCGATGTCGCCGATCAGCCGCACCACGTCGCCGATCCGCTGCGCCGCCTGGGCCAGGCCCTGCACCGTGCCGTCGGTCGCCCGCGCCGCCTCCGCCGCCGCGCGCGCCACCGCGGCGCCGTCGGCCACCTGGCGGGTGATCTCTGCGACGCTCGCCGCCAGCTCCTCCGCACTCGCGGCCACGGCCTGCACGTCGGCGCCGGCCCGGCCGCTCGCGGTCGCCACCGCCCCGGCCTCCCGCCCGCTGGTCGCGGCGGTTCCGGACAGCGCCTCGGCCGCCTGGTGCACCTGGCCGGCGGCGGTGGCCACCGCCTCCACCACCCCGCCGATCTCCGCCTCGAAGCTGTCGGCCAGCCGGGCCTGGGCGGTCGCCGGGGACCAGACCAGCATGGCGCTGACATACGCCCCCGCCGGATCGCGGATGGCGCTGATCGACAGGTCGACCACCTCCTCGCCCAGCCGGATGCGGGAGCGGTGCGGCAGGGTCTCCGGCGCCGCCAGGATCGCCCGCTGGTGCTCCGGATGCCGGTGCAGCGCATCGATGCTGCGGCCCATCACCGCATCCGCCGCCACCGGCAGCGCGTGCTCCACCTGCCGCAGCAGCGCCAGGCTGGCCGGGTTCATGTAGCTCACGCGGAACTCGTCGCGCGGATCGGCGGTCATGATCCCGGCCGGCATCTGTTCCAGCATCTGCTGCTGGGCGAAGGCGCGCTGCACCGTGCCGCGCAGCGCCTCCAGCGCCCCGGCGATGGCGCCGATCTCGTCGCGGCGGTCCTGGTCGGGCACCGGCGTCGCCGCATCGCCGCCGGCGATGGTGCGGATGGTGCCGGCCAGGCGCCGCAGCGGCGCGCCGATGGCGCGCGCCGTCAGCCAACCCGAGACCAGCAGCATCACCGCCACGGCGCCGCCGATCCACAGCAGGGCGGCGTCCATCGCCGCCGCCGCCGCGGTGCTTTCCCCGACGCGCCGGGTCGCCAGCTCGCCCAGCAGGGTGGCGCCGGCGGCCAGCGCCGCCTCCAGCCCGGCCCGCGCCGGCGCGGCGTCGCGGCTCTCGGCGGTCTCCGCCGCCTCCGCCAGGCGGACCATCTCGACCGCCGAATCGGCGATCGTCGCCGCCACCTCGGTGATGCGGCGCAGGTCGGCGGCACCCGGCCCGGCGACGCCGATGCCGGCCAGCGCCCGGCCATGCACGCGCAGCTGCGCCGCGGCGCGGCGGACCCGGCGCGCCTGCGACTCCTCGGCCGCCGCCAGGAAGCGCTGCGCCCCCAGCCGCACGTCGTTCAGCGCCTGGTGGAACACCATCAGCCGCTGCCGCGCCTCCTCCCGCTGCGGCTCCGGCACGTCGATCTCGACCATGCTGTTCACCGCCTCGAAGGCCTGGTCGTAGTCGTTGCTGCGGGCGAAAAGGCCGCCGTCGCGCTGGCGGATCAGCTGGCCGCGCAGCGCGACCTGCGTGGCGATCGCCGTGGCATAGGCGCCGAGCGCCGCCTGCGCCTCCTCCAGCTTCGCCGCGGCGCCCGGCTCTCCGACCGCGGCCTGCCGCGCCTCGCCCAGCGCCAGCCGCGCCCCCGTGA
>JBMOJU010000441.1:0-3885 GCA_049315625.1 Paracraurococcus sp.
GGCCGGGGGACGGCGTCCCCCGGCCTTCCTTCCCTACCGCGGCGGCCCCGCCGCAGCCACGAACGCGAAATTCTCGTACGCATTCTCGGCGATCCGGAACCACTGGAATTGGTCGTCCCGGAACGCCTTGTAGCTCGTCCACAGCTTGCGGAAGCGCGGGTTCTGCGCCGCCGTCTCCTCGTACAATTCGCCGCTCGCCTTCCACGCCGCGTTGAGGATTTCCCGCGGCCAGCCGCGCAGTTGCGCCCCGCCCGCCACCAGCCGGCGCAGCGCCTTCGGGTTGCCCTCGTCGTAGCGGCCCATCATCTCCATCGTCGCCTCGCCGCAGGCCACTTCCAGGATGTGGCGGTAGTGGTCGGGCAGGCTGTCCCAGGCGCGCTGGTTCACCATGAAGACGCCGCGCGACGATCCCTCCCAGAAGCCGGGCGCGTAGTAGTATTTCGCCACCCGGGCGAAGCCCAGCTTCTCGTCGTCGTAGGGGCCGATCCATTCCGCCGCGTCGATCGTACCGCGTTCCAGGCTGGGGTAGATGTCGGGCGCGGCGATCTGGGTGGGGGAGGCACCGAGCTTGGCAAACAGGTGCCCGGCGAAGCCGGAGATCCGGAATTTGAGGCCGGAGAGATCCTCCAGGCTACGGATCTCGCGGCGGAACCAGCCGCCCATCTGGGTGCCGGTGTCGCCGAAGGGGATGCCGACGACGTTGTAGTCGCGGTACAGCTCGGCCGCGAGTTCGTTGCCGCCGCCATGGCGCAGCCAGGACGTCATCTGCCGCATGTTCATCCCGAAGGGGATGGCGGTGAAGGCGGCGAAGGTCGGATCCTTGCCCACATAATACAGGCTGGCGGTCTGTCCACATTCGATGGTGGCGGATTGCAGCGCGTCCAGCACCTGCAGCGCGGGGACGATCTCGCCGGCGGAGAAGGTGCGGATCTGGAACTTGTTGTCGGTCATCTGGGCGACGCGCTTCGCCAGGTATTCCGACCCGCCGTAGAGGATGTCGAGGTTTTTCGGGAAGCTGCTGGCCAGGCGCCAGCGGATTTCCGGGTTCTGGGTCTGCGCCAGCGCGGGCGCGGCCAGCGCGGCCGGGGCGGCCATTGCGGCGCCCAGCATGAAACGGCGTTCCATGACGTTTGCTCCCTGCTTATTTGGCGGCCGGCCAGGCGCCGGCGGCAGCGGCAGCATGCGCGGCGCCGCGGGTGCGGCGCAAAGGGATTCGAAGGCAGTAAGGCCAGGGTAGAAACCGCGTTTCCTGCCCTTGGAGCCGGCATTCGCCGCGCAGCAGGCGCCAGACCCGGAAAAATAGATGAGGGGGCCTGGGGGGGAATACGTTCTCCCCCAGTCTTGCCTTCCTTCAGCCCGCCAGCACGCCCGCCTGCTTCGCCGCATGCGTCGCGATCACGTCCATCAGCGCCGGCGACAGGCAGTCATAGGGTTCGAGCCCGAGCCCGCGCAGCCGCTCCCGCACCGCGCCCATGCGGTCCGGCTGCACCCCGCCCTCGATCACCGAGGAGACGAAGGCGGCGAATTCCGGCGCGGCGGCGCCGGGTTCCACCAGCAATTCCGGGTGGACGAAGTCGAAGCCGAAGAAGGGGTGCGCGGGATTCTCGATGCGGCCGTACAGGTGCACGCCGCAGCCCTGGCAGGCATGGCGCTGGATCGCCGCCCTGGGGTCTACCACGTGCAGCTTTTCGGCCTGCGCGGTGACGCGCAGCCTGTCGCGCGGCACCACGGCGACGACCGAGAACATCGCCCCTTCCGGCTTCCAGCACTTGGTGCAGCCGCAGGCGTGGTTGAAGGCGACGTCGCCGTCGATATGGACCTCGACCGGGTCCTGCGCGCAGTGGCAGCGCAGCGTGCCGCCGGTGAAGCCGGGCCGGCCGGATTTGATCCCGTGGTCCAGCGCCGGGTGCAGGTGCATGTCGCCGTGTTCGGCCATGGCTGGTTCCTCCCGCGGCGGCGTCGATGCCGCCGTGCGGCGCAGGCTGCCATGGCGGGCGGCGGGCGCGGCGCCTCTCCGGGGGAGTTGATGAAGCGTCAGCGGCGGAAGAAGCCGGGCTCCACCTCGTCCTCCCAGAAGGTCTCCTCCAGCGCATCCACCCGGGCCAGGGTCGGGCCGCGACGGCAGAGGCTGAGCAGCGCGGCGACCGCCGGCTCGGGGCCGGTGATCACCGCCTCGACCCGGCCATCGGCGCGGTTGCGCACCCAGCCGGAGAGGCCAAGCCGCGTTGCCTCCCGCAGCACCCAGTCGCGGTAGCCGACGCCCTGCACCCGGCCTTCGATGACCAGGCGCCGCGCGGTCACGCCGCGGCGTCCCGCGCCAGGGCGAGCAGCCGTGCGGCCTGCGCCACCTCGGCGGCGATGCGGGCGCGGCGGGCGGCGGTCTCGGCCTCGGTGCCCCAGAAATCCTCCTGGTAGCTTTCGTCGAGGATGGAAAGGCGATGCGCCTCGGCGGCCTCCAGCCGGCCCTGCACCACGGCCAGGGCGAGGACCAGGCTGCCGAAGCCGGGCACCAGCACGCCGAGCGCGGTGAGCGCGATCGGGTCCTGCGCCGCCACGGCGCGGCGCAAGGCGGCCAGGGCGGTGGGGTCCTGCGGCACCGGCATCAGCCCGGTGGTGACGCGCAGCGGGGCGTCATGCGCCAGCGCCGCCCAGTCCAGCAGCGGCTGCCATTCCGCCGCCTGGATCGCCGCCAGCCGGCGGTCCTCGGCGCGGTAGCAGAGCAGGTCGCTCTCGGCATATTGCGCCAGGCCTTCGACCATCGGCGCCGGGTCGGGCGCGATGCGTTCCTGCGCGGTGCCGGCCAGCCGGGTCAGCGGGATGTCGGCCGGGGTCATCTCGCCGCCCTTGGCGCCGCCGGCGGCGGACCATTCGGCGGCGATGGCCGCGGCCAGGGCCGGGGATTGCACCAGCAGCGGGGCGCCGCCCGGCAGCCGGACCGGCCGGCCATCCAGCAGCACGCGGAAGCCGCCCGGCTCGGGCACGGCGGAGGCATTGTCCCAGAAGCGCTTCATGGCGGCATCCTAGCGAAGCGGTGCATGGCTTCCTACCGGCCGCGGAGGAAGCCGCGCAGCAGGTCCTGCGCCGGGGCGGGCAGGCCGCGCGGCAGGGCGGCGCCGCGCTCGGCCGGGGCCGGCGCGGAGGTGGCGCCCGCGTCGCTGGCCGGCACCGGGCCGGCGCGGCCGCCACGCGCCGCGGCCAGGGCCGGGCCACACTCGGGCAGGCCACCCGTGGGCGCCGCATCCCGGCCGCCCAGCGCGCCGAGCAATTCGCCGGCGATGTTGCCCGGGGTCTGCAGCAGCCCCTCCGCCGTGCCGAGGGCGCCACGGGTCACCGCCGGGCCGTAATCCGGCCGCGGGCTGGCGAAGGTGCCGCCGACCGGCAGCGGCGCCCGGATGCGCAGCTGGTTCACCCCCGGGATCGGCAGCCGCAGGTCCAGTTGCAGCCGCAGCGCCAGCGTCTCATCCCGCAGGTTGATGCTGCCGCCGCCGCCGACGCGGCCGAGCGAGCCGTCCAGCAGGAAGCTCTCGGATCGGGCGATGCCGTTCTCCGCCCGCCAGCGCATGGCGGCGCAGGCCAGCGTCACCCGCCCCTGCGCCAGGGCGCCGAGTTGCGGCACCGCCTGACGCAGGTCGCCCAGCGCCCGGCCGAGCACGCTGCCGGAGCCGCTGTCCACCTGGCCATTGGTCAGCACCAGGCCGAGATGCCCGGTCGCGGTCGCCGCCAGCGCCCGCAGGTCGCGCCCCTGGCCGCGCAGGTCGAGGTCGATCTCCGCCCGGCCGGTGGTGCCGCCCGGGGCGCGCAGTGCGGCCAGCAGCGGCGGCAGGTCGATGCCGTCCGACTGCACGGCAAGCTGCACGCCGGGCGGCGTGGTGGTCACGTCGGCCG
>JBMOJU010000442.1:0-3884 GCA_049315625.1 Paracraurococcus sp.
CTACCGCGACGCCACACGTGCCGACGGCATCGCGCGGTTGCGGCGGCTGGCGGCGGGCGGGGATGCCGGTGGCAGCGCGGCCACGGCCTGGCGCCAGGCCCTGATCTGGGGCGGATCGAATCCCGCCTTGGCGCCCGAGCTTGAGGCATTCCTCGAGCGCAATCCGAACGACCAGGCGATTGCGCGGCTCCTGCAGGAGGCACGCGCGCCGCAGCCTGCCGCCGTGCCGGACGAGGCATCCGTTGCGCGTCAGCGGGGCTTCGACCTGCTGAACGCCAATCGGGCCCGCGACGCGGGCCGCGATTTCGAAGCGGCGATCGCGGCCAATCCGGAAGACGCCGATGCGGCCGGCGGCCTTGGGATCGTCCGTCTGCGGGAAGGCCGCTATGGCGAGGCGCGCAGCCTGCTCGAACGCGCCATCCGGCTCGACCCGTCGAAGCGGGCCCAGTGGCAGAAGGCGCTCGACGGTGCCGGCTATGCTGCGGATCTGGCCGCCGGCCGCAGCCAGTTGCAGGCCGGTGACCTCGACGGTGCCGAGCAGAGCCTCCGGCGTGCGTTGTCGCGCGATGCCGCCGACCGCGCGGATGCCGAGGCCTTGCTGGGCGACATCGCGCTGCGTCGTGGCGACTATGCCGGGGCCGAAGCGCGCTTTCGCGCGGCGCTGGCGCGACGGCCCAACCTGGGCGCCGCCACCAGCGGGCTGTACGAGGTCCTGCAGCAGCAGGGCCGCTTCGCCGAGGCGGAAGCGCTGCAGGGCCGGGTCCGCCAGGCCTCGAACGAGGCCGGCACCAATGCCGGCCGTGCCAGCCAGCTCCGCGCCGAGGCGCAGCGCACCAACGACCCGGAAGACCAGATCATCCGGTTGCGGGAGGCGCTGTCGCTGGAACCCGGTAGCCCCTGGATCCGGCTGGATCTGGCCCGGCTGCTGTCGCGCCAGGGCCAGCAGGTCGAGGCGCGCGAGCTGATGGGCGCGCTCGGCGCCGGCGGGACGGCGGAGGGGCTGCACGCCGCGGCCCTGTTCGCCGAGGAGGATGGCCGGCCGAACGACGCCGCGGCCTATCTGAACCGCATCCCGTCGAAGCTCCGCAGCGCGGACATGAACCGCCAGCTGGCCCGTAGCCGGGTGGCGGCCGAGGTGGACCGCGCGGTCTCGACCTGGCGGATGGGGTCGCGCGCCGAGGCGCGCGCCGCGCTGGTCGCGATCGCGGCGCGGCCGGACCCGACCGGCGGCGCCGGCGCGCTGGCGGTGCGGGCGCTCGGCACCCTGGGCGATGCGCAGGGCGCGGCGGAGGCCGGGCGGGCCGCGGTCTCGGCCAATGCCAGTGCCCCGGCCGCGGCGCGATTGACGGTTGCCGGCGCGCTGCTGACCGCGGGGGCGGAACGGGACGCGGTGCAGATCGCCCGCACGGTGGAAACCCAGCCTGGGCTTTCCGCCGAGGATCGCCGTCAGGCCGCGGCGCTGCAGGCCGGCTTCGCCATCCGCACCGCCGACAAGCTGAACGAGCAGGGCAACCAGGCGGCAGCCTACGACGCGCTGGCGCCAGTGCTCGGGCGCGACCCGACGAATCCGGCCGCCAACCTGGCCCTGGCGCGGCTGTATCAAGGCGCGCGCCAGCCGGAACAGGCCGCCCAGGTGGCCGAGGCCGTCCTCCGCAGCGATCCGCGCAGCATGGATGCGCGCATGGCCGCGGTGGACGCGGCCATCGCCCAGCGCGACTGGAGCCGGGCCGAAGCCTTGCTGGTGGAGGCCCGGGCCTTCAACCCCAATGACCCGCGCGTGCCGTTGCTGGAGGCGCGGATCGCCCGCGCCGGCGGGAATTCAGGCCGGGCCCTCCGCGCGCTTGAACGGGCGCAGGACCAGTTGCGGGCGCAGGGCAAGGTGGTGCCGGTCTCGGCCAGCCTCGGCGGGCCGAGCAATCCGTTCCGCGGCACCGGGCCGGCGGCGACCGCCGCCGGGCTGGACCCGGTGGCGAACGACGTGGCGCGGGAACTCGCCTCGGTGCGGGAAGAAGCATCCGGGCGCGTTCAGGCGGCGCTTGCGGCCCGCTTCCGCTCGGGCACGGCTGGGCTGGATCGACTCTCCGACGTCTCAGCGCCGATGAGCGCCTCGCTGCCGGTCGGGCCGCTCGGTGGCCGGCTGACCGCGACGGTGACGCCGGTGACCATCAATTCCGGCCACCTCGACAACGGCAACCTGGCCACGCTGCGCAGCTTCGGCACCAACATGCTGGTGCCCGAGCTGCGCCAGCCGACCGGGCAGACCACCGCTCCGAGCCAGTCGGTGCGGGACCGCTCCACGCCGCGAGACGATTCCGCGAGCGGCGTCGGGCTCGGCCTGGCCTTCGCGCGCAACGGGTTCACGGCGGATGTCGGCACCACGCCGCTCGGGTTCCGGGAGCAGAACGTGATCGGCGGGGTGGAGATCGCGCCCGCGCTGAGCGACACGCTGCGGGTGCGGGTCACCGGCGAGCGCCGACCGATGACCGACAGCCTGCTGTCCTGGTCCGGCATGCGGGATGCGAATACCGGCCGCACCTGGGGCGGGGTGATCCGCACCGGCGGCCGGGCGCAGGTCGAGGTCGGCACCCAGCCGGTCTCCTTCTATGCCGGGGCCGGCTATTCGGGCCTCGATGGCCAGAACGTTGCGAAGAATAGCCGGATCGAGGCAGGCGCCGGCGCCTCCTGGGTCGTCTACCGGGAGCCGGACGAGGAACTGATCGCCGGCCTCGACCTGGTCTACTTCGCCTATGATAAAAACCAGCGGCTGTTCTCCTACGGCAATGGCGGCTACTTCAGCCCGCAGAGCTACACCGCGGCGCTCTTCCCGCTGGACTGGCGGACCCGCAGCGGCAACCTGGCCTACCGGCTGGGCGGGACGCTGGGCTACCAGGCCTATCGCGAGAGTGCAGCGAAGTATTTCCCGCTCGATGCCACCCAGCAGGCGCAGGCGGAGCAGGCGGCGGCGGCAGATTCGACCCTGCGCTCCAGCCTGCCGGCATCCAGCAACTCGGGCGTCAGCGGCGGCGTGCGCGGTGATATTGAATATTCAATCTCGCCCAACCTGCGGATTGGCGCCCTGGTGCGCTACGACCGGACAGCAAATTGGAACGAAGCACGCGGATTGGTCTTCGCCCGCTATCGGTTTGACCGCTAGTTATGTATGGAAGTGAGGCAGTACGCCGGATCGATGGCGGGCGGGTTTGGCCCCGCCGTGTCTTCATGCGATCCGACTTCTTTTCGAACAGCCGGCCTCGTTCGTGGGGATGGCAGGTTCCGGTCCAGGATGCCGGCGCCCCGGCCACGCTTGTCGCCGTGCGTACCAGAGGGTGATCCATGACTACCGTTCCAGAGTCGCGCTCCCTGTCCTACCTGGCACGTCGTGGCGTTTCCGCCCAGTGGCGCGGCTTCCTGCGGGCGCTTATCGAGACGCTGGATGCCAATCTAGACACCGCCTCGCGCGACGCGCTGCTGCGGGCGGTGGGCGCGCGCCTGGCAGGGCTGATGCCGCTGCCGGCCTGCGGCAGCCTGCCGGAGCTCGAAGGGCGCATCAATGAGGCGCTGGCCGGCGCCGATTGGGGCTGGGTGGAGATCGCGCTCGATCCGCAGGACCGTTCGCTGGTGCTGACCCATACCGCCGCCCCCAGCATCGCCGCGGGGACGGAGGCGAGCGGGGTCTGGATCGCCGCGGTGCTGGAAGGGCTGCATGGCGCCTGGCTGGGCAGCCAGCCGGGCGCCGATCCCAGCCTGGCACCGCGCAAGGTCGCAGCGACGCCGGCGACGGTCACGCTGCGCTACGGCCGGGCCTGAAGGCCGCGCCTCAGGCCGGGATCGCGATCTCCAGCCAGCCGCGCGCATCCATGCGTGCGGCATCGCCGGGACGCAGC
>JBMOJU010000443.1:0-3881 GCA_049315625.1 Paracraurococcus sp.
CGCGGGCCGCGCGGGCGTCGGCGCCCTCGTGCGCGCGGCGGTGCGCACCCTCGATACCCGCCTGCGGGACGGGCTGCCGCACCCGGCGCCCGAGGCCGTGGCCCGGCTGCGTGCCGCGGTGGCGCGGGAGATCGCCCGCACGCCCCTGCCCGCGCCGCCCGGTCCCTGGGCGCGGCTGACCGCCCAGCTTCGCCCGGTCGCACCGGCCGGCTGGGGCGCGCTGGCCGCCATGGCAACCTGCGCGCTCTGGCTCAGCCTCTCGGCAGCGCCGGCGGTGGGCGACCCGCTGGCCCCGCTGCAATCCCTGCCGATCGCGGAGGAGCCGTTCTGATCCGCTGGCCCTCCGGCCGGGCGCTGCTCGCGGCAGCGCTCGGCGCCTCCCTGGTCGTCAACCTGGTGCTCGCCGCCGTGCTGCTGCTGCGTCCGGCGATGCCGGAGCATCGTGGGCGGGGCCTCGACCGCATGGTCAACCGCATCGAGGCGGCACTGCCGGAGGCCGACAAGCCGCGCTTCCGCGCCGTGCTGGAGGCCGAGCGCGAGACCTACGCCACGGAACTCGCCGCGCTGCGCGCCGCCGGCACCGCGGTGGATGCGGCGATGGCGCGGGAGCCCTTCGATCCGTCGGCGTTGCGCGAGGCGCTCGCCGCCTGGTCGGCCCGTTGGGCCGCGTTCAACGCGGTCTTCACCGGGACGATGGTGCATGCCATGGAGGCGGTCTCGCCCGCCGGCCGGGCCCAGATCGCCGCCGCCCGCCGGCAGGGACGATAGGAGACCCATGGCTTTCGCCTTCGGCCGCCGCGCGGCGCTGCTCTCCGCCACCGCGCTGCTGTCCGGCTGTTCCCGGCTGACGCCCCCGGCGACATCCTCGGGCGTCACGCTGCCGGCAGCGCTCAGCGCCAGCCAGGCCGATGCCGTTGCCCAATGGCCCGACCCGGCCTGGTGGCGCGGCTTCGGCTCGGCCGAGTTGGACGGGCTGATGGAGGCCGCAATGGCGGCCAATACCGACATCGCC
This sequence comes from Paracraurococcus sp., assembly GCA_049315625.1. Taxonomy (GTDB): domain Bacteria; phylum Pseudomonadota; class Alphaproteobacteria; order Acetobacterales; family Acetobacteraceae; genus Paracraurococcus. The sequence continues at coordinate 1,013 of JBMOJU010000443.1, forward strand.
GGCGCCGCGGCGCGGGTGCGGCAGGCGGATGCGCAATTGCGCATCGCCGGCGCCACGCTGCTGCCGACGATCGACGCGACCGGCCAGGCGACCCGCTCGCAGACCGGCAGCGTCAACACCGCCAGCTTCACCGGCGCCCGCAGCCGGCGCGTCCGGGTGACGGCGAGCGACCGCATCACGCTGCAGGCCAGCTATGAGATCGATTTCTGGGGCAAGAACCGGGCGCAGGTGGAGGCGGCAGAGCGATCCGCCTTCGCCAGCCGCTTCGATGTCGGCACGGTGACGCTGACCACCCAGGCCTCGGTGGCCAATACCTATTTTGGCATGCTCGGCGCGCAGGAACGGCTGACGATCCAGCAGCAGAATCTGGCGATCGCCCAGCGCGTCCTCCGGGTGATCCGCGACCGGGTCGCGGTCGGCACCGGCACCGGGCTGGAACTGGCCCAGCAGGAAACGGTGGTGGCGCAGCAGGAGGCACTGATCCCACCCCTGCAGCAGGAGGTCGAGACCAACCGCAACTCGCTCGGCACGCTGGTGGCCCGCCCGCCACAGGGCATCATCCTGGCCGGCGGTACCTTCCGGGCGCTGGACGTGCCGCCAGTGGCGCCCGGCCTGCCGGCCGAGGTGCTGGCCCGGCGGCCGGACGTGCTGAACGCCGAAGCGGCGCTGGCCGCGGCGAATGCGAACATCGTGGTGGCGCGGGCGGCGCTGTTGCCCTCCGTCACCCTCACCGCCTCCGGCGGCTGGACCAGCCTGGCGCTGGAGACGCTGACCCGGCCGGAGAGCCTGATCTTCAACCTGGCCGCCGGGATCACCCAACCGATCTTCCATGGCGGCGCACTGCGCGGCCAGGTGCAGTTGCGGGAGGCGCAGGCGGAGGAGCTGCTCTCGACCTACCGCTTCGCCATCCTCAACGCCCTGGTCGATACCGAGAACGCCCTGGTCGCGCTGCGCCAGACCACCGAGCAGGAGACGCTCCAGGCCCATGCGGTGCGCATGGCGGAGCGCAGCTATGCCATTTCCGAGGCGCAGCTGCGGGCCGGGACCATCGACATCGTCACGCTGCTGAACACCCAGCAGACCCTGTTCTCCGCCCGGACCACCCTGGCCCAGGCGCGGCTGGCGCGGCTGCAGGCGGCCGTGGGGCTTTTCCGCGCACTGGGTGGCGGCTGGGGGACACCGATATGACACGCTTCGTCACCGGGACCGTGTATGGGTAAAGCCGTGCCTGAGCGTATCTGAAGCAGCAGCACCCGAGGGTATCGCCCTGACCAAGCGCCGCGCCGTCCTGATTGTCCTCGCCCTTGCCCTGATCGCCGGTGCGGGCGGCGGGGCGTGGTACTGGCGGGAGCGCCAGGCCGTGACCACCGCCGATGCGGCGGCCCCGCCGGCGCGCCCGGGCCGCGGCGGCGCGCCCGTGCCGGTCAACGTGGTGGCGGCGCAGACGCAGGACGTGCCGATCCGGCTGGACGCCATCGGCACCGTGCAGGCCTTCAACACCATCACCGTGCGGGCCCAGGTGGACGGGCAATTGCTGGAGATCGCCTTCAAGGAAGGCCAGATGGTGCGGCAGGGCGACATCCTCGCCCGGATCGACCCGCGCAGCTACCAGGCGGCGCTGGACCAGGCGGTGGCCAAGAAGGCGCAGGATGAGGCGCTGCTGGCCAATGCCCGGCTGGACCTGCAGCGCTACACCACGCTGGCACGGAACGAGGGCGTGTCCCGCCAGCAGCAGGACACCCAGCGCGCCCAGGTGGCGCAGTACGAGGCGCAGGTCGCCGCCGACCAGGGCGCCATCGACGCATCCCGCACGCAGCTGTCCTTCACCACCATCCGGTCGCCGATCAATGGCCGGGTCGGGCTGCGGCTGGTCGACCAGGGCAACATCGTCCGCGCCGGCGATGCGACCGGCATCGTCACCGTCTCCCAATTGCAGCCGATCGCGCTGGTCTTCACCCTGCCGCAGCAGGAACTCGGCCGGGTGCAGGAGGCCATGGCGCGCGGTACCGTCCCGGTGCAGGTGGTGCGGTCCGCCGGCGCGCCGGTGCCGGAAGGCGAGCTGCTGACCATCGACAACGCCGTCGATGCGCAGACCGGGACGATCAAGCTCAAGGCCTCCTTCGCCAACGACGACTTCCGGCTCTGGCCCGGCGCCTTCGTCAATGTCCGGATCGAAGTGGACCGGCTGATGGCCGTCACCACCGTGCCGCTGGTGGCGGTGCAGCGCGGGCCCGACGGCGCCTTCGCCTTCGTGGTCAAGCCCGACCGCACGGTGGAGCAGCGCCCGCTGCGGCTGGGCGCGCTGACCGCGACCGAGGCGGTGGTGCGCCAGGGCATCCAGCCGGGCGAGCGGGTGGTGACCTCCGGCGCGTTGCGGCTCAGCCCCGGCGCCGCGGTGGTGCCGACCGAGGAAGGCGGCCCCGCGCCAGGCCCGGCGCCCGGTGAGCGGCGGATGCGGCCACGCCAGGCCGCGGATGCCAGGCCGTGAGCCCGGCGGCTGACGGCGGCGCCGGCCGTCCGGTGCCGCCCCCCTCGCCGCCCCGCTTCGGCGGCGTCTCCGCCCCCTTCATCGCCCGGCCCATCGCGACGACCCTGCTGGCGATCGCGGTGCTGCTGAGCGGGCTGTTCGGCTATTTGCGCCTGCCGGTCTCCGCCCTGCCGGAGGTCGATTTCCCGACCATCGAGGTGACGACGACGCTGCCAGGCGCCTCCCCCGAGACGGTGGCGCTGCTGGTGACCGCCTCGCTCGAACGCCAACTCGCGCAGATCGCCGGGCTGACCGACATCGTCTCGACCAGCGGGCCGGGCACGTCCCGCATCACGCTGCAATTCAGCCTCGGCCGCAGCATCGACGATGCGGCGCAGGACG
>JBMOJU010000083.1:0-17147 GCA_049315625.1 Paracraurococcus sp.
CCCGTCCGCCTGATCGTCCCCATCGCCGCCGGCGGTGCGCTCGACATCACCGCCCGCATGCTGGGGGAGAAGCTGGCGCCGCTGCTCGGCCAGCCGGTGGTGGTGGAGAACCGCGCCGGCGCCGGCGGCAACATCGGCGCCGAATTCGTCGCGCGGGCGGAGAAGGACGGCCACACCCTGCTGATCGGCGCGGCGAATACGCTGGCGGCGAACAAGTACCTGTACGGCACGCGGATGCCGATCGACCCGATGAAGGACCTGGCGCCGATCACCCGGGTCTCCACCGGCACCATCCTGCTGGTGGTGAATGCCCAGCGCCCCTGGAAGAGCTTCGCCGAGCTGGTGGCCGCGGCGAAGAAGGACCCGGGGAAGATCACCATGGGGTCATCGGGCACCGGCACCACCAGCCACCTGTACATGGAGCTGGTGAAGCGCGTCGCCGGGATCGACATCACCCATGTGCCCTATCGCGGCGGCGGGCCGGCCATCCAGGACCTGCTGGCCGGCAACATCGACATGATGTTCGACGTGATGCCGGCGCTGATGCCGCATGTGCGCGAAGGCCGCTTCCGCGCGCTGGCGGTCGGCAGCGCCGGGCGCGTCCCCTATGTGCCGGGTCTGGAGCAGGTGCCGGGGATGGAGGAGCTGCTGCCGGGCAAGGGTGTCGATGCCCAGGTCTGGTACGCCACCATGGCGCCCGCCGGCACGCCGGAGCCGGTTCTGGCGCGGCTGCACGCGCTGATCAGCCAGGTGACGACGGCGCCGGAATTCGGTGCGCGGCTCATCCCGCTCGGCTTCCAGCCGGTGACGGACGCCTCGCCCGAGGCGTTCGGCGCCTTCTGGCGCGGCGAGGAGGGGCGCTGGAAGACGCTGGTGGAGATCAGCGGCGCCCAGGCGGAATAGCCACCCGGCACAGCGGCGGGCTTGCCGCGCCCGCCGCGCCGGTCCAGCCTTCCCGCAACGATGGGAGGGACGCCATGAAGATCGGCGCGGCAATGTTCTTCACCGACTATTCCATGCGCCCGGAGGAGCTGGCCGTGGCGCTGGAGGAGCGGGGCTTCGACAGCATCTGGGCGCCGGAGCATTCGCACATCCCGCTGGCGCGGAGCGCCGGCTATCCCGGCGGCGGCGACCTGCCGAAGCAGTATTACGACGTCATGGACCCCTTCGTCACGCTGACCGCGGCGGCGATGGTGACGAAGACCCTGCTGCTCGGCACCGGCATCTGCCTGGTGGTGCAGCGCGACCCGATCCAGACGGCAAAGCTGGTCGCCTCGATCGACCAGGTCTCCGGCGGGCGCTTCCTGTTCGGCGTCGGCAATGGCTGGAACCAGGACGAGATCGAGAACCACGGCACCGTCTTCGCCACCCGCCACAAGCTGGCGCGGGAGCGGATCGAGGCGATGCAGGCGATCTGGACGAAGTCGAAGCCGGAATACCATGGCGAGTTCGTCGATTTTGGACCGATGATGACCTGGCCGAAACCGGTGCAGAAGCCGCACCCGCCCATCATCGTCGGTGGCGCCTTCCCCTGGGGGGCGAAGCGCGCGGTGCGGTACGGCAATGGCTGGATGCCGCATCGGGTGCGCAAGCATTATGCCGACGTGGCGGCGCTGATCCCGCAGTTCCGCGCTTTGTTGGCGGAGGCCGGGCGGGCCGAGGCCGATTGCCCGGTGACCGTCTGGGGCGTGCAGGAGGACCGCGACGCGCTGCTGGCCGACCGTGACCTCGGCGTGCAGCGGGTGGTGCTCAGCCTCGAGGCCGGCAAGCGCGACACCATCCTGCCGGAGCTGGACCGCTGGGCGGCGCTGATCGAAGCGGTGAAATGATCAGCCGACGCGCCGGTAGTCCAGCCGGCGCGCCAGCCAGCAACCCAGCGTGACGCCCTCCACGCCGCCATCCGCGGCGCGGCGGAAGGCGAGCGTCCAGTCGCCCGGCGGCGTGTGGTCCAGCGCGCGCGGGCAGGGCAGGGCCCAGAGGTCGCGGGCGATGGGCTCCAGCAGCTCCATTCGCCCCTGACCGAGGAAGCCTGAGAAGCCGCCATAGAGCGTGCCGCCGGCATCGACCACGTGCAGCTCGGCTTCGATCTCGTCGCAGCGGTAGCGCCCGGCGATGTCCGGCGTGGCCTCCCCGGCGCAGGGGACCAGCAGGCTCGACTGGTTCTCCTGCGGTCGGTCCAGCCAGAGCCCTTCGGGCGCCGGGCGGAGCCGGGTCTGGCCGGTGCCGGCGCTGCCATCCGGCAGCAGGTCCAGCCATTCCGCGGAATGGCCGTAGCGCAGCCGCAGCCGGCCGGGCGCGGCGGCATCGATGCGGGCCGAGAGGCCGGTCTCCGGCTCCGCATAGGCGCCGAGCCAGGCGGGGGTCGGCAGCGTCGGGTCCGGCCCCGGCCGCGCCGCATCCAGCACGGCGCCGAGCGCCTCCATCGCCGCGGAATAGGCATCGCCGAAGTGGTTGAACAGGACGACGACGGAGACGCGCTCCTCCGGCAGATAGACCCGATGGCTGCGCCAGCCGCGCAGCGCGCCGCCATGGCCGAACACCGCCCGGCCGAATTCCCGGCCGCGGCCGAGGCCGAAGCCATAGGGCGCCGGCGCGCCGTTCGAGAAGGCGACGGGCGCGCTGAGCCGGCCGTGCAGCGAGGCCGGATCGTCCCGCGTGGCGTCGATATGACGTTCCCAGGCGATCATGTCGTCGAGGCTGGCGCCGAGCCCGGCATCGCCGGTCCAGAGTATGCGGTTCTCCGCCGCACGGAAGCCGCTGGCGACGTTGCCCTCATAGCCCTCCGTCCCGTCCGGCATGGCACGGGTCTCGGCGGCGAGGAAGGCGTTGCCCATGCCGGCGCGGTCGAAGATGCCGCGCAGCGATTCGGCGAAGCTGCGGCCGGTATGGTCCTGCAGCGCGTCCGAGAGCAGGCGGAAATTCTGGTTCACGTAGGAATAGCGCGTGCCCGGCGCGAAGTGCAGGGAGGCCGTGCCGGCGATGACCCGCGCGGCCTCCGCATCGCCGAAGGGGGCCTCCACCGGGGATCCGTGCAGCATCGCCACCGCCCAGTAGTCGCGCAGCCCGGACTGGTTGTGCGCCAGGTGCAGCGCGCCGGGCGCGGCCCCCTCCAGCCGCGGCAGCCGGGCGCGGATCAGCGGATCCAGCACCGTCGGGTCGGGGCAGGAGTCCAGCACCGCGGCGCAGGTGAACTGCTTGGTGATAGAGCACATCCGGAAGAGCGTCGCCGGCGTGAAGGGGATGCGGCGTTCCGCATTGGCGAAGCCCCAGGCGTGGCGCAGCAGCACCGCGCCATCCTTCAGCACCGCGATGGCGCCGCCCGGCCCGGGATAGGCGCGCGGCAGCCTGGCGGCGAGGGCTTCGAGCCGATCCATCAGGCCGGCACGCGGCGGTATTTCTGCAGGCAGCGCACGCCTTCCGGCGGCGGTGCCTTGCCGTCATGGTAGCGCGGATAGGCGGTGAAGCTGACCTCGGCGACATAGAGATCGCCCTGGCTGTCGACGCAGAGCCCGTGCGGCGACCAGAACTGGCCGGGCCCGCTGCCCAGCTCGCCGAAGCGCGACAGGACCTTGCCCTCCATGTCCAGCACCGAGACGCGCGGGCCGAGATTGGGGAAGGCCTTGTTCACCGGCAGCTGCGGCCCGAGCTCGCCGACGTAGCAGCAGGGGCAGGCACCCTTGCCGAGGAAGAGCGAGCAGGGCCGGTGCACGTTGGTCCACTGCCCCTGGTAATTCCCCTTGCCGTCGAAGATCTGCACCCGGTGGCTTTCCCGGTCCGCCACGTAGACCAGCCCGGCATCGTCGCAGACGATGTTGTGCGGCAGGTTGAACTCGCCCGGCTCCATCCCCGGCCGGCCCCAGGAGAACAGGTGCTTGCCCTCCGGCGAGTACTTGTGCACGGCGGCGTTGCCGTAGCCGTCGGAGACATAGATGTCGCCCTCCGGCGAGAGCGCGGTATGGGTGCAGCGGTTGAAGGGCTGCCCAGACATGAAGGGCGCTGGCCGGTTCGGCAGGCCGATGGTCAGCAGCACCGTGCCGTCGAGCGTGCATTTGCGCACCGTGTGGTCGCCGTCGTCGGTGCACCACAGGCTATCGTCCGGGCCCATGTGCAGCCCGTGCGCGCGGCCGAACAGGCCCTCGCCCCAGCTGGTGAGGAATTTGCCGTCGCGGTCGAAGACGCAGATCGGGTGCTCGCCGCGGCTGAAGGCATAGACACGGTCCTGGCTGTCCACCGCGACGGCGGCGACCTCCTTCAGGGACCAGCCTTCGGGCATGCGGCCCCAGTCGGGCACGGCTTCGTAGCGGAAATCGCCGGTGCCGAAGATGTGGTCCATGGATGCGTCCCCCCGCATAATTTGCCGCAAGGCTGCGCCCGGCGGCGAGGCGTGTCGAGCGGTTCAGCCCGTCGCGGCCCAGAGGAAGGCCAGCGTCGACGCGGTGCCGAGCGCGCTGCGCACCGCATGCAGCCAGCCCCAGTGTTCGATCAGCCGGCGCGTCTCCGGCCCCGCCTCGCCTGGCATCACGGCGTTCAGCCGATGGTTGGTCGGCATGATGCCGAGCAGCGTATAGGGCCAGTTCGCCAGCAGCAGCAGGGCACCTGCCAGCCAGCGCCAGTCCCAGCCCGATTGGGCGAAGGCCAGCAGCCCGCACAGCCCGCCGAGCACGGCGAGGCTGGCCTGCATGGCGAAGCCGCGCTTGTAGGCGGGCTTCCACTGCGCCAGTAGCGCCGCGTCATCCAGGCCGAGCCGGGCCGGCTGCTCCGCGACGTTGATGTAGATGGCGGCGCCGGCGAAGGCCGCCGCGATGGCCAGCGCCAGCAGCCCGGCCAGCATCAGAACAGCACGCCCTTCTTCAGCAGGCCGTGCACGCCCTTCTCCCCGTTCACCGTCTGCGTCACGTGGAAATCCACGGCCAATGAGCAGAAGGCATAGGCCTGCTCCGGCGCCAGATTGGTACGGGAACAAATGAAGGCGATCATCTCCCGCACCGCCTGTTTCATCGCCTGGTCCAGATCCTCGTTGATGCCCATCGAGATGTAGTGGGTCGGCGTCTCCGCCCGCGGCATCTTCTGGCCGGTGGCCTTGTGCAGGTGGAAGGTGAAGGTGCCGGTCAGGCACATCTCCAGCGCCGAGACGCAGACCTCGCCATCGCCCTGCACGCCATGGCCATCGCCCACCGAGAAATTCGCCCCCGCCACATGCACCGGCAGGAAGACCGCGCTGCCGACCTGCAATTCCTTGTTGTCGAGGTTGCCGCCATGGATGCGCGGGGCGATGGAGGTGATGGTCTCGAAGGCCGGTGGCGGGGCGACGCCCATCACGCCGAAGAAGGGCGCGAGGGCGAGTTCGGTGCCCCAGGGCAGCGTGCAGACCCGGCGGTCGCGGTCGACCGGGATGTGCATCAGGTGGGTCTCGTGGAAATCCTCGGGCAGCGTGCCGGCCAGCGGGCGGATCACGTTGTAGCCCCAGTCGGCGCCCGGCTCGATGCGGTCGACCCGCACCTCCAGCGTGTCGCCCGGCTCGGCGCCGGCGACGGCGATCGGGCCGGTCATGATGTGGCCCAGCCAGGGCTCGCGGTTCGCCTCGATGACCGCTTTCAGCGCCGGCGGGATGGTGAAGCCGCTGCCCTCCGGCGGCAGCACGCTCGGCCGGCCGGAGATGCACTGCACCTCCACCGTGTCGCCGGGCGCGATGGTCAGCACCGGCGGGAAGCTGGCGTTGAAGACGCCGATGCGGGTGGTCTCGGGCAGGGCGCGGAGGGTGTGGGCGGGCATGGCGCGGCGGTCTCCGGGTCGGGAGACGCGATGATGCTACAGCACCGCTTCCGCCACCACCCGCAGCGCCGGCTGCGTCGCGCCGGTCAGCACCAGCGTGCCGACCCTGCCGTCCTTCGCCACCGCCTGCCAGTCCCGCAGCCGGCCGCGGATGCGGTCGGCCGGGCCGACCAGCGCGATCTCGTCCACCAGCTTGTCCGGTACCAGCGCGGCCGCGTCGCGGTGGCGGCGGGACAGGTAGGCGTCCTGGATCGCCGCCGCGGCATCCGCGTAGCCGAGCCGACGGACATAGTCGTTGTAGAAATTCTTCCCCTTGGCGCCCATGCCGCCGATGTAGAGCGCGAGTTCCGGCTTGGCCGCGTCGCGGCAGGCCTGCAGATCGTCGCCCAACTTGATCTTGGTGTAGGGCGCGATGTCGAAGGTGCTGAGGTCGGCCGGCTTGCCCGCCTTGGCCATGCCCTCCAGCGTCGGTTTCGCCACCAGGTCGGCGCCTTCCGGCGACATGAAGATGGGCAGGTTGCCGTCGGCGATCTCGCCCGCCAGCCGCATGCCGCCGGGGGTGATGGAGGCGCAGTAGAAGCGCAGCGGCGACCCATGCAGGATGGATTTCAGCGGCTTGCCGAGCCCGGTCGCATCCGGCCCGTCATAGGGGATCCGGTAATGTTCGCCCTGGTGTTCCAGCGGCCTCTCCCGCGCCACGATGGCGCGGATGATGTCGATGTATTCGCGGGTGCGGACCATCGGCGTGCCGTAGGCCTGGCCGTGCCAGCCCTCCACCACCTGCGGGCCGGACGGGCCGACGCCGCAGAGGAAGCGGTCGCCGGAAAGCTGCTGCAGGCTCAGCGCCGTCATCGCCGCGCAGGCAGGCGTCCGGCCGGGCATCTGCATGATGCCGGTGCCGGCCTTGATGCGCGTGGTGCGCGCCAGCACCCAGGCGACCGGCGTGACGGCATCGCCGCCATAGCTCTCACCGCACCAGACGGAGTGGTAGCCGAGCCGTTCGGCCTCCAGCACCAGCGCCGTATCGACGCCGGCGCCGAGGCCGAGGGTGAGGCCGAGCCGCATCGGGCTACAGCCGCGCCATCACGGTCTCGCGGAAGTCGCGCAGGCTGGCGACCACTTCCTCCACCGTGCCGCCGGGGAAGGTGAGGTCCACCGCGACGACGCCCAGGTCGCGCAGCGCCTTCAGATCGTCTGCGATCTGCCCCGGCGTGCCGGAGAAGAGGCGCCGTTCGCCGTCGCCGGCCACGGCCGGGACCTCCGGCCCGTATTTCTGCACCCGGTAGGCCAGCGCCACCTTGGCCGGGTCGCGGCCCTCCTTTTCCACCAGGCCGCGCAGCTTGCCGACCGCGGCGCGGTAGCGCGCCAGGGATTCCAGCGGGAAGGACGGGTTGGTGCCGATCGGGTACCAGGCGTCGCCGAGCCGCGCGGTGCGGCGCAGCGCCGGGCCGCTTTCCCCACCCACCCAGACCGGCGGGCCGCCCGGCTGGACCGGCTTGGGCAGGAAGCTGATGTCCTGGAAGCGGACGAATTCGCCGGCGAAGCGCGGCTCAGCCGCGGTCCAGAGCTCGCGCGCCGCCTGGATGTATTCGTCCGTCACCCGGCCGCGGGCGGCGAAGTCGGGGACCTGGAGGGCCAGGAACTCCTCCTCCAGCCAGCCGGCGCCGATGCCGAGCGTGAGGCGGCCGCCCGAGAGCACGTCGATGGTGGACAGGATCTTGGCGGTCAGCAACGCCGGCCGGTGCGGCACCACCATGACGGAGGTGACCAGCCGCAGCGTGGTCGTTTTCGCCGCCAGGAACATCACCTGGGTGAGCTGTTCGTGCCGCTCCCCGCGCGCCGTCGCGGGGAATTCGCCGCTGTCGGTATACGGGTACTTGGCGTGGATATCGGTCGGGATCACCACGTGGTCGCTGATGGTGGCGTAGCCGTAGCCCATCGCCTCGGCCTCCTGCGCCAGGCGGGTCAGGTGCTCCGGGGTGGCCAGGGGCCCGCCGCTGGGGGCGTTGAAGCCGATCTGCATACCGTTTCCTCCTCCGCCCGCGCATTGCATCCGGGCGGTGCTGCCCCCACGATGAAGCCCGGGACGAGGGGAGCGCAAGGGTGCACGACCGGCTGGAAGCGATGCCGCTGGACGCGCTGATGGCGGAGGCGGCGGCGCTGCGCGACGCGGTGCATGGCCGCGTCATCAGCTATTCGCGCAAGGTCTTCATCCCGCTGACGAAGCTTTGCCGCGACGTCTGCCATTACTGCACCTTCGCGGAGAACCCGCGTCCCGGCCACGCCGCCTACCTCTCGCCCAAAGACGTCCTGGCGATCGCCCGCGCCGGCGCCGCCGCCGGCTGCACCGAGGCGCTGTTCACCCTGGGCGACAAGCCGGAGCTGCGCTGGCGCCAGGCGCGGGAGGCGCTGGCGGCGCTGGGGCATGAGACGACGATCTCCTACCTGGCGGAGGTCTCCGCGCTGGTGCTGAGGGAGACGGGGTTGCTGCCGCACGCCAACCCCGGGGTGATGAACCAGGCGGAGATCGCCGCGTTGCGCGCGGCCAATGCCAGCCAGGGCATCATGCTTGAATCCGCCAGCGCGCGCCTGTGCGAGCCCGGCCAGGTCCACCACGGCAGCCCGGACAAGCACCCGGAGGCGCGGCTGGAGGTGCTGCGCCTGGCCGGCGAGCTGCGCGTGCCCTTCACTACCGGCATCCTGATCGGCATCGGCGAGACGCGGGCGGAGCGGCTGGAGGCGCTGCGGGCGATCGGCGAGATCCACGCGCGCCACGGCCATATCCAGGAAGTCATCATCCAGAATTTCCGCGCCAAGCCGCGGACCAAGCTGGCGGGGGCGGACGAACCCGATCTCGACGACCTGCTCTGGACCATCGCCGCCGCGCGTGTGGTGCTGGGCGGGGCGATGAACATCCAGGCGCCGCCGAACCTTTCGCCCGGCGTGTATCAGCGGCTGGTGGCGGCGGGGCTGAACGACTGGGGCGGCGTCTCCCCGGTGACGCCGGACCATGTGAACCCGGAAGCGCCCTGGCCGCACCTCGAGGAATTGGCCGCCCGCACGGCGGAGGCTGGCAAGGTGCTGGTCCAGCGGCTGCCGGCCTATCCGGCGTATGTCCGCGTGCCTGCCGCGTGGTTCGCGCCCGCGGTGGCGACGGCGGTGCGGCGGGCGGCCGACGCGGAAGGCTTCGCCCGCGGCGAGGACTGGGCGCCCGGCGAGACGACCCTGCCGCTGCTGCGGGCACCGCGCCTGGCCGCCAGCGATGCGGCGCTGGCCCGCACCGTGGACCGCGCCACCGGCGGGGCGCGGCTCGATACGCCCGACATCATGCGGCTGTTCGCCGCCCGCGACGCCGACCAGGCGCATGTGGCGGCGGCGGCGGACCGGCTGCGCGTGGCGATGTCCGGCGAGACCATCCGCTACGTCGTCAATCGCAACATAAACTACACCAACATCTGCACCTACCGCTGCACCTTCTGCGCCTTCAGCAAGGGCAAGACGCATGAGGCGCTGCGCGGCCCGGCCTACGACCTGGACCATACGGAGATCGTCCGCCGCGCCGCGGAAGCCTGGGCGCGCGGCGCGACCGAGGTCTGCCTGCAGGGCGGCATCCACCCGGACTACACCGGCGCGACCTATGAAGGCATCTGCGCCGCGATCCGCGAAGCGGTGCCGGGCATGCACATCCACGCCTTCTCGCCGCTGGAAGTGACGCAGGGCGCGGCGACGCTGGGCCTATCGTTGCGCGACTACCTGGCGCGGCTGAAGTCGGCCGGGCTCGGCACCCTGCCGGGCACCGCGGCGGAAATCCTGGACGACGAGATCCGCGCCATCATCTGCCCGGACAAGGTGAAAACCGAAGAATGGGTCGCGGTGGCGCGGGCGGCGCATTCGCTCGGCCTGCGCACCACCGCGACCATCATGTTCGGCCATGTGGAAACATCGGAAAACTGGGCGCGCCACCTGCTGGTGCTACGCGACCTCCAGGCGGAGACGGGCGGCTTCACCGAATTCGTGCCCCTGCCCTTTGTCTACATGGAAGCGCCGATGTACCTGCGCGGCCTGGCGCGGCGCGGGCCCACCTTCCGCGAGGCGCTGCTGATGCACAGCGTTGCGCGGCTGGTGCTGCACCCGCACATCACCAGCATCCAGACGAGCTGGGTGAAGATGGGGCCGCAAGGCGCCGCGCTCGCATTGCAGGCCGGCGCCAACGACCTCGGCGGGACGTTGATGAACGAGAGCATCTCGCGCGCGGCCGGGACGCAGCACGGCCAGGAATTCCCGCCCACGGCGATGGAGGCGCTGATCCGCTCGATCGGCCGCATGCCGCAGCAAAGGACGACGCTGTACGGCGAGGTGCCGGAGGAACGCAGGCGCGCGTCCTACGTGGCGCAGGAGCTGACGCCGGTGGTGCAGACGGCGCCGCGCCGGCACGCGCACGCGTAGCGAGGGGCGCTGCCCCTCGGGCTCCCCGCCAAAGGCCGAAAGGCCTTGGACACCTTGAGTCAGAGGCGGGACAGGACGCCCGAGTCCTGCAGCCAGGCGAGCGTGCGGGTGCCGCGCGCCAGCTCCAGGCCGGCGAACATGGCGATGTCCTCCGGATGGTCGATGTCCATGGCCACGCCGGGCAGGGGGACGATGCGGGGCTCGATGCCCTGCGCCCGCGCCGCCGCCAGGTGGGGGACATAGCTGTCCTCGCCGAAGCGCAGCGGCACGACGCCGGGCGGGCTCAGCACCACGCCGTTCGATCCCTTCTCGTCATGCGCCGGCGCGATGGTGAAGGCCGGCGCCGTGCCATGCGCCGCGACCAGTGCCTCGACCTCGGCCGCACTCACCGCCGGGATGTCACCCGGCATGGTCAGCACGCCGGTTGCGCCCTCCGTCGCCAGCACCCGCGCCGCCGCGGTGACGCTGCCGGTATGGCCATCCCGCGCGCCTTCGGTGATCACCCGCGCGCCGCGACGCAGCGCCTCCGCCGTGGTCCATTCGTCCAGCGTCACCACCGCGACGCCGGCCAGCCCGCGCGCGCCCAGCAAGGCGCCCAGCACCTCACCCACCATCACCCGCATCAGCGCCACGCGCTCTGCCGGCGACAGCAACGGTGAGAGGCGCTGCTTCGACCCCGCCATCTCCTTCACCGGCAGCACCGCCCACAGCGTCACCGCAGCGCCTCCGCCGCGGCGAGCACGGCGCGGGCCAGCGCCACCTTGTCGTCCAGCGTCCGCATCAGCGTCGCGGCGCGGAACACGCGCGCCGCGATGCCGCCGCCGTCGTCGCCCTCTTCCATGACATAGCCGGTCAGCAGATCGCCGTAGCGCGAAGCGGCCGCTGCCGCGGAAGGCGGCGTGCCGAGCTCGGAAAACATCTTCGCCGTCGGCCCCTTCACCGCCTGCCCGGCGATGATCGGCGAGACGGCAACCACCGGCGCGCCCGAAGCGATGATCGCATCCCGCATTCCCGGCACCGCCAGGATCGGCTCGATGCTGATGAACGGGTTGCTGGGGCAGATCACCACGGCGCGCGGCCGCGCGTGCAGCGCCGCCAGCACCTCCGGCTGCGGCCGTGCCGTCGCGGCGCCGGCGAACTCCACCGCGCGCACCACCGGCGCCGCACGCTGCCGCACGAACCAGTCCTGGAAGTCGATCCAGCCCGCGTCGCTCAGGATGCGTGTGCGCACCGGATCGTCGCTCATCGGCAGGATGCGCGGGCCGACGCCGAGGCGCCGGCGGATGTCGTCGGTGATGGCCGACAGCGTCTCCCCGCCGCGCAGCCGGTGCGTCCGCAGCACGTGCAGCGCCAGGTCGCGGTCGCCGAGCCGGAACCAGTCCGGCCCGCCGAGGCCCGGCAGCGTGTCCATGAAGGACCAGCTTTCGTCGTGCCGGCCCCACCCCAGCGTCGGGTTGTCGAGCCCCGCCAGCGTGTAGCTCAGCGTGTCGATGTCGGGGCAGATGGTCAGACCGAGATGCTCGAAATCATCGCCGGTATTGGCCACCACCAGCAGCTCGCCCGCCGGCAGAATCCTGGAAAGCCCGAGCGCCAGCTTCGCCCCGCCGATGCCGCCTGACAGCGCCACGATCACTGGAACAGATCCTCGGCCCCGATGCGCACGAGCTCCGCCGCCGGCACCGCCGGGGCGGACCATTGCAGCCCGCGCACCAGCACCGCCGGCCGGCCTTCCGCCCCCTGGCCCATCACCAGGCCGGCGGCCGCGGCGATCTCGTCGGCGAAGCCGGTGATGCTGACCATCAGCGTGCGGCCGAACAGGTCCGGCTGGCCGCGCAGGTCGAGCAGCGCCGGCAGCCCCGCCGCGCCGATCGCCACGCCCACCGTCCCGCGTCGCCAGGCGCGGCCGAAGCTGTCGGTGATCACCACCGGCAGGCCGAGCCGTGCTGAGAGCGAAGCGGCGCTGCCATCCGGGTCCAGCGGCAGCAGCAGCGCATGCCCGTCCTCGCCCACATTCGATTGGTCGATGCCGGCATTCGCCATGACGAAGCCGAGCCGGTGCTGGACGATGATCAGGTTCGGCCGCGCCCGCACCACACGGACGCTCTCCGACAGGATCAGCTCGACCAGCCGCGGGTCCTTGCCGGTCTCCGCCCCCAGCGCTTCGGCGCGGGCGGAGGGCGTGACGCTGGCCAGCGGCACGCTCCGCCCCTCCGCCTTGCTGACGATCTTCTGCGCCACCGCCAGCACGTCGCCCGACTGCGGCGCGATGCCGGCGCGCGCCAGGCCATCCGCCAGGATGGCGCCGAGGTCGTCCCCCGCCGCCAACATCGGCAGGCCGGGCAGCGCCAGCAGGGTGACCGCGTCGCTCACCCGAAGCGGCGGCGCAGCAGGGGCAGCACCCGCTCCCCGTACAGGCTCAGGAAGCGCGCCTGGTCAGGCCCCGGCGCGTGGAACACAAGATGGTTGAAGCCGAGCCCGACGTAGTAGCCGATGCGCTCCACATGCTCCTCCGGATCGTCGGAGACGATCCAGCGGCTGGCGGCGCGCTCCAGCGGCAGCGCATCGGCCAGGCGTTCCATCTCGGCCGGGTCCTCGACCGTCATCTTCTCCTCGGCGCTCAGCGCCAGCGCGGCCCAGTGGCGGGTATCTTCCAGCGCGCGCTGCTTGTCGGTGTCGAAGCTGACCTTCACCTCGATCATCCGGTCGTAATTCGGCTTCGGCGCGGCGGCGGCTTCCAGCCCGGCGGCCAGGTTCGGCAGCAGCGTCTCGGTATAGAGCTCGGGCTTCTTGCCGCTGGTGCAGATGAATCCGTCGCCGCTGCGGCCGGCATATTTGGCGATCAGCGCGCCGGCCGCGGCGACGTAGATCGGCACCGGCGCGTGCGGCCGGTCGTAGATCGTCGCCTTCTCCGTCTTGTAGTAGGTGCCGTCGAAGCTCACCCGCTCCTCGGTCCAGAGCCTGCGCATCAGCTGCACCGCTTCGCGCAGCCGGGCGAAGCGTTCCTTGAACTCCGGCCAGGGCGCGCCGGTGGAGGGCACCTCGTTCAGCCCCTCTCCGGTGCCGATGCCGAGGATGACGCGGCCGGGGAACATCGACCCCAGCGTGCCGAAGGCCTGCGCCACGATCGAGGGATGATAGCGGAAGGTCGGCGTCAGCACCGACGTCCCCATCACCAGCCGCTGCGTCCGCGCGCCCAGCGCGCCGAGCCAGACCAGCGAATTCGGCGCATGGCCGTCGGTGTGCTTCCAGGGCTGGAAATGGTCGGAGATAAAGCAGGAATCGAACCCCACCTGCTCCGCCATCACGCCGAAATCCAGCAGCTTCGCGGGTTCGAACTGCTCTGCGGAGGCCTTGTAGCCGAGCGTCAGCATCGTCCTGCTCCCTCAGGTATCGGCCAGCGCCGCCAGCATGGCGTCGCGGTGGGCAATGTCGCCATCATCTATGACCGGCTGGATGCAGACATGGGTGGCGCCGGCGGCGAAATGCGCCCGCAGCCCGGCCTTCACAGTCTCCGCATCGCCGTTCAGCACCATGGCGTCGATGAAGCGGTCATTGCCGCCATCCGCCAGCTCGGCCTCGGTGAAGCCCAGCCGCAGCCAGTTGTTCACGTAGTTCGGCAAGGTCATGTAGCGGGCGAGCTCCTTCCGCCCCAGCGCGCGGGCGCGGGCCTTGTCGGTCTCGATGCAGACCTTCTGCTCCACCGCCAGCACCTTGCCCGGCCCGAGAATCTCGGCCGCCTGCTTCGTGTGTTCCGGCGTGACGTTGTAGGGCACCGCGCCATCGGACTGCGCCGCGGCCAGCGCCAGCATCTTCGGCCCCAGCGCAGCCAGCAGCACCGGGCCTTCCAGCGTCGCCTCGCCGCCCTTGGCGATGCCGTCCAGGTAGGCGCGCATGGCGGGGATCGGCTTGTCGTAGCGGTGGCCGCGCAGGCCTTCCACCATCGGGATGTGCGACACGCCGAGGCCGAGCGCGAAGCGCCCGCCATGCAGCGCGTTCAGGGTCGCCAGCGCGCGCCGGGCGGTGAAGGCATCCCGTGCATAGATGTTGGCGATCGAGCTGCCGATGACGAGCTTCGTGCTGTTCGCAAGCAGGAAGCTGGCCAGCGCCACCGATTCATAGCCGCGCGATTCCGGGTACCAAAGGGTGCCGTAGCCCAGCGCCTCCGCGCGCTCCAGCAGGCCGCGCAGCCCCGCCGCGTCCAGCCGATCGGTCGAGCACCATACGCCAAGACGTCCGAATTCCATGACCGCATCCTCCACCCTTGGCCCCAGTATGGCCTCGCCCGGCGCCGCCCGCCAGTTGACGCCGGCCGGCGCCGAAACCTAGCGTTGCCGCAAGCACACCCCGGGGGAGGGTCCCAATGGCCAAGGAAGCCCGCTTCGCCTACCAGATCGGCGCCGTCGGGGAGGAAGGGCTGAGCGACCGCCAGCTCTACCGCGAGGCGGTCGCCGATGCCGAGCTGCTGTACCGCCTGCGCTATGACGCCGCCTGGATGGTGGAGCATCATTTCAGCGACTACTACCCGCAGCCCAACCCGCTGCTGTTCCTGTCCCACATCGCCGCCGCCTGCCCCGGCCTCGGGCTCGGCACCTCGGTCATGGTGCTGCCCTGGTACGACCCGGTGCGCTTCGCCGAGGATGTGGCGATGCTGCAGACCTTGTCCGATGGCGAGCTGCATATCGGCATGGGCCGCGGCACCGCGAAATCCGAGTACGACGCCTTCGGGATCGGCATGGAGACCGCCCGCGACCGCTTCCGCGAGACCTGGGAGTTCACCCGCAAGGCGCTGCGCGGCGGACCGGTGACGCATGCCGGCCATTACGCCAACTGGTCCACGCCCACCGTGCTGCGGCCGGCGCTGCAGGGCCGCATGCCGAATTTCTACGGCGCGATCGGCAGCCTGGAGAGCGCGGCCATCATGGCCGATCTCGGCCTGCCGCCGCTCTGCCTGTCCTCCTTCCCGGACAAGCTGCTGCGCCGCATCCTGGAGACCTGGAAGGACCGCAGCGCCGCCGCTGGCCGCCCGACCGACGTGACCTTCCCCATCTCCATCAAGTGCTTCGTCGCCGAGACGGATGAGGCGGCGCAGGCCCAGGCGCTGGAATACCTGCCGAAATTCTTCGCCCTGCAGGTGGAGCACTACCAGTCCGACCACGCGCCCTGGGGCAACATCCCGGGCTACGAGCAGTTCAACCGCATGTTCGCCAATCTCCGCCTGCTGTCGGACCCGGCCAATCTCGGCGGCTACCTGGCGCAGAACCTGGTCGGCTCCCCGGCGACGGTGGCGCGGCGGGTGCGGGAGATCCTCGATCTCGGCTTCGACTACCTGGTCATCAGCAACGGCACCTATGGCGTGCCGCGGGCGGTGCGGCAGCAGACCATCCGGCTGTTCGCCGAGGAGGTGATCCCGCAGGTGCGGGAACTGGCGCCCGCTGCCTGACCTGTTTGAAGAGCGGATTCACGCCTCCGGGCCCTTCGGCCCTGCGGCGATCCGCTCTAACCGGGCAGCGTCGCCAGCGCCACCAGCCCGCCGCCGCCCCGGTTGCGCAGCACCACATCCCCGCCATGCGCGCGGAAGATGTTGCGCGCGATCGGCAGGCCGAGCCCGGTCCCGCCGGTCTCCCGGTTCCGGCTCGTCTCCAGCCGGCGGAAGGGCTGGAACACCGATTCCAGGTCGCCCAGCGGGATGCCCGGCCCGTCATCCTCGATCGCAAGGTGCAGCAGCCGCGACGGCGCCTCGGGCGGCGAGAGGATGAGCCGCGCCGCCGAGCCATAGGCCAGCGCATTGCCTACCAGATTGGCGATGGCCCGCTTCAGCGCCACCGGCCGCACCGGCGCCACCAGCCGTTCCGGCCCGTGGTAGGCGATCCGCTCGGCCAGGTCGGGATGCGCATCCGCGGCCTCATCCAGCACGGTGCGGCACAGCGCGGCGATATCGACCGGGACCGTCGGCTCGGCCGCCGAATCATCCCGCGCGAAGGCCAGCGTCGCCGCCACCATCGCCTCCATCTCGTCGAGGTCGGACAGCATCTTCCGCCGCTGCTCGTCATCCTCCATGAACTCGGCCCGCAGCCGCAGCCGGGTGATCGGCGTGCGCAAATCGTGGCCGATGGCGGCCAGCATCTGGGTGCGGTCGCCGACGAAGCGGCGGATACGCTCCGCCATGGTGTTGAAGGCATGCGCCGCGGTGGCGACCTCGCTCGGTCCCTGTTCCGGCAGCGGCGGCGCGTTCACGTCGCGGCCCAGCCGGTCGGCCGCCTCGGCCAGCGCCCGCACCGGCCGCGTCAGCCGCCGCACCGCCCAGAGGATGAGCAGCGCCGCCGCGAAGGTCATGGCGCCGAAGGCGATCAGGAAGGTCTCGGAATGCCAGGGCCGCGGCGGCGGCAGGTGGATGTGCAGGTTCAGCCATTCGCCGCTCGGCAGCCGCAGGCTGACCGCGAAGCTCGGCCCGCTGCCGGACCAGGCGGTGATCATCTCCCGCGGGCGGAAGCGCGGCGGGCTGGCAGCGAACAGGTCGAAGCGCAGCAGCCGGGCCACCGGCGGCGGCATGGGCGGCAATTCCGGCCGGGCCAGCGGCATGTCGTCCAGCGTCGCCGACAGGCCGCTGGGCAATTCCAGCTCCGCCAGCATCTGCGCCCGGCGGTCCGGCGGCGCCAGCAGCACGGTGCGCCAGGCGCTGATGGCGCGCTGCGAGATCTCCCGCGCCTGGGCGAAGCGCTGCAGGTCGACGCGGTCGAGCGCGTGGATGGTCAGCCCCGCCGCCTGCACCACGGTCAGCGCCAGCAGCAGCACCAGGGCGGTGCGCCCGGCCAGGCTGCGCGGCCAGAGCCGCCAATCGACGCGGCGCGCGATGGGGGAAAGCCGGTTCATCCCTTCTCGACCGTCGCGGCCAGCACATAGCCGCCGCCGCGCACGGTCTTGATCAGGCT
>JBMOJU010000444.1:0-3842 GCA_049315625.1 Paracraurococcus sp.
CCTCCGGCGTTTGACCCCACGCGCCTCCGGCGTTTGACCCCACGCGCCTCCGGCGTTTGACCCCACGCGCCTCCGGCGCGATGGTCACCCCGTCTTGCCGACCCAACTCCTCCCCACGCAACTCCTCACCACCGGCGTCGCCGCGCTCGGCGGCGCGCTGCTGGCGTTGCTGCACGTGCCGCTCGCATGGATGATCGGGGCGATGGTGGCGACCGCGGCGCTCGCCTGGCATCGGCCGGTGGCGGTGATCGGCTGGGCGCGGCCGACCGGGCTGGTCTTCCTCGGCCTCGGGCTCGGCGCCACCTTCTCCGGCCCGGTGCTTGCCGCGGTGACCGGCGCGCTGCCGGTGCTGCTGCTGGGCGGCGTGATCGCCATCGCCACCGGCTTCGTGGTCGCCCGGCTGTTCACCCGGCTGGCGGGCACCGATTCGCAGACCGGCTTCTTCTGCGCCGTACCGGGCGGCGTGATCGTGATGGCGATGCTGGCGCAGGACGCCAAGGCCAGCGTCGCCACCGTCACCCTGGCCCAGACCATGCGGGTGCTGGTGGTGGTGCTGACCTTCCCGCCGCTGCTCGGCTGGCTGGCGCCGCATGGAGAGTTCGGCGCCTTCATGGCGACGCGGCAGCCGGTCTGGTGGCCCGGCCTGCTCGGGATGGCCGCCGCCGGGCTGGCGCTGGCCTGGCCGCTGCGCAAAGCCGGTCTGGCCAATCCCTGGATGCTCGGGCCCTGCGGCGTGGCCATCGGCCTGGCAGCGACCGGCCACCTGCCGTCCGGCGTGCCGACCGTGCTGCTCAACGCGGCGCAGGTGGCGATGGGCGCCTCGCTCGGCACCCGGCTGACGAAGAGCTTCCTGCTCTCCTCCCGCCGGCTGGCGATCGCCGCGGTGATCTCCTCGGCAGTGCTGTCGCTGCTGCTGACGGCGATCGCCTGGGGCATGGCGGTGGCGGCCGGCCTGCCGGTGCCGGCGCTGATCCTGGGGATGGCGCCGGGCGGGATGCCGGAGATGGCCCTGACCGCCAAGGCGTTGGAACTGGCCGTGCCGCTGGTGCTGGGCTTCCACCTCACCCGGACGGTGCTGTGCAACATCCTGGTCGGGCCGCTGCACAAGGTCGGCGTGCGCTTCGGCCTGCTGTAGCGCCCGCCGCCAGAGCATGCTCGGGCAGGCGTCCGGTCGCGGGAGGCAGAGCGATCGGCGCTTCCGCCTCAACGCATCCGGCTCTACCGCGGCACGCCGGCCAGTGCCGCCCGTGGCGGCTCCTCCGCCGGGCTGGCCTGCGCCTGCGCCGGGTGGCGCGGCTGCCAGCGGGCGAGGGAATCCTGGTTGGCGAAGAACTCGTCGCGCGGGAACAGGTCGGTCAGGCTGGCCGGGTCGCGCGCCGTCTCCGGCCGCCAGTGATAGGCCGGGCCGGCGACATTGTAGGCCAGCGCCTCGATCGCCGGATTGCCGCGGCGGGCATGCGCCAGCACCGCCGGGTCGGCCAGCCTGGCCAGCAGCGCCGCATGGTCGAAGGCGATCGGGTCGTTCGAGCCGATCAGCACCGGGAAGGGCTGCAGCAGGATGGCGTGCGGGAAGACCGCGGCGAAGGTCTCCACCACCCGCGCGGTCGGCGCCCATTGCACGTAGATCCCGCCCGGTGCCAGCCGCGCCTTCACCGCCCCGAGGAACTCGGCGCTGTAGAGCAGGCCGCTATGCGAGGTCTGCGGCAGCACCGCATCGGCTTCGATGACGTCGTAGCGCTGCGTCCCCTGCGCCAGCGCCTGGCGGCCGTCGCCGTACTCGAGGCGCAGCCGCGGGTCGCGCAGCAGCGCCGCCACGGCGCCGTCGGGCCGCGCCGCGGCGATATCCTCCAGCGTGTCGAGCACCGGCCGGATCAGTTCGATCGCCCGGATCTCCCGCGTGGCCGGGGAGACCGCGGCCCCCCAGGGCGTGCCGGAGGAGCCGACGCCGATTGCCAGCACCCGCTCCGGCGCCGGGTGGATCAGCGGGCCGATGGCCCCCAGCAGCACATGCACCGGCAGGAAGGGGACCGAGCCCTGGCCATGCCCCATGATGAAGAAGCTGCCACCGGGCTTCCCCGGATTCGCGGGCGTCTCACGGTAGAAGGCGACGCCGGAGCGATCCTCCGACCAGGCCGCGAAGCTGCCGGGCGCATGGCCGTGCATGCGGCTCCAGAAGGTGAAGTTGCCGGGCAGCACCAGCAGCGCCGCGACGCAGGCCGCGGCCAGCCCGGCCTCCCAGCGCCGCGTCCGGCCGGCCCGCCACAGCCAGCCGAGCAACAGCAGGGCGGTGAGCCCGGCCAGCAGCTTCAGCGTGCCCATGCTGCCCAGCAGGTGCAGCGTCACCAGCCCGGTCCCGAGCGACCCGGCCGCATTGCCGGCGATGTTCGCCAGTTGCACCCAGCCGACCCGGGCGCCGACGCTCGCCAGATCCTGCTGCACGGCCCGCTGGACGAAGGGGAAGGTCATGCCGATCAGGAAGGCCGGCGGCGCGACCACGGCAATGACGAGCAGCGTCGAGACCACCATCGGCGCCAGGGTGAAACGCCAATCATCCACCGTCATCATCTGCGCCAGCGGCGGATATGGCAGCGCCAGCCACAATGCGCCGATCAGCAGCACCGCCAGCACGTAGCCGGCGCCCTGGGTGATGAAGAAGGCCGGGCGCGGGTCGGGCATGCGGCGGACCAGCCGCGCGGCCAGCGCCATGCCGGCGCCATCCGCCAGCAGGAACACGCCCAGCACGGTCGGGAACAGGTAGGCATGGTACTGCCCGACCTGGCCGAGCAGCCGGACCCAGACGATCTCCAGCGCAACGATCACGTAGCCGGACAGGAACACCAGCAGGCACCAGAGCGGCAGGCTGCCGAAGGGCGCCGGGGCTGCCGCGGCCACCGCGCGTGCCGCCGCCGGCGCCGGCGCGCGGCGCAGCGCCGGCAGCAGGCTGAGCGCCAGGCTGGCCGCCACCAGGTTCAGCATCGCCGCCAGGCCGAGCGCACCGACGAAGCCGAGATTGCCCACCACCAGCCAGCCGCCGAGCAGCGCGCCGAGGCCGGCACCGAGGGTGTTCAGCCCGTAGAGCGCACCGATTCGCTCGGCCAGGGTATCGAGCGAGGTGGCGATGGCGCGGCAGAGCAGCGGCAGCGAGGCCCCCATCAGCGTGGTCGGGACCACCAGGCCGGCAAAGCAGAGCGCGAAGATCAGCGCCGGGCCATCCACCTGCCCGACCATGCCGCGCGCCAGCCAGTCGTACAGGAAGGGCTTGGAGAGCAGGGCGCAGAGCGCGATTCCAGCCTCGCACAGCGCGAAGCCGAGCACCGCGCGCGCCGGCGTCAGCCGGTCCGCCAACAGGGCGCCGAGGATCGAGCCCAGGCCGAGGCCGGCCAGGAAGGCGCCGACCACCAGGGCGGCGCTGATGGTGTCCGACCCGGCGAAGATGCCCAGCATGCGCTGCCAGACGATCTGGCACAGCAGTGCACCGAAGCCGGAACAAAAGAAAGCGGCCATCAGCCTCGGCATGGCGCCGGTCTCCCCCCTCACGCGCCGCGCGATTGGCCACAGGAAATCGACGCCGGGAAGACTTGAAAATGGCTAAAAAGTTACAGGTAATTTATTCCCGGCGAAGAATTCCATCCACCAGCCTGTCCGCCCAGGGCTGCGACCGGAATTCGCGCCGCAGCGCCGCCTCGTCGTAGTCCTGCCGCAGCCAGTCAAGGAAGGGCACCGGCCGATCCCGCGTCGCCGCCGCGTAGCGCTCGAAGAAGGCGTCGAGGATGCCGGTCTTGCCCTGGCGGATATGGCCGTGGCGCTATGGGGCCAGCACCTGCGCCACAGCGGCCGTGTCA
>JBMOJU010000445.1:0-3805 GCA_049315625.1 Paracraurococcus sp.
GCGCATCTCGGCTTCAGCGCGGTGCCGCTGGCGGTCGGGCTGGCGGTGGACGCGCTGGGCACGGCGCCGGCGCTGGGCGGCGCCTGGCTGGCGCTGGTGCTGGCCGTGGCAGCGCTGGGCCGGCGGCTGCGCCGGGGCTGAGGGCGCGTGGGTTTCGCTTGCCCCCGGGCGGCGCCGGCCGTTATAGGAATATTGTCAACGCCACCCCTGCGTCCCGCGACGGGCCGGCCCCCGCGTTTGAGGCGTTTCAAAGTCCCAAATCCAAAACCGGTTTCGCCGCAACCCTTTGGCCTGGAACGGAAAATACCGATCTGACCCGACCCGGCCTCAATGCATTTGAAGCGGGTTGAGGCGAATTTCAGGGTTTAATCGCCGCAACCCTAAAACCGGCTTGCGCTACCGCTCGCACCGGATGAACACCGCGCTGCGCTGCGCCACCTCCCCCACATCGGCCGCGCCGCGCTCCGGCCCGGTGCTGTCGGCCAGGCGGGGGGACAGCCCGGCGCGCTGGACGAAGCTCAGCGCGGCCTCCCCCTTCACCGCGAAGTTGATGTTCTGCGGGATGTCGCCGGTGGCCTGGGCGATCTTCTGGGCATTCAGCTTGGACACCACCACGCCGACCAGGTTGCCCTGCATGTCGAGCATCGGCCCGCCGGAATTGCCCGGCTGCACCGGGGCGCTGATCTGGAACTGGCTGCGGTTGTCGGCCAGGCCCGAAAGGCCGTTGATCTCGCCGCGGGTCAGCACGGCATCCGGCAGGATGCCCGCCAGCGGGTAGCCGTAGACCACCACGCCCTCCCCCCGTCGGATCGGCGGGTTGCTGCGGAAGGCCAGCGCCGGGCCGGGCAGGCCGGGCACCGCCAGCAGGGCGAGGTCGAGCTTTTCGTCCACCCGGGCCGGCGGCACCGCGCCGAGCCAGCGGCCGTCCGCGCTGCGCAGGATGATCCGCTCGCAGCCATCGACCACGTGGTGGTTGGTCAGGACGCGGTCGGCGGCGACCAGGAAGCCGGTGCCGGTGGAAACGCGCTTGGCCTGCGGGTTGGGCCGCTGCTGCGGCACCTGCGGGGCGGGGGTGACCGGCACCGGCAGCGGCGCCGCGGGGCGGGCGGCGGCGGCCATCTCGATCTCCCGCGTCGCGCAGATGTCCTGGTCGCGCAGGACGCTTTCCCGGCCGTCGGCCAGCACCAGGCGCAGGTCGAAGCGGCAGCCGGCATCCCCGGCGGGCCGCACCCGGAAGCCGCTGTCGGGTGTCAGCGGCCGGTCGGGGCTCAGCATGTTGTTGCCCCAGTCGTTCTGCGCCCCGCGCGGGGTGCGGACGGCGTTGAGCGCCGTCGCCTCCGTCCCGGTGCGGTTGACGATGCGGAAGGGCTGCGTCTCGGCCAGCGCCGGGGCGCCGAGGAGAAACAGGGCGAGGGCGGGGGCGAGGCAGCGGGGCATGATGCCGGGGATGTCGGCGGGCCGTGCCGCGCTGTCAATCATGTCGGCGGCGCGGCGGCACCGGCCGTAACCGCTCCATAATCGGATGGCGTTATGCCGCCGACCGCACCCTGGAACCGCCGGACCCGCCGCCGATGCTGCACCGCATCCTCGACCGTCTTCGCCACTGGCTGATCTATCGGCCGGAACGCCGCTACATGCGCGGGCGGTGATCCATTCGGCTTGATCACAAGCGCGCGACCGACCGCCGCGCCGGCGGCTCAGGGTGCCAGCGCGTCGCGCACCCATTGCTCGCCGACCGCGGGAAGGGCGTTCCACGCCGCATCGGCCGACACGTGCGTGACGAGGATCTCGGTCTCCGGCCGCAGCGCCGGCGGCAGGCAGCGGACCAGATGATCGCGCAGATAAGCGGGCGAAACCCCGGTTTCGGCCAGAGTCACGGTTTTCGAGACCTGCCAGTGCTCCGGCGCGATCTGGAAAATCGCTTCGAAGAAGCGTTTCTCGTCTTCCGCCTCCAAGGCGGAGAGGTGGTGCAGGATCAGGCTGAGCGCCATGCTTGTCCCCCGTGGTCAGGCCGGGAGAGCGCCGGCCGCATGCAGGTGGACAATGGCAATTCCGCCTGATCTTGCAACAGCTTCGGCGACCAGCGTGCGGTGGCAGACACTCGGGTCGGCTTCCAGGCAGAGCAGGCAGAGCCGCGCCACGCGTGCCTCCCCGGCCAGGGCGGCGACGGCCGCCTGCGCCTCGGTGCCGGCGAGGCGGGCGCCGAAGATGCGTTGCATCTCGCCGGTGCGGCCGGCCTTCGCCGCCGCCCGCCCTTCCGGCGGGGTGCCCAGCGCCCGGACATGGCGGTAGCCGATGCCGGCGCGCCCCAGCGCCTCGGACAGCGCCCGCTTGGCGAAGCCGGGGCGGCGGCTGTTCGGCAGCTCGCGCACGTCGACCAGCGTGGTGATGCCGGCCGCCAGCAGGGTGGCGACCAGCCGGTCCGGCGTCGCGCCCTCGTAGCCGATGGTGAAGAGCGGCGGGTCCGAGGCGGAGGCAGCGGCCGGGTCACGCCCCGGGCCGGAACACCGCCCGGGACGCTCGGACGCTGTCACCGGGCGATCGCGGCGTGCGCCGCCAGGCAGGCCATGTCCAGCAGCTGGGTCACGCTGGCATCCACCGGGACGATCTGCACCGGCTTCGACAGCCCCATCAGCAGCGGCCCGATCGCCGTGCCGCTGGTCAGGCGTGGCACCGACTTGGTCAGGATATGCGCGGCATGCAGGCCGGGCATCACCAGTACGTTGGCCGCCCCGGTCAGCCGGCAGAAGGGGTACAGATGCGCCCGCAGCGCCGGGTCCAGCGCGACGTCCGCCGACATCTCGCCGTCGTACTCGAAATCCACCTGGCGCTGGTCCAGCAGCTTCACCGCCTCGCGGATGCTGCCGGGGATGGAGCCCTTGGGGTCGCCGAAGGTGGAGAAGGAGAGGAACGCCACGCGCGGCTCATGCCCGAGCCGGCGCGCCGCGGCGGCCGACTGGATGGCGATCTCGGCCAGGGTCGCCGCATCGGGACGCTCATGGATCGCGGTGTCGGCGACGAAGACGGTGCCGGAGACGCGGGCCAGCAGCAGGGTCAGGCCGAACATGACGCCGCCCGGCGCCGGGTCGATGACCGAGGTGATGCCCTCCAGCGCCACCGAATAGCTGCGGGTCACCCCGGTGACGATGGCATCCGCATCGCCCATCGCTACCATGCAGGCGGCGAAGACGTTGCGGTCCTGGTTGACCAGCCGCTGGCAGTCGCGGAACAGGAACCCGTGCCGCTGCTGCTTGGCGTACAGGAACTCGGCGAAGCGGCGGTTGCTGTCGGAATTCCGCGCGTTGCGGATGATGATGCCCTCCGGCAGCGGCACGCCGATGGTGCGCATCGTCGCCTGGATCCGGTCCTCCCGCCCGACCAGCACGGCGGTGCCGTAGCCGGCATTGTGGAAGGCGATGGCGGCGCGGATCACCTTCTCCTCCTCGCCCTCGGCGAAGACGACGGTGCGCGGGTTGGCCCGCACCCGTTCGGTGATCAGCTCCAGCGCGTTCGCCGTCGCGTCCAGCCGCCCGGTCAGGCTGCGGGCGTAGCGCGGCAGGTCGGTGATCGGCCGGCGGGCGACGCCGCTATCCACCGCCGCCTTGGCGACGGCGACCGGCACGCGGCTGATCAGCCGCGGGTCGAAGGCGTTGGGGATGATGTATTCGGGGCCGAAGCGCAGCGACTTGCCGGCGCCGGCGGTGTTGACCTCCTCCGGCACGTCCTCCCGCGCCAGCAGCGCCAGCGCCCGGGCGGCGGCGATCTTCATCGCGTCGTTGATCGTGCTGGCGCGGACATCCAGCGC
>JBMOJU010000446.1:0-3804 GCA_049315625.1 Paracraurococcus sp.
CCCCCCCCCCCCCCCCCCCCCCCCCCCCCCCCCCCCTTTCCGCCCGCGCCCCGCCATGCCACCATTGCGGCCCTGGAGGACCGCCGCGCATGACCGATGATTCCGCCCCCCGTTCCGCGCTCGGCGCCTATCCCAGCGTGCGGATGCGCCGCAACCGGCGCGATGCCTGGACCCGCCGCCTGGTGGCGGAGAACACGCTCTCGGTGGACGACCTGATCTGGCCGATCTTCGTCATCGAGGGCCGCGGCGAGACCCGGCCCGTCGCCTCCATGCCCGGCCAGGTGCGCGTCACCGTGGACCGCGTGGCCGGCCATGTGGAGGAGGCGGCGCGGCTCGGCATTCCGGCCATCGCCATCTTCCCGGCGACCCCGCCCGAGGCCAAGGATGCCGAGGGCACCGAGGCGACGAACGCCAACAACCTGATCTGCCGCGCGGCGCGCGAGCTGAAGCGCGCCTTCCCGGAGATGGGCCTGGTCGGCGACGTGGCGCTCGACCCCTATACCGACCACGGGCATGACGGCGTGATCCGGGAAACGCGCACCGGCGACTACGTCCACAACGACGACAGCGTCGCCATCCTGGTGCGCCAGGCGGTGAACCAGGCGGAGGCCGGGATCGACTGCATCGCGCCGTCGGACATGATGGATGGAAGGATCGGCGCCATCCGCCAGGCGCTGGATGCGGCGGGCTTCATCGACACCCGCATCATGTCCTACGCGGCGAAGTATGCCTCCGCCTTCTATGGCCCGTTCCGTGATGCCCTCGGGTCAGGCAAGGCTTTGCGCGGCGACAAGAAGACCTACCAGATGGACCCGGCCAACACGGACGAGGCGCTGCGCGAGGTGGCGCTCGACCTCGCCGAGGGCGCCGACATGGTGATGGTGAAGCCGGGCATGCCATACCTGGATATCGTGCGGAGGGTGAAGGACCGCTTCGGCGTGCCGACCTTCGCCTACCAGGTCAGCGGCGAGTACGCGATGATCATGGCCGCGGTGCAGAACGGCTGGATCGAGCATGAGCGGGCGATGCTGGAAAGCCTGATGGGCTTCAAGCGCGCCGGCGCCAATGGCGTGCTGACGTATTTCGCGGTGGATGCCGCGCAACTCCTGCGTTCGCGCTGAATGCCGGCGCGTTCCGCCCCGCTTGACCTGCCCCGCCCCGCTGCGTCTCATGCGGCCGGGTGGGGGAGGGTTGCACGATGAACACCGATTGGCTGGGCCTTGGCGGCAAGATCGCGGTCGTCACCGGCGCCGCCGGCGGCATGGGCCGCGCCATCGCCACCTCCTTCGTCGAGGCCGGCTGCGCCGTGGCGCTGCTGGACCGGGAGATGGACTCGCTGAAGTCGCTGGAACGGCAGTTGCTCGATGCCGGCGGCCGGGTCAACGCCATCCTCTGCGACACCGGGTCGGAAGGCAGCATCGCCGATGCGGCGCTCACCAGCTCGGACCGGCTCGGCGCGGCCGACATCCTGGTGAACAATGCGGGCATCCTGCGGCCGGGCGCGCTGGCCAATTTGCCGCTCGAGGAATGGAACACGCTGCTCAACGTGAACCTGACCGGCTACCTGCTGTGCGCGCAGGCCTTCCGCCACCAGATGATCGGCCGCGGCGGCGCGATCGTGCATATCGCCTCGATCGCCGCGACCAACCCGCAGCCGCGCAGCGGCGCCTATTCGCCGAGCAAGGCGGCGGTCGCGATGCTGTCGCGGCAGCTGGCGCTGGAATGGGGCCCGGACGGGATCCGCAGCAACGTGGTCAGCCCCGGCTTCATCCGCACGCCGATGTCGGAAGGCTTCTACCAGCAGCCCGGGATCAAGGAGCGGCGGGAGCAGATGCTGCCGAGCCGGCGGATCGGCACACCGCAGGATATCGCCGATGCCGTGACCTTCCTCGCCAGCCCGCGCAGCGCCTACGTGAACGGCGGGGAGATTCTGGTGGATGGCGGGCTCGACCAGGTGATGATGGAGCTTACCCCGCGGCCGGGGTTTTGAATGAACCCGCGGCCACGGGCATGGAGGAGCGTTTCACCTTCTTCTGGCGGGCCGACAGCGTCTTCAGCCAGTGGCATGAAGGCGCGCCGTTCGTGAAACATGGCCTCCGCTTCGCCACCGCGGAGAATTGGATGATGTGGCGGAAGGCGCAGCTCTTCGGCGCGCCGGCGGAGTTGCAGGCCGCGATCCTCGCCGCCGGCGCGGCCGAGGCGAAGCAACTCGGGCGGCAGGTGCCGGGCTTCGTGGACTCCGTCTGGCAGGTCGCCGCGCGGCCACTGGTGGCGGAGGGCAACTACGCCAAATTCACCCAGAACCCGGCGGCGCTCCTCGCCCTGCTGGCCACCGCCGGCACCACGCTGGTGGAGGCCTCACCGAGGGACCGCCTCTGGGGCATCGGCCTGGGTGCGGAGGATTCCCGCGCGCTCAGCCGCGCCACCTGGCTGGGGCGGAACTGGCTGGGCGAGGTGCTGACGGATATCCGCGATACGCTGATCGCGGCCCGGTCAGGCGCCTGAGCGCAGGAAATCGCCGACCAGCCCGATCTGATAAGGGTCCATCAGTGCCGGTGCATGGCCGCAGCCGGCGATCTCCACCGCCCGTACGCCCGGCCGCTGCGCCATGTCGCACGCCGTCTCGGCCGAGAGCAGGTCGCTTTCCTCTCCGCGCAGCACCAGCACCGGCGCCGTCACCCGGGTCCAGATCGGCGAAAGGTCCATGTCCACCGGCTCGTGGCCCTGGAACGGCGCGGCGATCGCCGGGTCGTAGTGCAGCGCGACCCGCCCGCCCGCGGCCGGGCGGGCGGAGGTTTCCGCCAGATGCCGCCATTCGGCATCGCTCAGATGCCCGAAGGGCGCGTGCACGTGGCGCAGGTACTGCTCCAGCGCCAGCAGGTCGGCGAAGTCGCCCGCCTGCGCCAGATAGTCGCCGATCCGGGCCAGGGATTCCTTCGGCACGAAGGCGCCGATGTCGTTCAGCACCAGCCGGCGGACCGGGTGGCCCGGCGTCGCCGCCACCACCATGCCGCAGATGCCGCCCAGCGAGGTTCCGACCCAGTCCACCGGCCCGTCCAGCCGCGCCAGCAGATGCGACAGCGCGGCCACGTAGGTCGGGGGGACATACAGCGACGGGTCGGGCAACCAGTCGGAGGCACCGCGGCCCGGCAGGTCCGGGCAGAGCACCCGGCGGCCCTCCGCCGCCAACGCCGCCGCCAGGGCATCGAAGTCGCGTCCCGTCCGGGTCAGGCCATGCAAGCAGACCACCGGCAGCCCATCCTCCGGCCCCCATTCGGTCCAGGCCAGGGCGAAGAAGCCCTGCGGCAGCAGATAGCGCAATTGGTGGAGGCGCATGGAAATCCCCGACTCATCCCGGCAGCGAACGCGGCCGTACCGCACCGGCGCATGCCGCGACGGGCGCCGAACGGATGTTTCCTTCCCTTTTCATGCTTCTAGCCCGGCGCCGCGGCGCCGGGAACGCACGGCTTCGGGGGATCAGGTGATCCCCTTCTCCTGCAGCCCGGCGATCTCCGCCGCGCTCATCCCCAGCAGGTCGCCCAGCACCTCGGAGGTGTGCTGGCCGAGCACCGGCGGCGGGCTGCGGTAGGTCGGCGGCGTGGCAGAGAGCTTCACCGGGTTGGCGATGACCTTCACCGGCTCCCCGGTAGGGTGCTGCATCTCCACCACCATGTTGCGGGCGATGACATGCGGGTCGGCGAAGACCTGCTCCAGCGTGTTGATCGGGCCGCAGCCGATCTTCTCGGCCTCCAGCAGCGTGATCCACTCCGCCGTCGGCTTGGTCAGAAAGATCGCCTGCAACTC
>JBMOJU010000084.1:0-16948 GCA_049315625.1 Paracraurococcus sp.
TAGACCGCGATGGTGCCGCCCTTCTTCTGGTCCATGCCGTAGGCGAGCGCGGCCGCCGTCGGCTCGTTGATGATGCGCAGGACTTCGAGGCCGGCGATCGCGCCGGCTTCCTTGGTCGCCTGGCGCTGGGCGTCGTTGAAGTAGGCCGGGACGGTGATGACCGCCTGAGTCACCTTCTCGCCGAGATAGGCCTCGGCGGTGTCCTTCATCTTGGTCAGGATGTCGGCGCTGATCTGCTGCGGCGGATACTGCTTGCCGTCCACCTCGACCCAGGCATCCCCGTTCGGGGCGCGGGCGATCTTGTAGGGGACGAGGGCGATGTCCTTGTTCACCACAGGATCATCGAAGCGGCGGCCGATCAGGCGCTTCACCGCGTACAGCGTGTTGTTCGGGTTGGTCACCGCCTGGCGCTTGGCGCTCTGGCCGACGAGGCGTTCGCCGTTCTTGGCGAAGGCAACCATGGAGGGGGTGGTGCGGGCGCCCTCGGCGTTCTCGATCACCCGCGTTTCCTTGCCTTCCATGATGGCAACGCAGGAATTGGTGGTGCCCAGGTCGATGCCGATAACCTTGCTCATCCGGTACTTCTCCTCTGCGGCGGGCGGAGGCGGCCCCGAAAGGAGGCACCGCGTCCGTCCCCTGACATGTCCCCGTGGACGATTTCCTGACGGGTTCGGATGGGGGTCCCGACCGCCGGATGGCGGCCGACACCGGGGATGTATTGGCGCGGTTGGGCCGGAACAAGCCCCATCGCCACGCGTGATGAAAAATTAGGCGGAAATGGCGTGCTGTACCCTAGTCTGCCTCAGCCCGCGCCGCCAGCGAAGCCTCAGCCCGCGCCGCCCGCGGCGACAACCACCATCGCCGGCTTCAGCAGCCGCCCGTTCAGCGTCCAGGCCGGCGTCCAGGCCTGCAGCACGGTGCCCGGCGCCACGCCCTCCGGCGCCGGCTGCTCCGACATCGCCTGGTGCAGCTCGGGGTCGAAGGGCTTGCCCTGGGCCTCCTGGCGGACGATTCCGTTGCGCTCCAGCGTGCCGAGGAAGCTGCGCTCGACGCCCTCGAAGCCCTCGCGCAGCTTCGTCACGATCGAGGGCTCGTCCGCCGCCTGCGCCGGCAGGGCATCGAGGCCGCGGCGCAGGTTCTGCGCCGCCTCCACCACGTCGCCGGCGAATTTCTGGATCGCGTACTGCCTGGCATCCGCGACCTCCCGCTGGGTGCGGGTGCGGAGGTTCTGCATTTCGGCCTCCGCCCGCATCCAGCGTTCGCGGAATTGCTGAACCTCCGCCTCGAGCGCGGCGATGCGCTCCTCCGACACGGCTTCGGCGGCGGGAGCAGCGTTGTCCTGGGCCGCAGCGGCGGCATCCGCCGCGGGGGGCACCGGCGGCATCTCGGCTGGGTCGCTCATATCCATCATGATCTGATAATGGGGTGCCCCGGGACCGGGGCCGATATGCGGTCAGGTAGTCCTTGCCGGGGCCAAGGGCAACCATCCCCGGCACATGGCGGCTACAACAACACCAGCCCTGCCCGCGCCCCGCGCGCCACCGCATCCGCCCGGCTGCCGGCGCCCAGTTTCTGCAACACCGAGGCCACATGCGCCTTCGCCGTGTGAAAGGACAGGTTGAGCCGCCGGGCGATCACCTTGTTGGACGCCCCGGCCGCGAGCAGGTCCAGCACCTCCCGCTCGCGCCGGGTCAGCCCCGCCTCGATGGTCGGCGGCTCCCGCCCCGCCAGCGCCGCCAGCGCCTGCGGCGGCAGCACCGCCAGGCCGCGGGCGAGAGCGGCGAGCGCCGCCTCGAACTGCGCCGGCGGCGCGTCTGGTGCCAGCACCGCCCGGGCGCCGGCCTTCAGCGCCGCCACCGCCGCGGCGCCCTCGGCCAGGACCAGCACCGGCGGGCCGTCCCGCCCCTCGGGCGCCGCCTCGGCCACCAGCACGTCGGCCACCGCCGGGTCGCTCACCACGCGGACCCCGGCCAGCGCCGCGAGCCGCGCCGCGCGGTCGGGGTCGTCGGGCCGCAACGCGACCGCCACCGGCGCCCGGCTGGCCTCCGGTGCGAACGCCGCGCGCAGCGGCTTCAGGGGTAGGTCTGCCAGAGCCACCATGATCATGCCGCCGCCCGTTCGCCGATCCGGACCTGCACGCGATGCGGCAGGCCGGCGCGGATAAGCTCCAAGGACACCGTGGTGCCGACGCTGTCGGGGTCAAGCCGCGCCAGCATGTCGCGCACCGAGCCGAGCGGCGCGCCATCCCAGGCCGCCAGCACATCGCCCAGCAGAACGCCGGCCTGCCCGGCCGGGCTGCGCGGATCGACGCCGACGACGATCAGGCCGCGCCCCTCCCCCAGCTGCACCGGCTGCATCGCCAGACCGAGATAGCCGCGCGCCACCCGGCCGCGGGTGCGCAGCTGCTCGACGGCGCGGGCGATGGTCTCGGCCGGAATGGCCAGCGCCCGGCGGCGCGGGCCTGGCACCACCATGCCGACCAGCCGCCCGGCATGGTCCAGCACCGCGCCACCCTCGGCGCTGGGGTCGAGCTTCAGGCCGAGCTGGATGCGCCGGTCCAGCCGGCCGCCGCGCATCGACCGCCACTCGCCGCCCACCAGCGCGGCGAGGCCGAAGGCCGCGGTCGGCCCGTGTTCGCCGCGGCCGACCGCCAGCAGCAGGTGGCCGGTCGCCAACGCCGCCGGCGGGGCGGCGACCAGCGGGATGAAGGCGCCCGTTTCGGCCTTCAGCAGCGCCACATCGGTCCCCGGGTCGCGCCCGGCCAGCACCGCCGGCACCACCCGGCCATCCGGCAGGGTCAGCAAAAGCTCGTCGTCGCGCTCCAGCGCCTCCTCGGCGGTCACAACCAGCCCCTCGGCCCAGAGCAGGCCGGACCGGGCGCGCCCATCGCGGCCATGCACGGCGACGACCCGGGCAGCGGCCGCGGCGGTGAGCGCGGCGAGCCGGTCGGAGAAGGCGGCAAGGGGATCGGGGGAGAAGGCTTCGGTCATGGCACGCTCCGCTGTCCCCCCGAGAATGGGGAGCCGGCCGGCCACCGCCCATTGCCCGGATGGGCATGGCCATGTGGCTGCCTGGATGGGCATGGCCATTCCGCGGGCGCCGCGGCGAATCGCATGGGCGTGATGTCCATGCCGCGCAGCATGGCAGGTTCCGCGCCGCGCCGCGGGATTGTTACCTTTCGTCTATTCGGCGACCCGCGCCGCCTCCGCCGCCATCCCCGGCAGCCAGACCCGGAACGCCGCCCCGGCGCCCTCCTCACTCTCGATCGAGAGCTGCCCGCGGTGCCGGTTGACGATGTGCTTGACGATCGCCAGACCAAGCCCGGTCCCGCCGGCGCTGCGCGAACGGCCCTTGTCCACCCGGTAGAACCGCTCGGTCAGCCGGGGGATGTGTTCGCGCGCGATGCCCGGCCCGTCATCGGCCACCTCCAGCACCACCCCGGCGCGCCGCCCGCCGCCCTCGCCCAGGCCGACCAGCAGCTTCACCTCGCCACCCTCCCGGCCATGGCGGACGGCGTTCTCCAGCAGGTTGCGCACCACCTGGCCGAGCTGTTCGGCATCCGCCGGCGAGGCCAGCGCCGCCTCCTCCAGCGCCGGCAGGACGGTGACGCGGCGGGCGCGCAGCAGCGGCTCCAGCGCCTCCAGCTCCGCCCGCACGATCCGCGCCAGCCGGGCCTTGCCGGTCGGCGGCTGGTGCTCGGTCAGCTCGATGCGCGACAGGTCGAGCAGGTCGTCGATCAGCCGCCGCATCCGTTCGGATTGCTCGGCCATGATGCCGAGGAAGCGGGTGCGCGCCTGCTTGTCGTCCTCGGCCGGGCCGCGCAGCGTCTCGATGAAGCCGATCAGACTGGCCAGCGGAGTGCGCAGCTCATGGCTGGCATTGGCGACGAAATCCGCCCGCATCCGCTCCAGCGCCCGCTCCCGCGTGCGGTCGGACAGCACAATGACGATCCGCCCGCCATCGGCCAGGGCGGGCTCCATCGGGATCACCTGTGCCGCGATCTCCCGCGTCACCGGCACCGGCAGCACCAGGTCAGCGGTCTGCGGCCGGCGCTCGGCCAGCGCCCGGTCCACCGCGGCGGCCATCACCGGGTGGCGCAGCAGCGCCGCCACGTCGCCGCCGCCCGGGCCGCCGCGCACCCCGCCGCCATCGCCGCCGAACAGCGCCCGCGCCGCGGCATTGGCCCGCAGCGGCGCCCGCGCCGGGGAGAGCACGAGCAGCGGGTCGGGCAGGTTCTCGACGATCGCCTCATCCGCCCGGCGCAGCCGGCCGACCAGTTCGCCACGTTCCGCCAGGGTCCGGGCGAGGCGGGAGACGCCCTCGGCGATCTCCTCCACCGCCGGCAGCAAGGGGGTGCCGGAGGGCGGGACAAGCCGGCCATCCTCGGCCGCGGCGCGGCGCAGCGCTTCCGCCAGCCGGGCGAGGTTGCCGATCCAGACCGCGGCGACCAGCAGCGCGCCCAGCAGGCACGCCGCGAGGCCGAGCAGCCCGGCCAGGCTCTCCAGCTGCCCCAGCAGCATGAGTGCGACCAGCACCGCCGCCGGCACCGCGCCGAGCAGCGCCGCGGCGCCGATCACGCGCCCAAGGGGGAGCTGCCGCATGGTGTCTCAGGCACCCGGGCCGGCGGGCACCGGCGCCGGCTCGACCAGCACCGCCTCACCCTGCGGCTCGACCGCGAAGATCGCCAGGCCGCGCTGCGCCAGGCCGCCCGGATCCAGCCGGATCGGCCCGTCCGCCCCCAGCATGGGCTGGCCGAGCGGCGGGTTGCCGCCCGGCTCCCGCACCGCGCGGGCGGCCAGCGCCGCGGCGTCGTAGGCGATGCCGGCCAGGCGGGGCGGCTTCTCGCCGAAGGCGGCCTGGTAGCGGCTGTCGAAGGCGGCACGGGCCTGCGGATCAGGGCCGGGGAACCAGGCGCCGACCAGGGCGGGTTCCTGCCCCAGCGTCGGATCCTGCGCCCAGAGCGTGGTGCCGAGAAAGCGCGGCCGCGCCGGCAGGGCGACGGCCAGCGCCGCCGCGGCCGGCTTCGCCCGGTCGCCGCCTTGCGCCAGCAGCACCGCGTCCAGCCCCTCCGTCCCCGCCTGGGCGGCGAGGTCGCGGGCCACCTGGGCCGGGTCGGTGATGCGCGGATGCAGCAGCACCACGGGCGCCGGCAGGGCGAGCACGTTGGCCCGGGCGCGCATGCCGGCGGCAAGCCGCTTGCCGTATTCGTCATCCGGCGCCAGCAGGCCGATCCGCCTGGCCCCGGCCGCGGCGGCGGCGGCGGTCATCCGGTCGGCCTGTTCCGCCGGCGTCACCCCCATCACCCAGACCCCGTTGCCGGCCTGCGCCGCATCAGTGGTGAAGGCCAGCACCGGGGCGCCGGAGGCGCGGGTGACGTTGGCCGCGGCCGCAGTTTCACCCAGGGTCAGCGGTCCGGCGAAGGCGCGGGCGCCCTGCGCCAGCGCCGCCCGCGCTGCCTCCCCCGCGCCGGTAGCGGTGCTGCCGGTGTCACGCGGCAGGAATTCGACGCCCACGTCGCCCTGGTCGAACAGCGCGAGCTGGGCGGCGTTCAGCATCGCCTCCCCCAGCGGCCGGTTGCTGCCCGACAGCGGCAGCAGCAGGCCGACCCGGTTGCGCGGCGGCTCCGCCGGGATCACCGCCCGCGGCGTCGGCGCGACCACAACGGGACGCGGCGGGGCTTGCGGCGCGCAGGCCGCTGCGGGCAAGACCAGCAGCAGGGCGGCGGCGAGCCGCCGAAGGGGGCCGCGCGGCGCGGAGCATGACGGAACTGGCAAGCGATCCTCCCGACCCTGTGGCACCCGCCGCGCCGGGGTTGACGCTGGTGGCGACGCCCATCGGCAACCTCGGCGATCTTTCCCCGCGCGCCCTTGCCGCGCTGCGCGGCGCCGATGCCGTGCTCTGCGAGGATACGAGGGTAACGGGTGCGATGCTGGCGAGGCATGGCGTTTCGGTGACGATGGTCCCTCTGCACGAGCACAACGAGGATGACCAGACCCCGAAGGTGCTCGCACGGCTTCGTGGCGGCGCGCGGGTGGCGCTGGTCTCGGATGCCGGGACGCCGCTGGTCTCCGACCCCGGCTACCGGCTGGTGCGGGCGGCGATCGCCGAGGGCCTGGCGGTGCACGCCATCCCCGGGCCGAATGCCGCGGTGATGGCGCTGACCCTGTCGGGCCTGCCGCCGCATCCCTTCCTGTTCCTCGGCTTCCTGCCGCCGAAGGCGGGGCCGCGCACGGCCGAGATCGCCCGGCTGCGGGCGATCGAGCGGGCCGGGCTGTCCAGCGCGGTGATCTTCTACGAGGCGCCGCACCGGCTGGCCGACACGCTGGCGGCGCTGGCCGCGGGGCTGGGCGGGGAGCGCCCGGCGGCGGTGGCGCGCGAGCTGACCAAGCGGTTCGAGGAGGTCCGCCGCGGCACCCTGGCCACGCTCGCAGCGCATTACGCCATCGCCGAGGCGCGCGGCGAGATCTGCATCGTCATCGGCCCGGCGCCGGAGGAACGCAGCAGCGCCGAGGAACTGGAGACCCGCCTGCGCGACGCGCTGGCCGCGGGGATGAGCGTGCGCGACGCGGCGGCGGCGCTCGCCGAGGCGACCGGGCTGCCGCGCAAGCAGGTCTATGCGCGGGCGCTGGAGCTGGGGCGGGGATGAGCGACGCGGCGCGCGCCCGGCGCAGGGTGCTGTGGATGAACCTGCTGTTTTCCGCCGGGCTGGCCATCGCCCTGCCCTGGTTCGCCGCCGGGATCCTCGCCCATTGGTGGGGACCGGCGCGGGGGACGGCGTACTCGACCCACCATGCCTATGCGGTGCGCACCTTCTGGTTCGGCCTGATCGGGATGCTGGCCCCGGTCGTCGCCCCCGGGGCCGGGCTGGCGCTGCTGGCGGTGGTCTGGCTGTGGTGCGCGGCGCGGGTGGCGCGCGGCTGGCTGGCCTGGGAGCGGGAGGAATGGATCCCCGATCCGGGGCGCTTCGTGTAGACGGTTTGATCTGATAGTGGCACGTTCCCCCCGGTCGGGTCGCACCGCGGGCGCCCGGCCGGACCAGGCGGGGGCATGATGGCGATGGGCAACCCGGCACCCCGGGACAGCGTCGGGTCCGCGACCGCCCCAGTCCTGCCGGGCGGCCTGCCGTGGCTCGGCGTGCTGCCGGCCCTGCGGCGGGATTCCCTGGCGGTCTTCGGCCGCGCCCGGGCACTGGGCGAGGTGGTCCGCATCCCGGTGCCGCGCTTCGGGCTGTACCTGCTCTCGGCGCCGGCGCAGGTGCGGCACGTGCTGCAGGACAATGCCGGCAACTACCGGCGCACCGCCTTCCACGACCGGCTGAAGCCGTTGCTGGGCGAGGGGCTGGTGACCAGCGACGGCGGGCTCTGGCAGCGCCAACGCCGGCTGCTGCAGCCGGCCTTCCGGGCCGAACGCATCCGCGGCTTCGTCGCCATCATGGCCGATGGCGCCGCGGCTCTGGCCCGCAACTGGGAGGAAACGGCGGGGACCGGCACCGTCGTCGACATCGCCGAGGCGATGTCCGAGCTGGCCCTCGGCATCGCCATCCGCTGCATGTTCGGCGGAGACATGTTCGGCGCCGGGCCGGCGGCGCGGGGTATCGCCATCGGCGACGCGGTGCGGGAGGCGCAGGCGCGCATCTCCGCCCGCTTCTGGTCTGTCGCCCCGGCCTGGACCGAGCGCCTGCCGACCCCGGCCAATCGCCGCTTCCGCCGCGCCATCGCCCTGCTGGACGGCATCGTCGCCGGCATCATCGAGGCCCGGCTCGCCGCCGGGGATGCCGGCAACGACCTGCTGGGGATGCTGCTGGCCGCCCAAGGGGAGGATGGCCAGGGCGTGGACGCCCGCCAGGTGCGGGACGAGGTGATGACCATGCTGCTGGCCGGGCACGAGACCTCGGCCGGCACGCTGGGCTGGGCCTGGCACCTGCTGGCGGGCGACGAGGCGGTGGCGCAGGCGATCGGCGTCGAGGTGGCCGGGGTGCTCGGCGGCAGGACCCTGCCGGAGGCGGAGGACATCGCCCGGCTCGAGCTGACCCGCGCCGTGGTGCAGGAGACGCTGCGGCTGTACCCCGCCGCCCCCTGGTTCCCGCGCCTGGCGGCGCGGGCCGACCGGATCGGCGGCGTTCCCATCCCGGCCGGGTCGATCGTCGTGGTCAGCCCGTACCACGCGCAGCGCGATCCCGCCGCCTGGCCGGACCCCGACCGGTTCGATCCGTCCCGCTTCGGCCCAGGCGCGCGGCCGGCGCCCTATACCTGGTATCCCTTCGGCGGCGGGCCGCGGACCTGCATCGGCACCCATTTCGCGATGACCGAGATGGTGGCGGCGCTGGCCGTGCTGGTGCCGCGCTTCCGGCTGCGCCAGGCCGGCACGACACCGGTGCGGCCGGAGCTGATGGTCACGCTGAAGCCGGCGGGCGGCCTGCCGATGCGGGTGGAACGGCGCCCCGGGGCGCCGCACGGCTGACCGGCCACCGGGCCGGGGGAATATTCCTAACCTTGCCTGAGGGCGATCAACCGCGCCTCGGCCTCGGCCGGGTCCATCCCCAGCGCCGCCTCGGCGACCTCCCGCCCGAAGCCGGCACGGGCCAGCGCCGCCAGCGCCTTCAGCCGCGCCCCGCGGGCCGCCAGCGGGTCCTCCGGCGCGTCCTCCGTGGCGAAGGGGCCGATCCGGCGGCGGCGGCATTGCGCCAGCGCAGCGTCCAGCTCGGCCTCCGCCGCCGGCAGCGCCGCGGCCGCGGTCTCCGCCGCCACGCCCTTGGCGCCGAGATGCGCGGCGATCGCCCGGCGCGAGCGGCCGCCGCGGGTCAGCCGGCGGGCCCGGGCGGCGGCGAAGGCGGCGTCGTCAACCGCCCCGGCGGCGACCATGGCCCGGGCCACCACCACCGCCTTGTCCCGCGCCGCGGCGGCCTGCGGGGCGATCGCCTCGGGTGCCGCGCCCTCGGCCTCGGCCCGGCGCGCCCAGCGGTCCACCTTCCGCTGCAGCACGCGCTTAAGCCCGACCTCGGTGGCGGCGAAGCGGGCCAGGTGGGCCAGCGCCGCCTCGCGCAGCGCGGCCTCGCCCGGGGCCGGGCCGGCCGGGCGCGGCGCGCGGCGGGTGTGCTTGCGCGGCGGCGTGCGGGGGCGGCGCGAATCCTCGTCCATCGGCGCATCCTGCCATGCCGGCCGCCGGCAACCCAGCGGCAGGGCTGGCCCGCCGCGCCGCCGCGGGGCACAAGCCGGCACCGACAGACGCAGGAGACACCCCCCATGGCGACCTACCCGACCAACGGCCTCAGCCTCGACCAGGCCAACACCATCATCGCCGCCGCCCGCGCCAAGGGGCGGGAGCTCGGCCTGATGCCGCTGACCGTGGTGGTGCTGGATGCCGGCGGCCAGGTGAAGG
The DNA here is from genome assembly GCA_049315625.1 of Paracraurococcus sp. GTDB lineage: Bacteria > Pseudomonadota > Alphaproteobacteria > Acetobacterales > Acetobacteraceae > Paracraurococcus. The sequence goes on from JBMOJU010000084.1 coordinate 9,379, forward strand.
CCTCCCAGCGGGAGGACGGCGCCTCCCTGCTGCGGCCCGAGATCGCCCTCGGCAAGGCCTATGGCGCGCTGGCGCTCGGCCTCGGCGGCCGGGAATTGGCGCGGCGGGCAACGGCCATGCAGGGCTTCATGAATGCGCTGTCCGACCTCGCCGGCGGCCGCGCCGTCCCGGTCCCGGGCGGCGTGCTGGCCTGCGGCGCCGATGGGGTGATCCTCGGCGCGGTCGGCATCAGCGGCGACGTCTCGGCGCAGGATGAGGTCTGCGCCGTGGCCGGCATCCTCGCCGCCGGGCTGGTGGCGGAGACCGGCGACCCGGCCTGATCAAACCCGCCGCAGGGCGCCGCGTTGCTGCGGCTCATGCCGGCCCCGGGACCAACCCCGAGGCCGGCGGACCGCCAACACGGAGGCAACGCCGCCCGATGACCGCCCGCCAAAGCCTGATCGCCGCCACCGCCCTCGCCGGCCTGCTCGGCTCCGGCCTCGCCGTCGCCCAGGGAATCAGCCCGACGCCACCGCCGGCGCGGGACGGCGCACCCGGCAACCCGCCCAGCACCGCCACCCAGCGCGGCGCCGATGCCGTCACCGGCAACCACACCCCGGCCGACGGCACCCCAGGCAACCCGCCCGGCACAGCCGCCGGCCGCGCCATGGACCGCGCGCTCGGCATCAATACCACCGGCGCCAACCCCGGCGCGAACAGCGTCGCGCGCCCGGCCGCGACCGGCGCCTCGGCCGGGGCGCTGGCGGTGGACAGCGCCGCCATCCGCAGCGGGCGCCGCGCCAGCAAGCTGATCGGCGCCTCGGTCTACAACGAGACCAACGAGAGCATCGGCGAGGTGGACGACATCCTGATCCCGCCCGGCGGCGGCGGGACGGTCGCGGTGATCTCGGTCGGCGGCTTCCTCGGCATCGGTGCCAAGCTGGTGGCGGTGCCGTATGACCGGCTGCAGGCCGCCACCGGCGCGAACAACCGCTGGACCCTGACCGGCGCGACCAAGGACAGCCTCGGCAGCCTGCCGACCTTCACCTACGAGAACACCGCGGAAAAGCGCGGCTGAGGCGCCGTCCGGGGGCTGCCGCGATCGAATACCCCGAATTGTCACCCCTGATGGTTTGACGCGGCCGGGGGTTTCCGGCCAAATCCCGGGCTTCCCCGGAGAGCGCCCGCATCCCGCGCCGGCGCTGGGGAAGTCTGGAGACCATACCGGTGATCCCCGCCCTGATGCCGACCTACAACCGCGCCGACCTCGCCTTCGAGCGGGGTGACGGCGCCTGGCTGTGGACGACGGACGGGCGACGATTCCTCGATTTCGGCTCCGGCATCGCCACCGCCTCCATCGGCCACGGCCACCCGCATCTGGTGCAGGCCATCGCCGAGCAGGCGGCCAAGGTGATGCACACCTCGAACCTCTACCGCATCCCGCAGGCGGAGAAGCTGGCGCAGCGGCTGGTCGATACCAGCTTCGCCGACAGTGTCTTCTTCGGCAATTCGGGCGCCGAGGCGAACGAGGGCATGATCAAGGCGGTGCGCAAGTACCACGCCGAGAGCGGCCACCCCGAGCGCAACGTCACCATCTGCTTCGAGGGCGCCTTCCACGGCCGCACGCTGGCGACGCTGGCGGCGACGGGGAATGAGAAGTACCTGGCCGGCTTCGGGCCGCCGATGCCGGGCTTCAAGCATATCCCCTTCGGCAACATGAACGCCCTGCGCGACGCCATCGACGGCACCACCGCTGCGGTGATGGTGGAGCCCATCCAGGGCGAGGGCGGCGTCCGCCCGGCCAGCCTGCAATATCTGCGCGACCTGCGCGCCGCCTGCGACGAGTTCGGCATCCTGCTCGCGCTCGACGAGGTGCAGACCGGCATGGGGCGGTCCGGCAAGCTCTGGGCGCATCAATGGGCCGGGATCGAGCCGGACATCATGTCGTCCGCCAAGGGCATCGGCGGCGGCTTCCCGCTCGGCGCCATCCTGGCCAAGGAGAAGGTGGCCAAGCACCTGAAGGCCGGCACCCACGGCAGCACCTATGGCGGCAACCCGCTGGCCTGCGCCGCCGGCAATGCGGTGCTGGACGTCATCCTGGGCGACGGCTTCCTGGATCACGTCGACCAGGTCGCGCGGCACCTGTGGTTCGGCCTGCTGGACCTCGCCCAGCGCCATCCGACGGTGATCGAGGGCATTCAGGGCGCCGGGCTGCTGCTGGGTATCCGGCTGAAGCCCGAAGTGACCAATGGCGATGCGCAGAATGCCGCGGTGGCCGAGGGGCTGCTGACGGTCGCCGCCGGGATGAACGTGCTGCGCCTGGCGCCGCCGCTCATCATTTCCGCGGCGGAGGCCGACGAGGCGCTGCGGCTGCTCGACCGTGCCATGCTGCGTATCACTCCGTCCCAGGCCAGGGACGCGGCAAAATGAGCACCGTGGTCGCGTTGAAGACCGGGTCCGGGGGGGGCGATCCCCCCCGGCACTTTCTTGAATTGATGGATTTCGAGCCGGCGACGCTGCGCCGCATGCTCGACCTGGCGGCGCAGACCAAGCGCGGCAGCTACGCTGCGAAACCGCTGGCCGGCAAGCATGTCGCGCTGGTCTTCGAGAAGCCGAGCACCCGCACCCGGGTGAGCTTCGAGGTCGGCATCCGCCAGCTGGGCGGTGAGGTCGTCTACCTGAACTCGCGCGACATGCAGTCCTCCCGTGGGGAGGAAGTCTCGGACATGGCCAAGGTGCTGTCCCGCTACGTGGACTGCATCATGATGCGGACCGGCGACGTCAACCGCATCCGCGAGATGGCGGCGCATGCGACGGTGCCGGTGATCAACGGGCTGACCGACATCAGCCATCCATGCCAGCTGATGGCCGACGTGCTGACCTTCGAGGAGCATCGCGGCCCGATCGCCGGGCAGACGGTGGCCTGGATCGGCGACGGCAACAACGTGGCGCAGAGCTTCATCCAGGCGGCGGCGCGGCTGGGCTTCAAGCTGCGCATGGCCTGCCCGCCGTCGCTCCGTCCACCGCAGCCGCTGCTGGACTGGGCGCGGGCCGAGGGCGCCGACATCCTGCTGACCGACGACCCGGCGGAGGCGGTGCGCGGCGCCCGTTGCGTGGTGACCGATGCCTGGGTCTCCATGCACCAGGAGAACGCGGACGGCACCCAGCCGAACCGGCACAATATCCTGGCGCCCTACCAGGTGACACCGGAGCTGATGGCCAAGGCGCTGCCGGACGCGATCTTCGAGCATTGCCTGCCGGCGCACCGCGGCGAGGAAGTGGCCGCCGAGGTGATCGACGGGCCGCAGAGCGTGGTGTTCGACGAGGCGGAGAACCGGCTGCACGCGCAGAAGGGCGTGCTGCTCTGGGCGCTGGGGGCGGGGTGAGCGCGGCGGCTGCGAGCGCCGCCGCGACCCACCTGCCGGCGTCCCCCGACCTCCTGGTCCGTGCCGGCCAGGTCACCGCGCTGCGGCTTTTCGATATCGCCTATGCGATCGACCTGAAGCGGGCCGAAGCGCTCTGGGCCGCGCGCGCCCCGCGTGCCGGCGAACGCCGCGGCCTGACCGGCACCCCGCCCAAGGCCATGTCCTTCGGCGAGCCGCCGCTGATCCTGCCGCTGCCGCCTCTCCCCCTGGCGCTGGCCGACGGCATGGTGGAGGCCAACGTCACCGCCCGGGTCTATGATTTCGGCGTCGTCTCGCTCGCCCTCTCGGTCCCCGCCACCGATCTGCCCTGGGGCGAATTCGCCGCCCGGGTGAACCTGCTGCAGCAGGCGGTCGGCCCCACCGCCGGCGCGCGGCCGATCTGGGCCGGCCTGCTGGACGCGGTCCGCAAGCCGCTGGCGGAGGCGATCGAGCGGCCGGCGGAGACGCATCTGGAGGAAGACTTCCTCTTCGCCGTGGTGAACCGGCTGGAGGAGCCGCTCTCGGCCGAGGCGCTGCAGGAGCGGGTGGACCTCGTCCCGCTGCTGTCGGGGGAGAGCCGGCCGCTTTCCGCCGGCGCCCGGGCCGACCTGCTGCGGCAGCGCTTCAGCTACTACACCGACGACCTGGTGATCCTCACCTGGGACCGCGCCTTCATCTACGAGCCGCGGCACGACACCGACGTGCAGAACGTGCTGGAGATGGCGAACGCCCAGCTGCTGGAGGTGCGCTTCTACGACGAGTTGCTGGATGAGGAGCTGCCGCGCATCTACGACCTGGTGGAGGCCGCGCGCCGGGCGCCCACCCTGCTCTCGGCTCGGCGCTACGCCCGGCTGGCCCGCCGGCTGCACGGGCTGGTGGCGGAGGTGACGGAGCTGACCGACCACGCCGACAACGCCCTGCAGGTAACCGAGGACGTCTACCTCGCCCGGGTGTATGCCGCCGCCATGGCGCTGTTCCGGGTGCCGGTGGTCTCGGCCGCGGTCGACCGCAAGCTGCAAACGGTGCGGGAAACCTACCAGGCGCTGTACGACGAGGCGCATTCCAGCCGGGCGGAGCTGCTGGAGATCGCGGTGGTGCTGCTGATCATGGTGGAGGTGGTGCTCAGCCTGACCCGTCACTGATCTCCCGCGCCGGGTGGCCGCGGGCCGCTGCCGCGCTTATCTATCGGGGCCAAGCAACAGGTCCCCCCCGCATTGCCCGACCCGACCCAGCCCTCCGACACCCCGCCCTTCCTTCAGCATGACCGGCCGCCGGTGCCGGATATCGTCGTGCCGCGCGGCCTGCAGCCCTTCCGCCTGGAGGACCAGCCGGTGCGCGGCCGGCTGATCCGGCTCGGCCCGCTGGCCGATGCCTTGCTGACCCGGCACGACAATCACCCCGCCGTCACCCGGCTCGCCGGGCAGGCGCTGGCGCTGGCAGCCGGGCTGGCCGGGGCGCTGAAATTCAACGGCAGCTTCTCGGTCCAGGCCAAGGGCAAGGGCGCGGTGCCGATGCTGCTGGCCGATTGTACCGAGGGCGGCGCACTGCGCGGCTACGCCAAGCCGGAGCCGGCGGCGCTGGCCGCGCTGCTGGCCGCCGAGGCGATGCCGGAAGCAGGCGCACTGCTCGGCAGCGGCTACCTGGCCTTCACCTGCGACCAGGGCCTCGACATGGACCGCTACCAGGGCATCGTAGCGATCGAGGGCGCGACGCTGGCGGAGATGACCGACCACTATTTCCGCACCTCCGAGCAGCTCCGCACCCATGTCCGGCTGGCCTGCGACCTGACGCCCGCCGGCTGGCGCGCCAGTGCCTTCATCATGGAGAAGGTGGCCGGCGAGGGCGGCATCGACCCGATGCTGGATGCGGAGGCGCAGGAGGAGGCCTGGCGCACCGCGCTGGCCCTGGCCGGGACGCTGACCGATGCCGAGCTGCTGGACGATTCGCTCTCCTCCCCACAGTTGCTGCACCGGCTGTTCCATGCCGAGGGGCTGATGCTCGACCGGCCGCGGGCGCTCTCCTACGGGTGCCGCTGCTCCCGCGCCCGGCTGGCCGGTGTGCTGCAGGGCTTCCCGGAGGATGACCTCGACCACATGGCGGAACACGGGTCGATCACCATGACCTGCGAGTTCTGCAACCTGGATTTCCGCTTCGACCGCACCGAGGTCCGGGGTGGCGCCGGCCGCGCCTGAGCCGTACATCGTCGTACCGATCCGATGCGGGAGCTTCCCGAGATGCCGACCCGGCGTGCCCTCCTGCTGCTACCGCTCGCCGCCGCCGCCTGCGGCAAGCCCGACCCGGCCTATGTCCCGCCCTGGCCGATGCGCTTCGGCCACCTGATCCCGCTGCCGCTGAACGTCGCCGCGATCGAGGTGGCACCGGGCAGCCCGCCCACCCAGCTCGGCGACATCGGGGCGCGGCTGCTGCCTTCCCCGGCCGAGGCGGTGCGGATCATGGGGCAGGACCGGCTCATCGCGGTCGGCACGGCGGGGGAGGCGCGGTTCATTGTCAGCCAGGCGGCTATGATCCAGGGGCGGGACAGCCTGACCTGCCTGGTCGGCTGCCGACTGGAGATCCTCTCGGCCGAGGGCCAGCGGGTCGGCTTCGTCGAGGCGCAGGCACGGACCGCGGTCAGCGGGTCCGATTCCACCCGGCCGCGTGCGGCGGAGGCGCTGCTGCGCGATGCGATGGACAAGCTGAACGTGGAGTTCGAATTCCACGCCCGGCAGACGCTGAAGGACTGGCTGGTGAAGGTGACCCCGGGGCCGGACGGCACGCTACCGGCGGCGCCGCCGGCGGGGGTGACGACGGAGGAATTGCCGCGCGGCTGAGGCCGGCCCGGCCGCAGGGCTGCCGATCTTGCGCCCCGGACGCCGTGTCTTATATCGGCTCGCGAATTCGTTATATGAGGGCTTCGATGCTGACGAGGCGCGCCGCGCTTTACCTTCAGTGTGCCTTCTTCCTCGCCGGTCGGGCCCGGGCCGCGGACCGCCCAACGGGCGGCGTGCCCCTGCCGGCCGACCTCGCCCTGCACCCGCCGCATCCCGGCACGCCCGGCGGCGCCTTCGCCGGTGCCTGGATCGGCAGTTGGGACGGCTGGCTGCGCCACGTCCTGGTGGTCGAGACCGTGCGGCCCGACGGCACTGCGGATGTCGTCTCCGCCCTCGCGGATGACCCGGCCGCGGGCATCCGCGGCGGCTGGGTCCGCCGCCACGCGACGATTGCTGGTGGCGTGCTCTCGGTGCGGGACCCGGCCGCCCGCTATGTGATGGACCCGGCGGGGCGGCTGTCGGGCACCGCCCGGCCGGTTGCCGCCATCGCCTCCGCCAGCCTGATCCGGGTGCCGCAGGCGGCGCTCGCCGGTGGGGCCGCCGGGCTCGACTGGGGCGAGCCCGACCTGGTCTTCGTCGACGGGCCGATCGAGAACGGCGCGCCGGTGCGGCTGGAGGTGGCGCTGTTTCGCCCCGCCGGCCCCGGCCCCTTCCCGCTTGCCGTGCTCAACCACGGCGCGACCGCCACCGGCACCGATCCGGTCGCCCTGCGCCGGCCAGGCTGGCCCTATGCGCCGGCCAGGTTCCTCGCCGATGCGGGCTGGCTGGTCGCCTGCCCGCACCGCCGCGGCCGAGGCCGATCGGAGGGGTTCTATGACGAGACCTTCGAGGCCGACCGCTCGCGTGGCTATGGCTGCGGCATCGACGCCTCGATGAAGGGCGAGGCGCGGGCGCTGGCGGATGTGGACGCCGCGGTCGCCGCGCTGCGCCGCCGGCCCGAGGTCGCGCCGGCCCCCATCCTGATCGGCGGCGTGTCGCGCGGCGGCGCCCTCGCGGTTGCCTACGCCGGCCGCCACCCCGGGGAAGTCGCCGGCGTGCTCAATTTCGTCGGCGGCTGGCTCGGCGCCGAATGCCCGACGGCCGACCAGGTCAACGCCACGCTGTCCCGCGCCGGCGGCCGCTTCCCGCGCCCGACGCTCTGGCTCTACGGCGAGAACGACCGCTACTACTCGATCGCGCATAGCCGGGGGCATTTCGACGCCTTCCGGCACGCCGGCGGCACCGGACGGTTCCTCGTCTTCCACGTGCCGAACGGCGCCGGCCATGGCCTGGCCGCCTTCCCCGAACTCTGGGCCGGTCCGGTCCGGGAGTATCTGGCGACCATCGGCCCCGCGCTCCGGCCCTAGGAGCCTGTCC
>JBMOJU010000085.1:0-16873 GCA_049315625.1 Paracraurococcus sp.
CCGGCGCTGCGAAGGGCTGATCGCCGGCTCTGGGAAACTCAAGAAGAGCGGGGCGGCAGGGTGGGGATTGGGTGGAGGGCCGCCTCGCACCCGTGCACAGTATCCCCATGTGCGCGGCATGGTGTTGCGACAGTGGGGAAGGACCGGGGCACTCGCATTCCCGGCTCCGAAGCCGGCGCTGCGGGCAGGGGTCACGGCCTCCGCCCCGGTCAGCAGCACGGTCAGGTCCAGCCGGTCGGCCAGGCGTTCGGCGGCGGCGATGGCGGCGGCGTCGCGGCCCAGCACCAGGGTGACGCCCTCGCTCTTCAGCGGCACCAGCGGGGTGGGCGGCAGCGGCACCGCGGCGGCGGCGAGCAGCCCGGCCATCTTCGGCCCCGCCGCCGCGCCCTCCCGCGACCAGCCGGCCTGTTCGCGGACATTGACGAAGCCCAGCGGCGCCGTGCTGCCGGCCGCCGCGGCCTCCTGCGCGAAGAGCGGCGCCTCCTGGGTGCAGGCGACGGTGATGGGCCGGCGCTCGCCCAGCGCGGCCAGGAAACGGTCGAGCTGGCTGCGGCAGAGCTGCTCCGCGGTGCGCAATTCCGTCCCCCGCGCGGCGCAACCGCGGGCGAGCGCCGTGCCGTCGAGGCGCATCGTGTCCTCGCAGCTGCAGACGAAGGCGATGGGCCGGTCCAGCTCAGTCATCCAAACACAGGCTCCGCGTCGCTGCCGCCTGGGCGCGGCGGGGTGGCGCGCATATATGCCCCGCCTGCACGCCTTGCGAGGGAGCCACGCCATCCGCCCCGGGGATCTGCCCGACTTGCCGAGCCTCTTCGACCCCGTCCCCCTGCGCGAGGGCGGCGATGCGATGGCGCGCGCGGTCGCGCTGGCTGCTGAACGGGGCGCCGGCACGCTGGCCTGGGTCCGTTCCGCTGCCCGGGCCGAGGCGGCGGTGGTGCTGGAGCCCGAGCTGCCGCTGGCTGCCGCGCGGCTGGCCTTCCTTGCCGCGGCCAATGCGCTGGCGGATGCGCTGGCGGCCGACGGTCCGCCGGAGATTCCCGTTGCATTCGCCTGGCCGGGCAGGCTGCGGGTGAATGGCGCCGCCTGCGGCATGCTGCGCCTGGCCGCGCCGCCCGGCTGCGCCGAGGCGGAGACCCCTGCCTGGCTGGTGGTCGGGATGGAGGCGCGCCTCACGCTCACCCTGGCGCAGGAGCCGGGCGAGGTCCCCGACCTCACCGGCCTGGCCGAGGAGGGGTGGGAGGGGCTGACCGCGGCCGGGCTGACCGCCGGCTGGGCGCGGCACCTGATGGCCGGGCTGGATGACTGGCAGGCGCGCGGCCCACGCCGGCTGACGGAGCGTTTTCTGGCGCGGCTGGCCGATGCGCGCGACGTGGCCGGGCTGCGGCGGGGGATCGACCCGGCGACCGGGGATCTGGTGCTGGACCGCGACGGGGTGCGGACCAGCCTCTCGCTGCGGGAGGCGCTGGCGTGACAGCCTGCAAGGCAAGGCCAGGGAGGACGTATCCTCCCGTTGGACGCATGCGTCCAACCCTCCTCTGTTTCTCCGAGCCGGCACTCGCCGAGCGGCCAGCGCCAAGACCACAAAAAGGAAGGGTGGGGCGTGGCGAGGGAATACTTTTCCCTCCCCACCCTTCCTGGCGCACGCCATGAAGCTCCCCCGCACCCTCCGCCTCGACCCGTCCGATTTGGTGGTCTTCACCGCCGCCGCCGCGCCCGGCGAATGGGCCGTCCCCGGCGGCTTCGCCTTCTGGGACGAGGACCCGGCGGCGCTCACCGGCAAGCGCCGGCAGGAATTCCGCGCCGGCTTCCTCGGCCTCGGCTCCTTCGGCTGGTCCACCCTGGTCGAGGTGGCGGAGGCGACCGACGCCGAGCGCGCCCAGGCGGTGGCCGCGCTCGCCGCGCATATCGCGGCGCGCTACGGCGCGCCCGACGCCGCCGCCGCCCGGGCCGCGGCGGAGGAGGAGATCGGCTTCGCCGCCAGCCTCTGCGACCACCCGCCCGGCACCGTCCTGGCCCTCGCCCGCGTGGTGGAGGACGGCGCCGTGCGCGAGCGCTTCCGCACCCTGCACCGGCGCGAAACCCCGCACCGCGATTTCGGCGCCCTGCCGGTCTTCGGCATCCTCGAAACCGAGGGCGAGGACCCTGACCACCCCGACCTGACCAGGCTGTCCCCCCGATGAGCGACTTCTGGGTGGCCTCCGGGCACCTGTTCTGCGACCGCGACCCGGCGGGCCGGCTGCTGCCGACCCCCGACCTCTGGCGCGCCTTCCTCGCCCGGCCCGAATTGATCCCGCCGGAGGAGGCCTGCGACGCCGAGCTGGCGCTGCACACCGGCCTGCTGGCCGACCCGCTGCGCGCCGTGCCGGCGGCCGAGGTCGCAGCGCTGTCCGATGCCGATGCGCGGGAGAACTGGCAGGTCTTCCTCGGCTTCCGCGACCGCGTGCAGGCGCAGCCGAGCCTGGAAGCCGCCTGGCTGGCGCTGTTCCGCGGCGACGTCCACGGCATCCCGCCGCTGTTCCTGCAGATGCTGACGCACCTGGTCGCCCGCGCCGCCATGGACGGCGAGGCGGACGCCTACGCGCTGCGCGCCGCCGAGCTGTTCTTCCGACCGCAGCGCGCCGCGATCCACCAGGGCGCGACCCTGCTGGCGGATGAGGAATTCCTCGACGCCCGCGCCGCCGATGGCGACCTCGGCAGCATTGGCCGGCTGCTGACGGAGGCCGGCGCGCCGCCACGCGAGGTGGAGCTCGAGGTCCTGTCGGACGCCAACGCCGCCGGCTACCGCGACCGCTCGGACGCGCACGACCTCGCCCTCGACATCGCCGAGAACCGCCTCGGCCAGCACGGCCTGGCCCGCGCGTTGGAACGCTTCATCGGCCATGTGCTGGGGGAGGCGGTGACCATCCGCCCGGTCCCGGTGATCGAGGACCAGACCTGGACCTGGCATGTCGGGCTCGACACCGAAGCCACGGCGATCGCCAATGACCTCTGGCACGGTCGGCCGGTGCAACAGGACCGGCTGGCCCGCATTCTCTGGCTGGGCGTGTTGGAGTTCGCGGAGATGTCGCGCGTGCTGCCCCGGGCGGCGGGCCGGCCTGTCTACCTGGCGCTGGCGATGGACGCGGCGCGGCGGGTGCGGCTGAAGCCGCAGAATCTGGTCGGGCTGCCGCTGGCGTTGCCGGGGCAGGGCGCATGACCAGCCGGCTCGAAGTCCCCGGCACGTTGCGCCTGCCTGTCGCCGTGCTGGTCGAGCGTCGGCCCGGCACGACCCAATGGGCCGAATGGTCCTGGCGCGCGGTGGAGGTGCTGGAGGAAGCCCCCGACCTGCCGCCCTGGACCGTGCTGCGGGAAGCGGATGGCCGCACCCTGTTCCTGGCGGGCCGGGCGGAGGTCTCGCTGCACCCGACCGACACGACCAATTACCGCGACAACCTGACCGCCGCCGCCCCCAGCGTCTGGATCGTGCTGCGGGAGACCGACGCCGCGCCCGGCCTCGCCCTGCATCTCGTCACGGTCGATGCCGGGGAGGCGCATGTCTACGCCGATGCCGGCAACGACCTGATGGAGGCGCTGCCGATGCCGCCCGGGCTGCGCGCGGCGGCCGAGGCCTTCGTTGCCGAGCACCATGTCGAGCGCCGCTTCCACAAGCGCCGCCGCGACCGCGCCGACCCCGAGGCGCTGGCCCGCGGCGTCCGGCCGGAGGCGGAGGAGGAGGCCGGATGAGCGAGGGCGAAGGCTTCCTCGGCCGCTGGTCGCGCCGCAAGCGCGCCGCCGCGGTCGCGCCGCCTGCGCCGCCGGTGCCGGTGCCGCCGGTGGTGGTGCCGCCGGCCGAGGCGCCGATGGCCGCGCCGCCGGTGGAATTCGACCCCGCCAGCCTGCCGCCGGTCGAGAGCCTGACTGCCGAGAGCGACATCACCGGCTTTCTCCGTCCGCAGGTGCCGGCGGCGCTGCGGACCGCGGCGCTGCGCCGTGCCTGGACCCTGGACCCGGCGATCCGCGACTATGTCGGCCCGGCCGATTACGCCTGGGATTTCAACGCCGAGCAGGGCATGGCCGGCTTTTCGCTCGAACTCGGCGGCGACGTGAAGCGGCTGCTCGCGCAGGCGATCGGGCTGGTCGAGGAAGAGGAAGAGGAGGAGGAGGCGGAGCAGGTGGCGGCGGCCATGCCGGCGGAACCGCCGGCAATCATGCCGCCCGAGTCCGAGGCCCCGCCGCCCGCCCTGGTCGCCGAGGCCGCGCCGCCGGAGGCGGAGCCGTCACCGGCCCCGGCCGCGCCGGTGCGGCGGCATGGCGGCGCCCGCCCGGTGTGACCCGCGGCGGCGAAAGCACCGCTGCGGTTTTGCACCTGCGAAGTCACCATCTTGCCAAAATCCGGCCCAGGCGTCAGCTATCGGGTAGGGACGCAACATACTTCAGGGCGGGCAGATACAACGTGCAATGATGGCCGATCCGGAGCTTTCCGAGCCTGATATCGTCGATGCGGAGCGCGCCAGGCTTTTCGCGTTGATCGGTCGGCTGACCAGTTCCGTTCCGGATCGTGACTTGTTGCGGGGCCTGGCGGGACTGTCCGGCGACGCCTCCCCGCTCGGCCAGGCCATCCAGGGCCTGGCCCGCGCCGCCGCCACGGCGACGCCGGCGGCGCTGGACCGCGAGTACTTCGACCTTTTCACCGGCGTCGGCCGCGGTGAGCTGCTGCCCTATGCCTCCTACTACCTCACCGGCTTCCTGCATGAACGGCCGCTGGCCGAGCTGCGCGGCGACCTCGCCCGGCTCGGCATTACCCGTAGCGCCGGCGTGGCGGAGCCGGAGGACCACATCGCCTTCCTCTGCGAGACGCTGGCCGGCCTGATCGAAGGCCGGCTGGGCGACCCGGCGGAGGCCGGACCCTTCTTCCAGCGCCACCTGCGGCCCTGGGCGGCGCGCTGCTTCGCCGACCTGGAAAAAGCCGAGGCGGCGCATTTCTACCGATCCGTCGGCACCCTGGGGCGCGTCGCCGTCGAGATCGAGCAAACCGCGGCGGAACTGCCGCAATGACACTGGTATCAAGACCGGGGAGCGGAGCATGAGCGGGACGAAGGAAGGAACCAGGGCGGAACGCCGCGGGCTGCTGCGCGCGCTCGGTCTCGGCACCGCCGCGGCGGCGGCAGCCGTCGGCACGGCCTCGGCGCAACGCGCGGATGCGGTGCCGTCGAAGGACGCCCGCAAGGAGAATGAGGCCCAGCGCCTGGCCGCCCGCTACCGCGAGAGCGACCACGTGAAGGCCTTCTACCGCACCAACGCCTACGAAAGCTGAGCCCATGCTGATCAAGCGCTCGGATGCGCGGGCCACGCGCGCGCGCCTCTCCTCAACCTATGCGGGGTTGTCCTCCGGCGGCCTGGATCGGCGCGGGTTCCTGGCTCGCGCCGGGCTCGGCGGCGCGGGGCTGGCGGCCCTGGGGACGCTCGGCGCCGGCCGGGCGCAGGCGACCGGCGCCGCCACCGGCGTGCTGGACCACGCCAAGCCCTATACCCGCGTCAAGAACATCTGCACCCATTGCTCGGTCGGCTGCACCGTCACGGCGGAAGTGCAGGACGGCGTCTGGGTGGGCCAGGAGCCGAGCTGGGACAGCCCGATCAACCGCGGCACGCATTGCGCCAAGGGCGCCGCGGTGCGCGAGCTGGTCCACGGCGACCGCCGGCTGAAATATCCGATGAAGCTGGTGGCCGGGCAGTGGCAGCGGATCACCTGGGACGTGGCGCTGGACGAAATCGCGGCAAAGCTTGGCACGATCCGCGAGAAGACCGGGCCGGACAGCGTCTTCTGGCTCGGGTCAGCCAAGTTCACCAATGAGGCCGCCTACCTGTATCGCAAGCTGGCCGCCTTCTGGGGCACCAACACGGTCGACCACCAGGCGCGCATCTGCCACAGCACCACCGTCGCCGGCGTGGCCAATACCTGGGGCTACGGCGCGCAGACCAATTCCTACAACGACATCCGCAATGCCAAGACCATGATCATCATGGGCGGCAACCCGGCGGAGGCGCATCCGGTCTCGCTCCAGCACGTGCTGAGCGGCAAGGAGCTGAACCGGGCGAACCTGTTCGTCATCGACCCGCGCTTCACCCGCACCGCGGCGCACGCGACCGAATACGTGCGGCTGCGCCCGGGCACCGACATCCCGCTGATCTGGGGCATGCTCTGGCACATCTTCCAGGCGGGCCTCGAGGACAAGGAATTCATCAAGCAGCGCGTCTACGGCATGGAGGAGATCCGCGCCGAGGTCGCCAAGTGGACGCCCGAGGAGGTCGAGCGCGTCACCGGCGTGCCGGGCGAGCAACTGAAGCGCGTCGCCGTCACCTTCGCCACGCAGAAGCCCAGCACGCTGATCTGGTGCATGGGCGCGACGCAGAAGACCGTCGGCACCGCCAATGTGCGGGCCTATTCGATCCTGCTGCTGGCGACCGGCAATGTCGGGTCCAACGGCACCGGCGCCAACATCTTCCGCGGCCATTGCAACGTCCAGGGCGCGACCGACCTCGGCCTCGATGTCACGACGCTGCCGGGCTATTACGGCCTCGACGAGAATGCCTGGCGGCACTGGGCGCGGGTCTGGGGCGTGCCCTACGACTATCTGCTCGCCCGCTTCGGCTCCAAGGCGCTGATGGAGATGCCGGGCATCCCGACCACGCGCTGGTTCGACGCGGTCACCATGCCGGGCGAGCGCGAGAAGTCCGATGCCGACGGCCAGGCCTATGTCGCCCAGCCCTACAGCCTGAAGGCCATGATGGTGTTCGGCCATGGCGGCAACACCGTCACCCGCATGCCGGAGATGCTCAAGGGCCTGGAGAAGCTGGACCTGCTGGTCGTCGCCGACCCGCACCCGACCACCTTCAGCCAGATCTCCGGCCGCCGCGACGGCACCTACCTGCTGCCGATCTGCACCTCGTTCGAGATGGACGGCTCGCGCACCGCCTCCAACCGCTCGCTCCAATGGGGCGCCAAGGTGGTGGAGCCGATCTTCGAGAGCCGCAACGACTACGACGTCATCCATGCGCTGGCGCGGCGGCTCGGCTTCGCCGACCGGATGTTCCGCGACATCGAGGTGAAGAACGGGGCGGTGTCCGCCGAGAGCGTGCTGCGGGAGATGAACCGCGGCCTGTGGTCCATCGGCTATACCGGCCAGTCGCCGGAACGCCTGAAGCTGCACATGCAGCACCAGGACCGCTTCGACCTGGTGACGCTGCGGGCGAAGCCCGGCGCCCCGGCGGAGATCGCCGGCGACCATTACGGCCTGCCCTGGCCATGCTGGGGCACGCCGGAGATGCGCCACCCCGGCACGCATGTGCTGTACAACACGTCCCTCCACGTGAAGGAGGGCGGCGGCACCTTCCGCGCCCGCTTCGGCGTGGAGCGCAACGGCGCGACGCTGCTGGCCGAGGGCTCCTATTCCAAGGGGTCGGAGATCACCGACGGCTATCCGGAATTCACCGTCGCGGTGCTCAAGCGGCTCGGCTGGTTCGACGATCTGACCGCGGCCGAGAAGGCCAGCCTGGAGCAGCACTTCGGCGCCAATATCGACCGCGCCGGCTGGGCCACCGACCTGTCGGGCGGCATCATCCGCGTGGCGATGGAGCATGGCTGCGTGCCCTATGGCAACGCAAAAGCCAGGGCAGTCGCCTGGAACCTGCCCGACCCGGTGCCGGTGCACCGTGAGCCGATCTACACCGCGCGGCCCGACCTGGTGGCGAAGTACCCGACCCTGCCGGACCGGCGCGGCTTCCGCATGCCGCATCTGGGGCAGAGCGTGCAGGCGCGCAGCGCGACCGTGATCAAGGACTTCCCGATCATCCTGACCAGCGGCCGCCTGGTGGAATACGAGGGCGGCGGCGAGGAGACGCGGTCGAACAAGTGGCTGGCCGAATTGCAGCAGGACATGTTCGTCGAGATCCACCCGGCGGACGCCGCGGAGCGCAGCATCCGCGACGGCGGCTGGGTCTGGGTGACCGGGCCGGAAAGCAATTCGAAGGCGAAGGTGAAGGCGCTGGTGACCGAACGCGTCGCCCGCGGCGTCGCCTTCATGCCCTTCCATTTCGGCGGCTGGTTCATGGGCGAGGATCGCC
Organism: Paracraurococcus sp.; assembly: GCA_049315625.1. Classification (GTDB taxonomy): domain Bacteria; phylum Pseudomonadota; class Alphaproteobacteria; order Acetobacterales; family Acetobacteraceae; genus Paracraurococcus. The sequence goes on from JBMOJU010000085.1 coordinate 8,098, forward strand.
GCAAGCACTACCCCGCCGGCACCGACCCGATCGTGCTCGGCGAGAGCGTGAACGCGCTGACCACCTACGGCTACGACCCGGTGACCTTCATGCAGGAAACCAAGGTCACCCTCTGCCAGATCAAGGGAGCCTGATCATGGCCCGGATGAAATTCCTCTGCGACTCGGACCGCTGCATCGAATGCAACGCCTGCGTCACCGCCTGCAAGAACGAGCATGAGGTGCCCTGGGGCATCAACCGCCGCCGCGTCGTCACCATCAACGACGGCAAGCCGGGCGAGCGCAGCATCAGCATGGCGTGCATGCACTGCACCGATGCACCCTGCGCCGCGGTGTGTCCCGTGTCCTGCTTCTACACGACCGCGGATGCCATCGTGCTGCACGACAAGGACCTGTGTATCGGCTGCGGCTACTGCTTCTACGCCTGCCCGTTCGGCGCGCCGCAATACCCGAAGGTCGGGAATTTCGGTGGCCGCGGGAAGATGGACAAGTGCACCTACTGCGCCGGTGGGCCGCAGCAGGACAACAGCGCCGTCGAATACGTCCAGTACGGCAGCAACCGCATCGCCGAGGGCAAGCTGCCGCTCTGCGCCGAGATGTGCTCGACCAAGGCGCTGCTCGCCGGCGACGGCGACATCATCGCCGGCATCTACAAGGAACGCGTCCAGCGCCGCGGCTATGGCTCCGGCGCCTGGGGCTGGCGCACCGCCTACAAGCAGGACGTGACCGTATGATCCGGCATCTCCTCGCGCTGCTGCTCGCGCTGGCGCTCGGCGGCGCGGCGCAGGCGCAAGCCCCGGCCTCCGGCCCCGGCGGCGTCACCATTTCTGCGGCCGAGATGGAATTGCAGCGCGCGCTGCAGGGCGGCCGGATCGAAGGCCGCGTCTCCATCCCCGATCCCCGCGCCGCCAGCCTGATCCAGCCGCAGGGCAAGGCCTGGCGCGACTTCCACAACACCACCCTCGCCTGGATCGGCGCCGTCGCCATCCTCGGCGTCATCGGCGCGCTGGCGCTTTTCCTTGGGCTGCGCGGCCGCATCCGGATCGCCGGCGGCCCCTCCGGCCGCACCGTCACCCGCTTCAACCTGCTGGAGCGCGCCAACCACTGGATGGTGGCGAGCTGCTTCATCGTGCTCGGCCTCTCCGGCCTCAACCTGACCTTCGGCCGGCATTTGCTGCTGCCGCTGATCGGGCCGGAAGCCTTCACCGCGGTCAGCGCCGCGGGGAAGGTGGCGCACAACTTCCTCGCCTTCCCCTTCACCCTCGGCGTGGTGGTGATGCTGCTGCTCTGGGCCAAGGACAACATCCCCGACCGGCGCGACATCGACTGGCTGAAGATGGGCGGCGGCTTCATCGGCCGTGGCCACCCGACGGCCGGGCGGTTCAATGCCGGGCAGAAGGGCGTCTTCTGGCTGACCGTCATCGGCGGCGCGGTCGTCGCGGCCTCCGGCTACGTGCTGATCTTCCCCTTCGCCGTCACCGACATCGCTGGGATGCAGCTGGCGCACATGATCCACGGCGTGCTCGCCGTGCTGATGGTCGCCGCCATGCTGGCGCATATCTATATCGGCTCCATCGGCATGGAGGGGGCGATCGACGCCATGGGCTCCGGCCAGGTGGACCTGAACTGGGCGCGGGAACACCACGGCCTTTGGGTGCAGCAGGAACAGGCCAAGGCCCGCACCACCGTCGCCGCGGAGTAGTCTTCTCCCTGCCCCGCTTGGCGGCCGGAGGGGGCACCCCTTCCTCCGACCGCACTCCCAGGCCCCTACCGTCGCGGCGAAACCCTGCCACACTGGACAGCATGCAGCTCATCGGCCTCGCCGGCTGGAGCGGGGCGGGCAAGACCACGCTCCTCTCCCGCCTGATCCCCTGCCTCGCCCGGCGGGGCATCGGCGTCTCCACCCTCAAGCACGCGCATCACCGCTTCGACGTGGACACCCCCGGCAAGGACAGCTGGGTCCACCGGGAGTCCGGCGCCCGCCAGGTGCTGGTCAGCTCGGAGAACCGCTGGGCGCTGATGACCGAGAACCGCGGCGCGCCGGAGCCCGACCTGCGCTTCCTGCTCTCCCGCCTCTCGCCCGTCGACCTGGTGATCGTCGAGGGCTTCAAGCGCGACAGCCACCCGAAGATCGAGGTCCACCGCACCGCCAACGGCAAGCCCTGGCTTCACCCGGAGGACACGCACATCGCCGCGGTCGCCAGCGACGTGCCACCGCCCGGCGACCTCCCCTGGTCCCCCCTGGACGATGTGGAGGCGATCGCCGATCTGGTGCAGCGGTACGCCATCGATGCGGCGGCCTGGCAGGGGTAGCGCGGCTTGGCGCAGCTTTCGGATGATTGCTTCGCCTTCGGCGGCCAGCTCCTCTCGGTGGAGGCGGCCGAGGCGCTGATCGCCGACCGGGTGCCGCCGGTGGCGGGGGAGGAGCGCGTGCCGCTCGCCGCCGCGCTCGGCCGGGTGCTGGCGCGCGACCTGGCGGCACCGCTGCCGCTGCCGCCTTTCCACAACAGCGCCGTCGATGGCTACGCCTTCCGCCACGCCGACCTGGCCGCCACCGGCCCGACCGCGCTGCGCCTGGCCGGCCGGGTCGCCGCCGGCCAGGCCGCCCTGCCGCTGCCGCCCGGCACCGCCGCCAGCATCTTCACCGGGGCGCCGATGCCGCCCGGCGCCGATTCCGTCCTGATGCAGGAGGACGCGGCGCTGGCCGAGGGCGCCGTGGTGGTCCCGCCCGGCCTCAGGCCCGGCGCCAATGCCCGCCCGGCGGGCGAGGACGTGGCGCAGGGCGCCCTGGCGCTGCCCGCCGGGCGCCGGCTGCGGGCACCCGAGATCGGCCTCGCCGCGGCGCTCGGCCTGCCGGCGCTGACCGTGCTGCCGCGCATCCGGGTCGGTGTCTTCTCGACGGGGGATGAGCTGGCCTCGCCCGGCACCCCGCTCGGCCCGGCGCAGACGCATGACAGCAACCGCTTCACCCTGCTGGCCCTGCTGGCGCGGCTGCCGGTGGAGGCGGTGGATCTCGGCATCCTGCCGGACGATGCCGCCGCCACCGCGGCCGCGCTGCGCGACGCCGCCGGCAGCCACGACCTGCTGCTGACCTCGGGCGGCGTCTCGGCGGGGGAGGAGGACCATGTCCGCAGCGCCATCGAGGCGGGCGGGCGGCTGGTCTTCTGGCGGCTGGCGGTGAAGCCGGGGCGGCCGGCGGCGCTCGGCGTCATCGGCGGCACGCCGGTGCTCGGCCTGCCCGGCAACCCGGTGGCGGCGGTGGTGACCTTCCTGCACCTGGCGCGGCCGATGGTGCTGCGGCTGGCCGGCGCGGCGCCCGAGCCGCTGCCGCGCTTCCATGCCGAATCCGGCTTCCGCTACCGCAAGAAGGCCGGGCGGCGTGAATATGTGCGGGTCCGGCTGCGGCACGGGACCGGCCTGCCGGTGGCTGAGAAATTCGAGCGCGAGGGGGCGGGGCTGCTGACCTCGCTGACCGAGAGCGACGCCTTCGTCGAGCTGCCGGAGGAGGTGCTGGCGGTGGCGCCGGGGGACCAGGTGCGGATATTGCCCTTCGCGGCGCTGTTCTGACGCAAGCAGGACTGGGCAAGAAAGGTATTTCTTTCCCAACGAGTCGGCATGTTCCGGGCAACGAATGCCGACTCAAAAAATAGATGAGGGGTTGGACGCACGCGTCCGACGGAGGAGAATACCTTCTCCCCCAGAGTCTTTTCACCCCACCAGCCGCTGCCGATCGGCAATCCCCTTGCCCATCACCATCCCCAGCTCGCCGGGATTGCCGCGATGCTGCCGCATGATCCGGTAGGGCACCGCGGTGATCTCGGCCACCGCGTTCAGCTTCCGCGCCAGGTCGAGCGCGCTGAACTTCCCCGCCCCCGGCTGCCGCTCATACAGCGCCGCCACCGCCTGCAGTGTGCGCGGCGGGATGCTCGCCAGCACCGCGGCGTGTTCCGGCGTCATGTCGCGCATGGTCAGCGCCCGCGGCACCGCCGTTGTCTCGGCCGTCGCCGCCGCCGCCGGGCCGGCCGCATCGGGCCGCCGCGTGGTCAGGTCGGCCCCCGGCAGGTCCAGCTCCGCGCCATTGTCCTGGACGATGTAGACGGTGTCGCCGTCGACTTCGACGACCTTGCCGCTGCGACCGCTCGCGCGGTGATAGACCACGGTGCCTTTCGGGAACATCGGTCGGGCATCCTGCTGGGCGGCGAGGGCGCCGCGAGGGGTGCCCCACCCTACCGCAACCCGGCGTGCTACCCCAGCGCCGCGGCGTACCGCGCGAAATCGCGCGCCAGAACCTCGTAGATCGGCCGCTTGAATTCCACCGCCAGCCCCGGCAGCTCCGCCAGCGGCGCCCAGCGCCAGGCATCGAATTCCGGATGCGGGTCGAGGTCGAGCCGGATGTCGGCATCCTCGCCCAGGAACCGCAGCGCGAACCAGCGCTGCCGCTGGCCCTTGAACCGGCCATGCAGCGCGCGGCCGATCAGCTCGGGCGGCAGGTCGTAGGTCAACCAGTCGGGATGCTCGCCGATGATCTCGGCGCGGGCGGTGCCGATCTCCTCCTCCAGCTCGCGGAAGATGGCGACGCGCGGGTCCTCCGCCCCGTCGATGCCGCCCTGCGGCAACTGCCAGCCACCGGCGGCGCCCTCGGCATTGGGGAAATTGGCCCGGCGCGCGACGAGGACCCGCCCCTGGGGGTTGAACAGCACGGCGCCGACGCAGGGGCGGTAGGCGAGGTCCATGGGGGAGGCTCCGGAAGGCCCCTTTCCTTACCGGAGATCGCGGCAGTGGGAAAAGCCGGGGGCGGGCGGGCGCCAAAACCCTGGCATTCTGCCGGCGATTCCAGTTATAGGAATATTGTCAACGGCACCGCTCTGCCCGGCCCGCCGCCCCCCCCGGCTTCAAAACCTCAAGACCACAATTCCGCAAGCCCCGGCGGCCGGAACCGGCGGAATGCCTCGCCTTCGCCGGGAAAGGGCCGCGACGGCCTCAAGCCGTTTGCGGGGAATTGAGGGAAATTGTGGGGAATTATGGGCTTGAAGCGCCTGAAATCCTCAATCGTCCTGGCCCCCCATCCGCACGCCGGGGTCGGGCGGTCCGCGTCAGCGCCCCTTCGCCGGCTCCTGCTCCGGCCGGCGCAGCAGCGCCGTCACCGGCGCCAGCACCAGGCCGCGCGCCTCCACCCCGCCGGCCCAGGCGGCGACGCGGTCGACCAGCACGGGGGAGGCTTCGCCGGCATAGCCCAGGGCGGCGCCGGTCTCCCGCGCCAGCTCCTCCAGCCGGGCCAGCTTGCGCTCGATCTCGCCGCGGGTGGCGGGCTCGTCCACCACCAGATCCACCCCGCGGCCCCAGGCGCGGTCCGGCGCCTTCACCGCACCGGGGCGCGGGTCGACATAGAGCAGCCCGCGCGCATGCAGCGTCGCCTGCAGCGCGCCCATGGATTCGCCAAGCTGGGCGAAGCGCTCCCCGCGCATCGGCCCGAGCGCGCCGATCGCCCCGACATAGCCGGTGAAGCGCGACAGCGCCCACAGCAGCCGGTCGCCATTCTCGGAGGGCGAAAGGCCGGTCAGCAGCGCCCGGTCGCCCGGGTTGTTCAACGGGTAGCCGGTCGGCTCCAGCGGCAGCGCCACCAGCACCTCCATCCCCTTGGCCCGGGCCTGGTCCAGCAGCAGGTCGACCCGCGGCGCATAGGGGCTGAAGGCGAGGGTGATGCCGCCCGGCAGGCGGCGGATCGCCTCCTCCGTCACCGCGGCGTTCATCCCGAGCCCGCCGATCACCAGGCCGAGCCGCGGGCGGGGGTCCTGCCGGTCGAAGGCGCGGCCATAGGCGCGGATCGAGCTCCTGCCATCCGGCCCGATGCGCGGCAGGCGGCCATGCGGGCCGGCTTCCAGCAAAGCGGCCTCCCCGGCCGGGATCGGCCCGGCGGGGCGGGCGGCACCACGGAAGGTGGCCTCGACCAGCGGCGGTTCGGCGGCGGGCGCCGGGGCGGCCGGCGCCTCGGCCGGCGCGGCGGTGGGCGGCGTCGCGGCGAGGGCCGCGGCCGGGGGCGCCGATGCGGCCGGCGATGCGGGCGGCGGGCCGAGCCAGGCCAGCGCCCCGGCGCCGCCACCGGCCAGCGCCAGCACCAGCGCCCAGAAAAGCCCGAGCCCGCGCCAGCCGGCGAAGGGCCGCGTCACCGCCGGGGCCCGGCCGCCGCCCGTCAGGGACCCATCCGCGACCAATTCCGTGCCGGGCCCGCCCGGTCAGCGCGCCGCGGCGCGGCGGGACAGGGTCTGCACCGAGGCCAGGTTGCGGAGCAATTGCGTCGCCTGCTGCAGCTGGAAATCGGTTTCCGGCTTGGTCGCGTCGAAGGCCGGGGCGCCTTCGGGGGGCAGGCGGCTGACCTTCTCGGCGATGCCGGCGGGCAATTCCAGCTTGGGGATGGCGGCCCCGGCCGGCTGCTGCACCCCGCCCTCGTTGCGCAGCGCCCGGCGCAGGTCGGCCTCCCGCTCCCGCGGGATGGAGGCCGTCGCTTCCTGGCGCTGGGCCAGTACCTCGATGTCCGGCTCGATGCCGGTGGCCTGGATGGAGCGGCCGGAGGGGGTGAAGTAGCGCGCGGTGGTGAGGCGGATGGCGCCGTTGCCGGGGATCGGCATCACCGTCTGCACGCTGCCCTTGCCGAAGGATTTCACGCCGAGGACGATGGCGCGGCGGTGGTCCTGCAAGGCGCCGGCGACGATCTCGGAGGCCGAGGCGCTGCCGCCGTTGATCAGCACCACCAGCGGCAGGCCCTGCGCGATGTCGCCCGGCTTGGCGTTCCAGCGCTGCGCATCCTCGGTCCGCCGGGCGCGGGTGGAGACGATCTCGCCCTGCTCCAGGAACTCGTCCGAGACCTGCACCGCCTGGTCCAGCAGCCCGCCCGGGTTGTTGCGCAGGTCGAGCACGACGCCCTTCAGCCCGGTCGGGCCGGCCTGGGTGCGCAGCGTCTGGATCGCCTTGCGCAGGCCGACATCGGTCTGCTCGTTGAAGGAGGTCAGCCGGACATAGCCGATGTCGTTGCCTTCCATGCGGAAGCGGACGACCTGCGGCCGGATCACCTCCCGCGTCAGGGACAGCTCGATCGGCCGGTCGGCGCCTTCGCGGCGGATGGTGATCTTGATGGCGGTGCCGCGCTCGCCGCGCATCTGCTCGACCGCCTCCTGCAGGGTCAGGCCCTGTACGGAATTGCCGTTGAGGTGCGTGATCAGGTCGCCGGCCTTGACGCCGGCGCGGGCGGCGGGGGTCTCGTCGATCGGCGAGATGACCTTGATGTAGCCGCTTTCCTGCGTGACCTCGATGCCCAGGCCGCCGAACTCGCCGCGGGTCTGCACCTGCATGTCGCGGTAGGAGCGCTGGTTGAGGTAGGAGGAGTGCGGGTCGAGCCCGGTGAGCATGCCGTTGATGGCATTCTCCACCGCGTCGCGGTCGTTGATCGGCTCGACATATTCGGCGCGGACGCGCTCGAACACGTCGCCGAACAGGTTCAGCAGGCGATAGGTGTCCGCCCGGCCGCCATCCTGCGCCCAGGCCGCCACCATGGGGCCCACCACGACCCCGGCCATGAAGGCCCCGGCCACTGCCGCCACCGTCTGAACCCTGCGCTTCATGCGGCCACCGTATGTCCCTGCGTGGCGGCCCGGCGGGCCGCAATCCGTGGATGTAGGCGTGACCCTGACCGCCTCATCCCCTGGCGGCAAACCAATTCCGTGGGTCCACCGGCTGCCCGTTGCGGCGCAGCTCCAGGTAGAGGGGCACCCGGCCGCCCGTCTCGGCGGCACCCAGCTGGCCAACCGGCTCCCCGGCCAGGACACGCTGCCCCGGGGAGGCGTCCAGCCGGTCGAGGCCGGCCAGCACGAAATGGTAGCCGTCGCCGCAATCCACAATCAACAGCAGGCCATAGCTTCTGAAGGATGAACCGAACACGATCCTGCCGCCACAGGGGCTGACCACCCGGGCCCCGGGCAGGCCAGCAAGTGTCATGCCGCGTGCCGCGCCGCCCTCCCCGGGGCTGCCGAACTCGCGCGACACCCGGCCGGCGAGCGGCATGGGGCGGTTGCCGGAGGGCTCGGGCGGAGGGGTGCGGGCGGCGGCGTCCTGCGCGCGGGGGCGCGCGGCCTCGCGCGGCCTCGCCTCCGCCACGCGGCGGGTTTCCTCGCGTTGCAGCCGGGCGAGCGCGCCTTCCAGGTCGCCGGCGCGGGCGGCGGCCTCCTCGGCGCGGCGGGCCGCCTCGGCCTCGGCGTCGCGGGCGCCGGCGCGGCGGCGGCGGGCCTCGGCCAGCTCGTCGTCCAGCGCGGCGGCGGCGGTGCGGGCCTCGGCGCCGGCGGCGCGCCATGCGGCGGCCTCGGCGGTGGCGGTGGTGGCGCGCTGCGCGGCCTCCGCGCCGCCGGCGCGCAGCGCGGCGGCCTCGGCCTGCATCGTGCGGGACATCCCCTGCAGCACGAGCAGGCCGCGCAGCGCCTCCTCCGCCGGGCCGGGCACCGCCAGCAGGGATTCCGCCGGCCAGAGGGCGAGCCGGAGCATCACCGGGATGGCCGGCGCCAGGGCGGCGGCGCGCTGGACGACCTGCGCCTGGGATTGGCCGGCGGCGGCCTCCGCCGCGCGGGCGCGCGCCTCGGCCTCGGCCAGGCGCTGCTCGGCGGCCTGGGCGCGGCGGGCACCCTCCACCCGGCGCTCGGCCAGGCGGCGCTCCTCGGCGGCGGCGGCGGCCGTGGCGCGGGCGGCGGTCTCGGCGGCGTCGCGCTGCGCGGCGGCGGCGCGCTGGGCGTCCT
>JBMOJU010000447.1:0-3777 GCA_049315625.1 Paracraurococcus sp.
CAGCACCTCGACCTTGCGGCCGCCGAAGCTGTCGCCGCTCTGCCGCAGGAACAGCCGCACCGCGGCGTCGATCTGCCGGCCGGTGGAGGCGAAGGGGCCAGTCATCGGCAGGATCAGGCCGATCCGCAGGATATCCGACTGCGCCAGCGCAGGGGCTGCCAGGGCGGCGGCGCCGGCGCCCAGGATGCCGCGACGCGTGATCGATCCGTGCATGGTCCATCCCCCTGCTTTGCCGCCTGTTTCGCCGCCCCGGCGGTGAAGGGCAAGGGGCTAGCCTGGGCGCGGCACGGCCAGGCGCTTCAGCCACTCCGCCCCCAGCAGGTACAGCACCACGAGGCCGCCGATCGCCGCCAGCAGCGCCCCCGGCATCGGCCCGAAGCCGAAGAGCGGGGCGAAGGGGCCGAGCGCCACCGCCAGCGCCGCCGCCAGCGCGCCGAGCGAGGTCGCCACCAGCACCGGATGCGGGCGCGTCGCGCGCCAGGCGGGACCGGCGGTGCGGATCAGGAAGATCACCAGGATCTGTGTCGCCATGCTCTCGACGAACCAGGCGGTACGGAACTCCTCCGGCGTCGCATTGAAACCCCAGAACAGGATGCCGAAGGTCGCCAGGTCGAAGACCGAGGAGAGCGGCCCCATCACCAGGGTGAAGCGCAGCACCTGCTTCATGTCCCAGCCATGCGGCGCGGCGAGGTCGGCGGGATCGACCGCATCGAAGGGGATGCCGATCTCCGACAGGTCGTACAGCAGGTTGTTCAGCAGGATCTGCGCCGGCAGCAGCGGCAGGAAGGGGATGACGAGGGAGGCCACCGCCATCGACAGCATGTTGCCGAAGTTGGAGGACGTCCCCATGCGGACGTATTTCATGACATTGGCATAGGTCCGCCGGCCTTCCTCCACGCCATGCGCCAGCACGCCGAGATCGGGCGCCAGCAGGATCAGGTCGGCGGCGGCGCGCGCCACCTCGGTGGCTTCCTGCACGGAGATTCCGGCATCCGCCGCGTGGATCGCCGGGGCGTCGTTGATGCCGTCGCCGATGAAGCCGACCGTGTGGCCCCGCGCCTTCAGCGCCAGCAGGATGCGCCGCTTCTGATCGGGCGAGACGCGGGCGTAGAGGTCGACCGTCTCGACCCGCGCCGCCAGGGCGTGGTCGTCGAGCTCGGCGATCTCCTCGCCGGTCAACAGCCCCTGCGCCGGGATGCCCAGCGCCTGCACCAGGTGCCGCACTACCGGCGCCGCATCGCCCGAGACGATCTTGGTCCGCACGCCGAGCGCGGCAAGGCGCGCCACCGCGGCGGCGGCGGATTGCTTCGGCGGGTCGAGGAAGGCGCAGAAGCCCTGGAAGGTGAGGTCCCGCTCCGCCTCCGGCCCATCGATCGCTTCGCCTTCGGGCACCGGGCGGGTGGCGATGCCGAGCAGCCGCAGCCCCTCCGCCCCGCGCGACGCGGCCTCCGCCAGCAGCGCGGCGCGGTCGAAGGCGCCGCCCTCGGCAGCGGTACAGGCGGCGAGTACCGCCTCCGGCGCGCCCTTCACCACCAGCAGGCGCTGGCCCTCGCCTTCGACCAGCACGGCGGAGCGCCGCCGCTCGAAGCCGAAGGGCACTTCGGCCAGCAGCCGCCAGCCGGCAGGCGGTTGCTGGGCCGTCAGGATGGCGGCGTCGAGGGTGGTCGGGATGCCGCTGCACAGCCCGGCATTGATCGCCGCCAGCTCCAGCACCCGGGGCGAGGTGGCGTCGGCCAGCGCGATCCGCGCCTCGGTCAGGGTGCCGGTCTTGTCGGTGCAGAGCACGTCCATCGCGCCGAGGTCGTGGATGGCGGCCAGCCGCTTCACCACCACCTGCTTCGCCGCCATGCGCATGGCGCCGCGGGAGAGCGTGACGGTGGTCACCATCGGCAGCAGTTCCGGCGTCAGCCCGACCGCCAGCGCCACCGCGAACAGGAAGCTTTCCAGCGGCGGCCGGTGGAAGGCCAACTGCGCCAGCAACACGAAGAGCACGAGGAAGACGGTCAGCCGCAGGATCAGCAGGCCGAGGCCGCGCAGCCCCTTCTCGAAGGCGGTCGGCGGCCGGCGGGCGGCGAGCGAGGCGGCGACGCCGCCCAGCCGCGTGGCATGGCCGGTCGCCACCACCAGCATGGTCGCCGTGCCGGCCACCACCGCGGTGCCGGCGAACAGGGCATTCGCCGCCTCGGCGGGCGTCGTGCCGGCGGAGGTGCCGGGGCGCTTGGCGACCGGATAGGGCTCGCCGGTCAGCAGCGCCTCGTTCACCTGGGCGCCGTGGCTGTCCAGCACCACGCCATCGGCCGGCACCAGGGCGCCGGCGTCGAGTTCCACCACGTCGCCGGGGACCAGGTTCTCCACCGGCACCGGCTGCGCCCGGCCGTCGCGCCGTGCGGTGGCACGCACCGCGACGCTGTCGCGCAGTGCCGCCGCCGCCCGTTCCGCCCGGTGTTCCTGCACCACGTCGAGCGCGACGGAGACGGCGACGATGCCGAGGATGATGCCGAAGCCCGGCCAGTCGCCGGTGAGGCCGGAGACCAGCCCGGCGACGATGAGGATGGCGACCAGCGGCTCCGCCAGGCGGCGGGCGACCTTCAGGGCGATGGCGGCGGGGGCGCCATCGGCCACGGTGTTGCGGCCGGTGGCGAGCAGGCGGGACGCCGCCTCGGTGCCGCTCAGCCCCTTGGCGGTGGTGCCGAGCCGATCCAGCAGCGCCGCGGCGGTCTGGGTCCAGAAGCGGTCAGGAGATTGCGGCATGGGGTATCCTAGGCCCCATGGCCGGCGAGGGTCTTGCGACATCGCAGAGACAGGCGTTTTGGCACGGCGCCTGCAAAGCCCGGCGCCCGCGCCGAGGAGACGCCCATGCCCCGCACCGTCCAGATTGCCGCCCGCCCCGAGCCGATCAACGTGGTGCCGGAGGAGACGGCGCTGATCGTGGTCGACATGCAGCACGCCTACCTGTCGCCGGGCGGCTACCTCGATCTGGTTGGCTTCGACGTCAGCGGCTCACCCCCGGTGATCGAGGAGGTGGCGCGCACCATCGCCGCGTGCCGCGATGCGGCGATCCCGATCATCTACCTGCAGAACGGCTTTTCCCCGGATGCGCGGGAGGCGGCGGGGCCGAGCGCGCCGGTCTGGCACAAGTCGAACGCGCTGAAATTCATGCGCGCGAACGAGGCCTATGCCGGCAAGCTGATCACCCACGGCACCTGGGACCACGAGATCGTGCCGGAGGTGGCGCCGCAGCCCGGCGACGTGGTGGTACCGAAATCGCGCTACAGCGGCTTCGCCGGCACGGCGCTGGAGCAGATCCTGCACGCCAGGCGGATCCGGACGCTGATCGTGGTGGGCGTGGCGACGAATGTCTGCGTCGAGAGCACGATCCGGGACGCGTACCACCGGGAGTTTTTTCCGGTGATGGTGAGCGACGCGACGCTCGGCGCCGGTCCGGGGAGCCAGGAGGCGACGGAGTTCAACGTGAAGGCGTTCTTCGGCTGGGTGACCAGCGGGGCGGAGCTGCGTGCGGCGCTGGGGAGCAACGAGGGCGCATGAAAAACCCTCCCCCGCAAGGCGGGGGAGGGAAGAGGTCGTGCAGTGTTGGCTCGTGGTAACCCCTCCCCCGCGGAATGGGGGAGGGAGCAGCCGCTACTTCTGCAGCGCCTGCACGATCTCCTGCGTCACCTTCTTGGCATCGCCGAAGAGCATCATCGTGTTGGGGCGGAAGAACAGCTCGTTGTCGACGCCGGCATAGCCTGACGCCATCGAGCGCTTCACGAACAGCAC
>JBMOJU010000086.1:0-16838 GCA_049315625.1 Paracraurococcus sp.
GGAGGAACAGCCGGCGACATAGGCCGGGCCGGTGCCGAGCGCCTGCAGCAACGCCAGCAGATCCGCAGCCTGTTCGTGGCTTTCCGAGTCGCCGTCGAGCGCGATGTCGGAGGCGCCGGTGTTGCGCCGGTCATAGACCAGGGCGCGGTAGCCGGCCTCGGCCAGCAGCAGGCCGAGCGCGCGGTCCGAGCCGGCGCCGCGCCGCCCGCCGGGGGAGATGGTGACGACCGGGCCGCTCTCGCCCAGGATTTCATAGGCGAGGTGGACCCCGCGGACCTGCATGACGGGCATGGGCGTGCTTCCTGTCTGGACGTTCCGGCGGGAGATTAGGGCGGCAGCGCCGCCGGCGTCACCCCGCCTCGTCCGTCGCCCCGGCCGCCAGCATCGCCGCGCGGATGGCGGGCGGCACCGGCACGCGTTCCCCGGTCTCCTGCCGCACCGCCACCAGCACCGTGCGGCAGGAGAAGCAGAGGCCGCCCCGCCACACGGCATACTCGTGCACGAAGCTGGTGCGTTTCACGCTGACGAAGCGCAGCGTCACCATCGCCTCGTCCTCGAAGACCAGCGACTTCAGGTAGCGCGCCTCCATCTGCGCCACGACCGGGCTGACGCCGCCCGGCGCGAAGCTGCCGCCGAGCGCGGTCCAGCCGGGGCCGACGCGAAGATCCTCGCAGAGCGTCAGGTAGGCGACGTTGTTGGCATGGCCGAGTGCATCGCATTCCGACCAGCGCACCCGATGGCGCCGCCCCACCGGCCACTCGCCCTCGATCCCGAATGCCGCGCGGTCTTCCGGTGTCATCGCCGCCTCATGCCCTTGCGCCCTTCGCCTGGGGTACCGCACCCTCCGGCAAAATCCCACACCCGAGGGAGCGTCCCGCCCATGCCAACCCGCCGCGGCGCGCTTGCCGCGCTGCCCGCCCTGCTCGCCGCCCCGGCCCTGGCCCAGGCGCCTTGGCCCGCCGCCCGCCCGATCGAGGTCTTCGTCCCCTTCCCCGCCGGCGGCGGCGTGGACACCATGGTGCGCAGCATCCTGGCCGCGGTGCAGCCCCGCCTGGCCGGCGCCCGCTTCGTCGTCACCAACCGGCCCGGCGCCGGCGGCCAGCTGGGGTTCGAGGCGAATTTCAACGCCGCCCCCGATGGCTACACGCTCGGCGCTGCCACCAACACGGCGATGAACGCCATCAGCGTCGAGCGCACGCCGCGCTACCGGCCGGCCGAGTTCACCTACATCGCCAATGTGGTGGACGACCCGGCGGCCTTCTGGGTGCATCCCGACAGTCCCTGGAAGGGCCTTGCCGACCTGGCCTCCGCCGCCCGGGCAGAGCCCGAGGCCTTCGGGGTGGGGACGGCCGGGGTGGGGTCGGACGACCACATCCTGCAACTGAGCTTCGAGGAAGCGACCGACACCCGGCTGATCCACATCCCCTACAACGGCACCGGCCCGACGCTGCGCGACCTGCTCGGCGGCCGGCTGCCGATCGGCAGCTTCAACATGGGCGAGGGCCTGACCCTGATGCGGGAGGGCAAGATCCGCTGCCTCGGCCAGGCCGGGCCGCAGCGCTGGGCGGCGGCGGCGGAGATCCCCACCTTCCGCGAGCAGGGCCTCGATGTCCTCGGCGGCAGCGCCCGCGGCATCGCCGGCCCGCCCGGCATCCCGGCGCCGATCCGCGACGCGCTGCGGGAGGCGTTCCGCGCCGCGCTGGCCGATCCCGGCTTCGTCGCCGAGGCGGCGAAGCTGAACCTGCCGCTGCGGCCGCTGATCGGCGACGACTACGCGGCGATGATGGCCGCCGACCTCGCCGCGCTCCGCCGGCTCTGGGCGCGGCGGCCCTGGAAGGAATAGCGGCGGAGCGCTTGCCTCGCCCGCCCGGGTCGCGCCACGCTGGATGCAACGAACGCTCTGGGAGGAGCCGCATGCCGACCCGACGCGCCATTGCCGCGACGCTTGCCGCGCTCGCCGCCCCGAGGCCGGGGTTGGCGCAGGCCACCGCCTGGCCCGCCGAACGGCCGATCGAGGTGGTGGTGCCGGTCCCGCCCGGCGGGGCGCTCGACGCCCTGGCCCGGCTGCTGATGCCGCATGTCTGCGCGCATCTGGGCGAGGGCGCCAGGTTCGTCGTCATCAACCGCCCCGGCGCCGGCACGCAGATCGGCAACGAGGCGGTCTTCAACGCGGCGCCGGATGGCTACACGCTGGGCTGCATCACCGCCCCGGCGCTGCCCGCCCTGCCGATCGAGCGGCCGGTCCGCTACCGGACGGCGGAGTTCACCTGGCTGGCCAATGTGGTGGACGACCCGAACACCTTCTTCGTCCTTGGCGCCTCCCCGCTGCGCAGCCTGGGAGACCTGGTGGCGACGGCGCGGGCGAAGCCGGGTGGCCTCAGCTACGGCAGCACCGGGGTGGGCGGGGACGACCACATCGCCATGCTGGCCTTCGAGGACTGGGCCGCCACCCCGCCGATGGTGCATGTGCCCTTCTCCGGCAGCGTCCCGGCGACGCAGGCGCTGCTCGGCGGGCATATCGACCTGCTGGTCGGCAATATCAGCGAGAGCCTCGGGCTGCAGCGGGAGGGCCGGATCCGCCCGCTCGGCGTCGCCGCCGCCACCCCCTTCGCCGCCCTGCCGGAGGTGCCGACCTTCCGCGCCCAGGGCTTCGACCTGGTGGCCGGGGCGAGTCGCGGCTTCGTCGCCACGCCGGGCCTGCCGCCGGCGGTCCGCACCCGGCTGGAGGCGGCCTTCGCCGCCGCGCTGGCCGAGTCGGCCTTCCTGCGCGATGCCGAGCGGGCCGGCATGCCGCTCAGCCCGCTGGTCGGGGCGCGCTATGCGGCGATGATCGCGGAGATGGAGGGCAGCCTGCGGCGGCTCTGGGGACGCCGGCCCTGGCGGGAATGACGGCGAAAGCGTTTTCGAGGGGATATGTTGCAGTTTTACAACACCTCCAGGCGCCTCGCTGGGGGGGCGCTACACAGCCCTGCGTTGTACCGAATACTTCACATATTGTATTCAGAGACACTCGCGACGCCGTGATAAGCCGCTTGCCGGCGCGAGCAGCGCAGGATACACTAATTACGGTTGCATAACCGACCCAAGGAAAGTCGCGTTGATCTATGCTCGTCGCTGTCCAGGGCGGTTTTCGCGCGGTCGCGGCATTGCTTCCCAAACCAGTAAGTTGAATTTACACTTCGCAGGTTCGCGAGCGGGACGGGAGCTATGTCTGTGGCAGTTCGGGACCACCGCGCGCGCGCTGGCGCGCCGGTGGGGATGATTTCTTCCAACGCGGAAGCGCGCCGCCTCGTGCCGGTGCAGCCGCGCACGATGGTGGAGCAGGCCGCCGAGGCCATCGTCGCCGGCGCTGCCCGCGGCATCTTCCTGCCCGACGACCGATTGGTCGAGGCCGAGATCGCTCGCGATCTTGGCATCAGCCGCGTCCCGGTGCGGGAGGCGCTGCGGCTGCTGGAAAGCCAGGGCATCGTCGTCAGCACGCCCTACAAGGGCATGCGGCTGATGCAGGTCAGCAACAAGGGCGTCGCCGCCCTGATGCAGGTCCGCCTGGCGCTGGAAACCCTGGCGGTGCGGGAAGCGCTGGCCCAGCCCGGCGGCGCCGAGCGCTTCGACCGCCTGCGCCTGGCGGCGGACGGCTTCGCCGACGCGACCCACGCCAGCGATCCCGCCCTGCATGTCCTGGCGGAGCAGGAATTCCACGCCGAGCTGTGCCGGGCTTCGGGGAACACCCCGCTGCTGGCCCTGTGGCAGAGCCTGGCGCGGCAGCTGGCCGTGGTCTGGGGCCTCGCGCTGCAGCTGCGGGACAGCCGGCCGCAGAGCGAGGAGCACTACACGCTGCTGGAGGCGCTGGAGAGCGGCGACGAGGCCGGCGCCCTGGCGATGCTGGTGGCCCATATCGAGCAGGGCACGGAGCTCGACTTCGAAGCGCTCGTCGCCGAGCGCCGCAGCCAGCCGGTCGGCTGAGCCGACTCGCCCCCGCGCCCCGCCCCGGGCGCCTGCGGGGCTTGCCGGCGGCCCGGCACGGCGGGACCATGCGGCGCGATCTTCCGCAGCGACCTTCCGCCGGAGCCACAGCCATGCCGGACTTCCCCGCCCCGCACGTGACCCAGAACTGGCACCTGCGGAAGCCCGCCGCCGACAGCAGTGGCGGCATGGTCGTCTCCCAGGTCAAGGCGGCGGCCGAGGCCGGCGCGATGATGCTCGACGCCGGCGGCACCGCGGCGGACGCCGCCGTCGCCACCGCTTTCGCCCTGGCGGCCCTGGAGCCCTGGAATTCCGGCCTGGGCGGCATCGGCTTCGCCCAGGCCATGAAGCCGGGGATGGCGCAGGCCGAGACCTTTGATTTCGGCCCGATCTCCCCCGCCGGCCTGGACCCGTCGGCCTATCCGCTGACCGGCAGGATGAAGCGCGACCTGTTTCCCTGGCCGGAGGTCGAGGGCGACCGCAACGTGCACGGCCCGCTCTCCTTCGTCGTGCCCTCGGCCGTCGCCGGCTACGCCCTGCTGCATGAGCGGCTGGGCCGCCTGCCGATCCGCGACGTGCTGGCCCCCGCGGTGGCGCTGGCCAAGCGCGGCCTGCCGCAGGATTGGTACACCACGCTGAAGGTCGCCTCCTCGGCGGCCGTGCTGCGGCTCTATCCGGAGAGCGCCCGGGTCTACCTGCCGGGCGGCCTGCCGCCGGTGGCGCCCTACCAGGGCAGCCCGGGCTACTTCACGCTGGGCAGGCTGCCGGCGACGCTGGAGCGGCTGCAGCAGGCCGGCCTGCGCGACCTGTACGAGGGCGAGATCGCGGCGCAGATCGCCGCCGACGTCAAGGCGATGGGCGGGTTCCTGTCGGCTGCCGACCTCGCCGCCTGCCGGGCGCGGGTGCTGCCCTCCGTCGCCGTGCCGTGGCGCGGGCGCGAGCTGATGCTGGTCAACGGCCTGACCGCGGCGCCGACGCTGAAGCGCGTGCTGGAGGGCATGGCGGATGCCGACTGGACCGGCCCGGTGCCCTCCGCCGCCTGGTACGCGCGGCTCGCCCGCGCCATGCAGGATGCCTATGCGGAACGCCTGGCCGGGCTGGGCGATGCGGAACCCAAAGGCGCCGACAGCTGCACTACCCACATCACCGTCGCCGACCGGGACGGGCTGATGATCGCGATGACCACGACGCTGCTGTCCTCGATGGGGTCGCGCGTCATGCTGCCGGGGACCGGCATCATGATGAACAACGGCGTCATGTGGTTCGACCCGATCCCCGGCACGCCCAACGCCATCGGCCCGGGCAAGCGGGCGCTGAACAACATGTGCCCGGTGATCGCCGCCAGCGGCGGCCAGCCGGAGATCGCGGTGGGTGCTTCGGGCGGCCGGCGGATCATGGCCTCGGTCTTCCAGCTGCTGTCGTTCGTCGCCGATTTCGGCATGGCGCCGGAGGCTGCGGCGCATCATCCGCGCATCGACGTCTCCGGCCCCAGCGGCATCGGCGCCGACCGGCGGCTGCCCGAGGCGGTGATCGCGGCGCTGCGCGGCGAGGGCGAGGTGGAGCTGCTGGAGCACGGCGTGATGCCGATCAACTTCGCCTGCCCCAACCTGATCCAGCGTGGGCCGGAGGGGATGGTGGGGATCAGCGACGCGGCCAGCCCATGGAGCGGGGCGGTGGCGGGGGGCTGAGGGCGGCGTAAGAGCGCGCTTGTGGGGTTGGCGGGGACCACCCCCATCCTGGCCGCCCCCCGCGGGCGGCGGAGGGAAGCGAGGGCGGCACGGCGGTTGCTGTCGTTGCGGTGATCGGGCGCGGTCGGCGGCATGGTGGATTACGGGTGCGTAATCCGCGGGCATGCCGCTCCGCACCCTGCCGCAAAGGAGCGCAGAGCATGCAACGCCGCCATCTTCTGGGTCTGACCGCCGCGCTGGCGGCCCCCGCCATCGCCCGGGCGCAATCCGGCGCCTGGCCGACCCGCGGTTCGATCCGCCTGGTCGCCCAGTTCCCACCGGGCGGGCTGGTCGACACCATCTCGCGGCTGATCGCCCCGCCGCTGGCCGCGGCGCTGGGCCAGAGCGTGGTGGTCGAGAACCGGGCCGGCGCCGGCGGCGTCATCGGCACCGACTTCGTCGCCAAGGCCCCGGCGGATGGCTACACCTTCCTGGTCAGCCATGCCTCGGTGCATGTCTTCTCCACCGCGACCCTGCCCACCCTGCCCTTCGACCCGGTGACCGACTTCGTCCACATGGGCATGCTGGTCGAGGCGCCGAACGTCCTCATCGTCAAGGCCTCCTCGCCCTACAAGACGCTGGCCGACTACCTGGCGGCGGCGAGGACCAAGCCGGTGCGCTTCGGCTCCTCCGGCATCGGCTCGGCGCCGCATCTGCTCGGCGTCATGCTGGGGGCGGAGGCGAAGACGCCCAACCTCGACCACGTGCCCTATCGCGGCAGCGCGCCGGCCATGCAGGACCTGCTGGGCGGGACGATCGAGAG
This sequence comes from Paracraurococcus sp., assembly GCA_049315625.1. Taxonomy (GTDB): domain Bacteria; phylum Pseudomonadota; class Alphaproteobacteria; order Acetobacterales; family Acetobacteraceae; genus Paracraurococcus. The sequence goes on from JBMOJU010000086.1 coordinate 6,454, forward strand.
CATGATCGACCCGATCACCACCAACGTGGCCATGCTGAAGGACGGCACGCTGCGCTGCCTGGGCGTGTCCGCCCCGCAGCGGCTGCCGCAGTTGCCGGAGATCCCGACCTTCGCCGAGCAGGGCTTCGGCAAGCTGACCTCCAGCCAGTGGCTCGGCCTGTCGGCACCGAAGGGCCTGCCGGAGCCGATCATCGAGAAGGTGACGGGGCTGATCCCGGCGCTGCTGGAGACGCCGGTGCTGAAGCAGCGCTGCGAGGAGCTGGTGACCCTGCCGCGCAACCCGCCGCCGCTGGGCGCCGCCTTCGTGAAGATCATGCAGGACGACATCGCCACCTGGACCGCGATCGCCAAGCAATTCAACATCGTCCAGAGCTGAGCCGGGCACCGGGCGGGTAGGTACCCCCACCCATTCCCTCCCCCGCAATGCGGGGGAGGGAATGGATTCAGCCCGCCGCGGCCTTCACGTGGCGCGCCACCTCCTCATGCGTGGCGAACCACACGTCGCCCTTGGCCTTCATGTGCTGGATCAGCCGGTCCAGCAGCGCGATGCGGCTGCGATGGCCGATGACGTGCGGGTGCATGGTCAGCAGGAACATCCCGCCCTCGGCATAGGCCCCTTCGAACTCGGCGCGGAACACCTCCTCGACGCCCGAGGGTGGCGTGTAGGGGCGCAGCGCGCTGAAGCGGACGAAGTTGAAATAGGGCGCGTCGTCGCGGATCCATTCGGGCGGCAGCTCGACGATCCCCGTCGGCTCGCCATGATCCAGCAGCTCGTACGGATCGTCATCGGCCATCAGGCTGCTGTCGTACAGCAGGCCAAGTTCGCGGATGATCGACATGGTGTCGATCGAGAAATCCCAGCTGGCAGTGCGGATGCCGACCGGGCGGCGGCCCGAGAGGGTTTCCAGCACGTCGGCGGCGCGGAAGGTCAGGTCGCGCTCGACGCCGGGCGGCAGGCTGGTATTGGCCTCGTGGATCCAGGAGTGGATGCCGATCTCATGGCCTTCGTCGGCCACCGCGCGCACCTCATCCGGGTGCAGCAGCGCCGAGACCGCGGGGTAGTAGAAGCTGGCGCGCAGCCCGTGCTTCGCCAGCAGCGCGCGGATCCGCGGCACGCCCTGGCGGTTGCCGTATTGCCCCTGGCTGATCCGCATCGGGCTCTGGTCGGCGTCGCGCAGCGGGATCGTCTCATGGTCCGCGTCGAAGGACAGGGTGACGCAGCAGCGCGCGCCGCCCGGCCAGGAGTTGGGGGCCAGGCTGCGGCCGGCGCGGGCATTGCCGACGATCCGGCGCCATTCCGCTTCCGGCCATTCCCAGGGTTTCGCCGATTCGCTGCTCATGTCCGTACTCCCATCCCGCCCGATCCTGGCATGCCGATTGCTGCCCCGCACCAGGTCATCGCAGCAGGGGTTGTCCCATGGATATCGGCGTCTTCATCCCGATCAACAACAACGGCTGGATCATCTCCGCCACCTCGCCCCAGTACATGCCGAGCTTCGAGCTGAACAAGCAGGTGGTGCAGAAGGCCGAGGGCTACGGCTTCGACTTCGCGCTTTCCATGATCAAGCTGCACGGCTTCGGCGGGAAGACGGAATTCTGGGACCACGGGCTGGAAAGCTTCACCCTGATGGCCGGCCTCGCCTCGGTCACCAGCAAGATCCGGCTCTATGCCTCGACCGCCGTGCTGACCATCCCGCCGGCGATCGTCGCCCGCATGGCGGTGACGATCGACAGCATCTCCGGCGGCCGCTTCGGGGTGAACATCGTCTCCGGCTGGCACAAGGTGGAATACAGCCAGATGGGCCTCTGGCCCGGTGACGCGCATTTCGGCAAGCGCTACGACTACAGCACGGAATACGTGCGGATCATGAAGGACCTTTGGGAGACGGGCACCTCCGACCTGAAGGGCGAGTTCTTCCAGATGGACCAGTGCAAGCTCTCGCCGCCGCCGCAGGTGCCGATCAAGCTGGTCTCGGCCGGGCAGTCCGACCGCGGGATGGAATTCGCCGCCACCTATTGCGACTTCAACTTCGCCCTGGGTGAGGGCGTGAACGAGCCGACCAAGTGCATCGACGTGCCGCGGCGGATGATGGAGCACGGCGCGAAGACCGGGCGCGATGTCGGCTCCTATATCCTCTACACCGTCATCGCCGAGGAAACCGACGAGGCGGCGCTGGCGAAGTGGGACCTCTACAACCGTGGTGCCGACCGGGAGGCGCTGGCGCATCTGCTGGGCCATGCCGCAGCCGACACCACGGCGCACGACACGTCCATGGCGGTGGCGATCAAGCGCTCCCCCTCGCCGATCAACTTCAACATGGGCACGCTCGTCGGCTCCTACGCCAATGTCGCGCGCATGCTGGATGAGGCCGCGGCGATGCCGGGGACCAAGGGCCTGATGCTGGTGTTCGACGACTTCATCGAAGGCCTCGACAAATTCGGCCAGCACGTCCAACCGCTGATGCAGTGCCGCAGCCACCTGAAGCTGGCAGCGTGAACCCGGGGTAGATCGCCGCAGGGCGGTATCGCCCGAAGGCGTGACCCTGCGCTGAACCCACAACCCTGGCCGCGCTCAGGCGGCCAGGGCGACGGTCTCAGCGGCCGCTTGGCGCAGCAACGGCAGCACCTCCCGCCCGAAGCGGCTGAGCGAGCGTTCGACGGCGGCGCCGGGCAGCCCGGTGAAGCCCATGTACAGGCTGTAATGGGTCGGCCGCAGCAGACGCATGTCGGCCGCCAATTGCTCGGCGATCTTGGCCGGCGCGCCGATCAGCCCGTGCTCCAGCAGCCACTCGACGGTCGGCTCGCCCTGGAAAGGCACGGCGCGCAAATGCACGCCATCCCGCGCGGGCGCAGCGCCGCGCAGCGCCAGCGTGTTGCGGGCCAGCGCCAGCAGCCCCTCGGCCGCCTGCCGCGCCTCGGCCGCGTCCTCGGTGACGAACAGGTAGCGCTGGATGCCGAGCGGCATCGGCTCCGCCCCACCGGCGGCGCGCCAGGCCTCCAGGATCGCCTGCCGCATCGGCAGCGCCTGCGCGCCGGTGCGGTAGCCCTGGCTGATCATCGGCGTGGCGCCGGCGCGGATGCCGCGCGCCAGCACCGCCGGCGTCGCGGTGGCGACGAACATCGGCGGCATGCGGCCCGAGAGCGTGCCGGCGGCGACCGGGGTGTCCTCGATCCGGTAGTGCTCACCCAGGTGGTGGACGCGGCCGGTGGTCAGCGCCTGCTCGACGATGTCCCAGCCTTCCAGCAGCCGGGCGTAGCGGCTTTCCAGCGGCACCTGCAGGCTGCGGAATTCATGCGGCTGGTGGCCCGGGCCGAAGCCCAGCAGCACGCGGCCGCCACTGATCTGGTCCAGCATCGCCACCTCCTGCGCCACCCGCAGCGGGTGGTGCAGCGGCAGCACGACGACGGCGGGGCCGAGCCGGATGCGCGTCGTCACCGCGGCGCAATGCATCGCCATCATCAGCGGCGAGGCGCAGACCGAGGCGTTGGAGAAATGGTGCTCGGCGAACCAGGTGGCGTCGAAGCCGAGGTCTTCCGCCAGCCGCACCTGGCGGACGGTGTTCGCCAGCACCTGCGCCGGCGTCTCCGCCGGGTGGTTCATCGACATCAGGTTGAAATAGGCGAACTGCATCGACCGGTCCCGCGCAGGCTGCGTCGCGGAAACGCTGGCATCCGCGGCGGCGGGGCGCAAGGCGCGCCCCGCCGCGCGGTGCTCAGAGCATGCTGCATTCGCTTGCGCTCACTGCGCACGCTCTGGCCATCGCCTGGTCGCGCGATTCAGGCTTTTCGGCCGTTTCGCCTCAAGCCATCGCGCTCAGCGATCCAGCACGGCGCGGTCGTTCTTCGCCACCAGCGTCTGGAAATGCTTCGTCAGCTCGGATTCGCTGAGGCCCCAGGACTCGGAGAATTGGCGGACCAGCTGCTGCTCGCCGGCCTCGGCCTCGCCGTCGCTCATCGCGCTGTCGATCATGTTGAGCACGATGCAGAGCTTCTGCTCCGGCCGCAGCCGCGCCTGGCTGTCGGCCAGGAACTGCGCCGCCGGCGTGGCGCGGGCGTAGCGCACGGCGGCGTTCAGCTGGTCCCGCGAGGTGCCGCGGCCGAGCACGGAGACGAGGTGGCCGATCTCCTCCTCATCCATCTCGCCATCCGCGCCCATGCAGTAGATGAGCGAGACGGTCAGGCAGGTGCGCGGCGTGAGGTCGAGCGAAGCGGATTGCGACTTGAACATCCCGAACATGCGGAATTGCCCCCCGGTTGAGCGGCCGCGCCGGAACGCCCGGCACGGGAGGCGAGCGACTTAGCAAGAGATTACCAAAATGTCACGCGAAGCCTTGATGACGGCTACAGCCCCGCCCGGTCCAGCCGCAGGATCGCCCGCGCCGCGGCCTGGGCGCGCGGCACCAGGCTGGCGACCTCCAGGTATTCCTCCGGCGTGTGCGCCTTGCCGCCCACCGGGCCGACGGCGCAGATCGTCGGCGCGCCCACCGCGGCGGTGAAGCCGCTATCGGCGCAGCCGCCGGAGAATTCGCCGGTGACCGCAAGCCCGCTTTCCCTGGCCGCCGCGACATAGGCTTCGAACAGCCTCGCCGCCGCCGGGGTCTGGGTCAGCGGCAGGAACTCGCCGCGGATGGTCAGCGTGGCCCTGGTGCCGGGGATGAAGCTGCGGCCGATGATGGCGTGGATCTTCGCCATCACCTCGTCGCGGTCGGCGGGCTCGACATAGCGCAGGTCGATCTGCCCCTGGGCCGCGGGCGCCACGGTGTTCACGCTCTGCCCGCCGGAGACCAGGCCGACGTTCAGCGTGATGCCGCGCTGGAGGTCGGTCAGCGCATGCAACGCGACGATCTTGTGCGCCAGCTCGCCGATGGCGCTGATCCCGGCCTCGAAATTGCCGCCGGAATGGGCCGCCTTGCCCTCGATGTCGAAGACCGAGAAGACGCCGCCCTTGCGGCCGGTCACGACGCCGCCATTCGGCCGGCCGGGTTCCGAGTTGAACACCACGCGGGCCTCGCGGGCGGTGGCCTCGATCACCTCCCGGCCTTCCGGGCTGCCGATCTCCTCGTCGCCGGTGAACAGGCCGAGCAGTGGGCCGGGCGCGCCGCCGAACTTCCTGAAGGCGGCCAGGACGAACATGTTCATCACCAGCCCCGCCTTCATGTCGGCGACGCCGGGGCCGGTGGCGATCCCGTTCTCGATGCGGAAGGGGCGGCGGGTCGGCTCGCCCTTGGGGAAGACCGTGTCGCGGTGGCCCATCAGCACGATGGAGCGCTGCATGTTGCCGCTGGTCAGCGCCTCGCCGCCATCGACGCGGGCCTTGAGGCAATCGCCGTGCTTCGCGCGTGGGACGACCTCGACCGGGATGCCGTGCTCCGCCATGAAGCGCTGGACGATGCCGCCGACGGCATCGACGCCGGGCTTGTCGTAGCTGCCGCCATCGGTGTTCACCATGGCTTCCAGCACCGTCAGCATCGCCGCCTGCTGGGTGGCGAGCCAGGCGGTGATGGCGGAGTCCGGGTGGTCGGCGGTCATGCGTGTCTCCGGCGGCATCAGGCGCAAACCCTGGAACCGGCGGCTCCGGGAGGCAACCCCTACTCCACCTTGCCGATCCGCTGCACCGCCCGCACCAGCCGTGCCGTATCCTCGCGGAAGAAGGCCTCGAAAGCCGCGCCGTCGCGGTAATCCAGCCCGTTGCCGCCGGCCGCCAGCGCCCGCTGCACCTCCGGGTCCGCCGCCACCGTGGCGAAGGCCTGCCGCAGAATCTCCCGCAGCGCCGGTGGCGTGCCGGCCGGGGCGAAGATGCCGGACCAGATGTAGCATTCGGCCTCGGGGAAGCCGCGCTCCATCAGGGTCGGCACCGTCTCGAAGCCCGGGATGCGCTTCGTCCCCCAGCTGGCCAGCACCCGCAGCGCGCCGGACCGCAGATGCGGCGTCATCGGCCCCGGCCCGCCCGCCATCGCCTGCACCTGGCCGGACAGCAGCGCGGTCAGCGCCGGCCCGCCGCCCTGGAAGGGCACGTGCAGCAGGTCGACCTTGGCCGCCGTGGTCAGCATCGCCATCGGCACGTGCAGCGAGCCATAATTGCCCGAGGACGAGTAGGTGATCGCCCCCGGCCGGGCCCGCGCATCCGCCAGGAACTCCTCCAGCGTCCGCCAGGGCGCCGCCGCCGGCACCGCCAGGAAGGTCGGGTCGGCGGTGAACAGCGCGATCGGCGCCAGCTGGTCGACCTCATAGGCCGGCGGGCGGCCGAACAGCCGCGCCGCCTCCAGGATCACCGCCAGGGACGACAGCGCCATCAGCAGCGCGTAGCCGTCCGGCGCGGCGCGGGCGATGGAGGCATAGCCGATCTCGCCCGAGGCGCCGGGGCGGTTCACCACCGGCACCGGCTGCTTCCAGAGCCGCTCCAGCCCCGCCGCCACCGGCCGCGCCACCACGTCGCCCTGCCCGCCGGGTGGGAAGGCGACGACCAGGGTCACGGCCCGGGACGGGAACTCGGCCTGGGCGCGCGCGGCGCGGGGCAGGGCCGCCGCGGCGAGGGCGGCGGCCAGCAGGGGGCGGCGATGCAAGTGGCGTCTCCCGGAGTTCGTTGCTGGGAGCTTAGACCACGCGCCGGCCGACCGGGAGTGGCCGGCGCGAGGGCCGAGGCTACCCGACCGGGTTTTCCAGCACGCCGATCCCCGGCACCTCGATCCGCACCACGTCGCCCTTCGCCAGGAATTTCGGCGGGGTGAAGCCGATGCCGACGCCCACCGGCGTGCCGGTGGCGATCACGTCGCCCGGCTCCAGCGTGATGCCGGCCGAGATCGCCTCGATCAGCGTCGGGATGTCGAAGATCAGGTCGGCCACCGTCGCATCCTGCCGCTTCTCGCCGTTCACATGCGTGATGACGCGCAGCGCCCTGGGGTCGGGCACCTCGTCCGCCGTCAGGATCGCCGGGCCCATCGGGCAGAAGCCGTCGATGCCCTTCCCGATCACCCATTGCCGGTGCCGGTGCTGCAGGGTCCGCGCGGTGACGTCGTTGACGATGGTGTAGCCGAAGACGTGCCGCAGCGCGTCGGCCGCCTTGATGCCGCGCCCGCCATGGCCGATGACGACCGCCAGCTCGCCCTCGTAATCGGTCGAGTTGCTCGTATCGAGGTAGGCCGGGATGGTCTCGCCGGTCGGGATGATGCTGGTGGCCGGCTTGCTGAACACCACCGGCGCCTCCGGCACCACCTCCTTGCTGCTGGCATCGAAGCCGGAGCCGGCGAATTCCTTCGCGTGCTCATGGTAGTTCTTGCCGACGCAGAAGACGTTCTTCGGCGGCCGGGGGATCGGCGCACACAGCACGGCACCCTCCGCCACCGGCGCCTTCGCCATGGCGTCCAGCGCGTGCCGCAGGGCCGCCGCGCCGCCGGCGATGAAGGCCGGCATGTTGCCGCCTTCCAGCGCCGGATCGGCCGCCGCGAGGTCCAGCACCGCGCCATCCGGGCGCAACGCACCGATCCGTGTGCCGAGCGTCGACGGATACCTGAAGGTCACCAGCCGCATGAACCCACTCCCCACCGCGTTGCGGCGATGAAGCAGGTTCAGCCGGGATTGGCGAGGGGGAGTTCCGCCGCCCGCTCCAGCGCCCGCGCCGCACGGAACACCAGATCGTCCCGGTATAGCGCCGCCGCCAGCTGCACCGCCCGCGGCATGCCGTGCTCATCCAGGCCGATGGGCACGCTGATCGCCGGCTGGCGGGTCAGGTTGAAGGCGAAGGTCCAGGGCGCCCAGTCGCGCCACAGCGCCTCGGTCGGGCGGATCGTCGGCTGGTCGGCGGCGAAGGCGGCGGTCGGGGTGCAGGCGGTCAGCACCAGGTCGTAGCGCTGGTGGAAACGGGCCATGGCGTGCGCCGCCTCGATCCGCAGCGCATCGGCGCCGAGGAAGTCGGTCGCCAGCATGCCGCCCTCGCGCTCCGCCACCTCGGCCAGCCCGGCATCCAGCAGCGGGCGCTTCGCCTCCGGCGTGGTGGCGACCAGGCGGGCCAGTGCCACGCCCCAGACCCGGCCGAAGATGGCCCTCGTATCGGGCAGGCCGGGATCGGCCTCCTCGACGATGGCGCCCTGTTCCTCCAGCAGGTGCGCCGCGCCAGTCAGCGCCGCCTCGCCATCCGCATCCAGCGGCGGCGCGAAGCCCAGCCGGCGGACCAGGGCGACGCGCAGCCCGGCGACGCCGTCCTCGATTCCGCGCCGCCAGTCGCGCGCCTCATCCGGCAGGCTGAACGGGTCGCGCAGATCGTGCTGGGCGAGGGCCGAGAACATCAGCGCGTTGTCGCGCACGGTCCGCGTCATCGGCCCGGCGCAGGCGACATTGGCGAAGGCGCCGAGCGGCCATTGCGGGATGCGGCCGAAGCTCGGCTTCAGCCCGACCAGCCCGCAGAAGGCCGCCGGGATGCGGACGGAGCCACCGGCATCCGTGCCGATATGCAGCGGCCCGAAGCAGGCCGCCCCGGCGGCGCCGGCGCCCGAGGACGAACCGCCCGGCGTGCGTTCGCGGTTCCAGGGGTTGCGGGTGATGCCGTGCAGCGGGCAGTCACCGGGCGATTTCCAGCCGAATTCGGTGGTCGTGGTCTTGCCCAGGATGACCGCGCCGGCCTGCTTCAGCCCCATCACCGCCGGCGCATCCTCGGTCGCCGGCGTCGCCTCGGTGGTCCGGCTGCCGCGGCGGGTGGGGAAGCCGGCCAGGTTCAGCAGGTCCTTCACCGTCGCCGGCACGCCGTCCAGCGGGCCGATCGGCCGCCCGGCCATCCAGCGCGCCTCGCTCTCCCCGGCCTGGCGCAGGGCGTGCGGGTTCATCGCGGCGAAGGCGTTGACCCAAGGGTTGTAGAGGGCGATCCGTTGCAGCACCGCCTGCAATACTTCGACCGGCGACAGCGCCCGGCGGGCATAGAGGCCGAGCAGGGTCTCGGCGGACATCAGGGCGGGATCGGTCGGGGTCATCGCGGGTCCTGGGCCAGGCGCGGCCAACTTGCGCCGCTGGCGCTGCCGCGAAAAGGCCCATGGGCGCGGCGATTGACCAGGCGGTAGCGCGGGCGGAAGCTCCGCCGGTCCAGGATCGAAAGGGTCAGAACCCGTGCCGCACCCGCGCCCGATGCTGACCCGCCGTGCGCTGCCTGCCGCCGCGGCCGCGACCCTCCTCGCAGGTCGGGCCGCCAGGGCGGAGTGGCCCGAACGGCCGCTGCGCATCCTGGTCGCCTTTCCGCCTGGCGCCAGCACCGACGTGCTGGTCCGCGCCCTCGGTCAGGTGCTCACCCCCGCGTTCGGCCAGCCCTTCGTGGTGGAAAACCGGCCCGGCGCCGGCGGCAACATCGCCACCGTCGCGGTGAAGCGCAGCCCGCCGGATGGCTATACGCTGCTGGCCCATTCGGTCGCCTATGCGGTCAATCCCAGCCTCTACCGCAACGCCGGCTACGTGGCGGAGCAGGATCTGGACCCGGTCGCCCTGCTCGCCAGCACGCCCAACGTGATCACGGTGAACCCAGGCGAGATGCCGGTGCGCAGCCTGGCCGAGCTGCTGGAGTCCGGCCGCCGGCGCAGTTTCAATTACGCGTCCTCCGGCACCGGCACGACCACGCATCTCGGCATGGAATGGCTGCTGCGGCACCTGGCGCGGGTGGAGGCGCAGCACGTGCCCTTCGGCCCGGCCCAGGCGGTGACGGCGGTGGTCGCCGGCCAGGCACCGGTCGGCAGCACCTCCCTGCCGCCGGCCCTGCCGCTGATCCGGGAGGGCCGGCTGCGCGCCATTGCCGTCACCGGCGCGCGGCGCGACCCGGCGCTGCCCGAAGTACCGACCGTCGCCGAACAGGGCTTCCCCGGCTTCGAGGCGCTGACCTGGTTCGCGCTGATGGCGCCGGCCGGCACACCGGCGCCGCTGCTGGACCGGCTGAACGAGGCGGTGAACGCCGCGCTGGCGACGCCGACGCTGCAGGAGCGGCTGGATGCGATGGGCTTCGCCCCGGCGCCGATGCGCCGGCCGGAATTCGCCGCCTACCTGCGCGCCGAAGTCACGAAATGGGCGGAGGTGGTCCGCGTCGCCGGCGCCACCGCCGACTGAGCAGGCCCGACCAACGGGCAGGCAACGAAGAGGGAGGAACCACCATGTCGCACACGCTACGCGGCCTCGCCCTGGCCGCCGCCATCCTGCTGCCCGTCCTGCCCGCCTCGGCGCAGGGGACGCTCGGCAGCTTCCGCTCCCCCACCCTCGGCTACGCCGATCGGCTGGCGGCCGAGGCGGTGAAATCCTGCCAGGGCAGCGGCTACCGCGTGGTCGCGGTGGTGGTCGACCGCGCCGGCCAGGTGCTCGCCCTGCTGCGGGACGAGAATGCCCGCGCCCATGCGATCGAGATCGCCACCCGCAAGGCCTAT
>JBMOJU010000448.1:0-3776 GCA_049315625.1 Paracraurococcus sp.
GAGCTGATTCCCCGCCAGCTCTTCAAGATCCCCATCCAGGCGGCGATCGGCGGCCGCGTCATCGCGCGCGAGACGATCAGCGCCATGTCGAAGGACGTCACCGCCAAGTGCTACGGCGGCGACATCAGCCGCAAGCGGAAGCTCCTCGACAAGCAGAAGGAGGGCAAGAAGCGCATGCGGCAATTCGGCAAGGTCGAGATCCCGCAGAGTGCGTTCATCGCCGCCCTGAAGATGGACGCCTGAGGCGGGATTGCCCAAGTCTCCCGAGCCAAAAGGTTGAAATCGCAGCAAAAACGCTTGGCACCCCGCATCACGCCTGACTAGGTTGCAGCCGATGCAGGGCAGCCCATGGCCACCGAACGCGACGCCGCCGCCGACGTCGCGCTGATCCAGCGGATCAGCGCCGTCCCCACCATCCTGCGCCTGCTCTGCGAGACCACCGGGCTCGGCTTCGCCGCCGTCGCCCGCGTCACCGACGAAAGCTGGACCGCTTGCGCCGTGCTCGACCGCATCGGCTTCGGCCTGCAGCCGGGCGCCACGCTCGACGTCACCACCACCTTCTGCCACGAAATCCGCCAGGCCCGGACGCCGGTCATCATCGACCAGGCCAGCATCGACACGACCTATTGCGGCCACCCGACCCCGCAGCGCTACGGCTTCGAAAGCTACATCGCCGTCCCCATCCTCCGCCGCGACGGCACGGTCTTCGGCACAATCTGCGGGCTGGATCCGAAGCCCCTGCCGCTGCGGGATGGCGCGGCGCTGCCGACCCTCACCCTCTTCGCCGAATTGGTCGCGACACAGATGGAGATCGAGGAGCGGCTGGAGGTCAGCCGCACCGCGCTGCTGGATGCCGAGGCCGTCGGCGCGCTGCGCGAGCAATTCATCGCCGTGCTCGGCCACGATCTGCGCAACCCGATCGCCGCCGTCAGCGCAGGCGTCGCGCTGCTGGCGCGCCGGCCGATGGATGAGCGGGCGAGCGGCATCCTCGGCCAGATGCGGCAGAGCTGCCGGCGCATGGCCGCCCTGGTGGACGATATCCTCGACCTGGCGCGTGGCCGGCTCGGTGGCGGCATCGCGCTGCGCCGGGATTCCCTGCCGCTGGACACCGCGCTGCGGGAGGTGGTGGAGGAGCTGCGCAGCGCCCACCCGATGCGCGACATCCGGGCCGCGATCGACCTGGCGGCGCCGGTGCGTTGCGACCCGCGCCGCATCGCCCAGCTCCTGTCCAACCTGCTCGCCAATGCGCTGGTCCATGGTGCGCAGGACCGGCCGGTGCGGGTCACCGCCCAGGGCGCGGAGGGCGGGCTCATCCTCGCCGTCGCCAATGAAGGCCCGCCGATCCCGCCCGCGACGATGGCGCGGCTGTTCCAACCCTTCAGCCGCGACGCGGATGGCCCGCGGGCCGGGCTCGGCCTCGGCCTCTACATCGCCGCCGAGGTCGCCCGTGCGCATGGCGGGACGCTCGGCGTGCATTCCGACGCGGCGGGGACGGTGTTCACCTTCACGCTCCCCGCCGGCTGATCCGCCGCCTCACTCGACGACGATGTTCCGCTCCTTCACCACGGCGGCCCATTGCCGGCGCTCGCCCGCGGCGAATTCCGCCAGGGCCTCGGGCGTCGAAGGCTCGGGCACCGCGGCCTGGTTGCGGAAGGTCGCCAGCAGCTGATCATTCGCCGCACCCTGGCGGAAGGCCTCGTTCAGCCGGGCCACCACTGCCGGCGGCGTGCCGCGCGGCGCATAGAGCGCGAGCCAGAGGCCGGTCGAGAGTGGCACGCCCAACTCGGCCAGGGTCGGGACATTCGGCACCAGCGCGACGCGGCTGGGGGCGGCGACGCCGAGGATGCGGACACGGGCGTCGCGCGCCAGGCTTTCCGCCCCGCCCACCGGCAGCACCGTGCTGTCGATCTGGCCGGCGGCGACCGCCTGCATGCCTGGCGCCTGGCCGGTGAAGGGCACATGCAGCTTCTCGAATTTCATGCTGGAGGCGATGTATTCCATCGCCAGGTGGCTGCTGCTGCCGACCCCCCAGGAGGCGAAGGAGAAGCGGCCGCTCTCCTTCCGCGCCTCCTCCACCAACTGGCCGAAGCTGGCGATGCCGCGCTGGTGGGTGCCAACCATCAGCGCGAAGGGCACCCGCGCCACCATGGTGACCGGGACGAAATCCTTCTCCTGGTCGTAGGGCAGGTTGCGGAAGGTCGCCTGGTTGATGGCGAAGGTGTCGGTGATGCCCATGGTCAGGGTGGTGCCGTCGGCCGCCGCCCGGGCCGCGGCCAGGGTGCCGACGGTGCCGTTGGCGCCCGGCCGGTTCTCCACCACCACCGGCTGGCCGAGCGCCTGTTGCAGGCCGACCGCGGTCGCCCGGCTCATGACATCGGTGATGCCGCCCGGGTTGTAGGGAACGATGATGCGCAGCGACCGTTCGGCGGAGCCACCGACTGGCTGGGCCAGGGCGAGGCGCGGGGCGGCAAGCGTCGCGGCGGCAGCGGCGAGCGCCACGCGGCGGGACAGGTTGGGCACGGGGAACCTCCGGGGTAGATGGACGATCCGTAATCTGTAATCCATGTTTCCTGCTTCAAGCGGGCCAGCGCCATCTTCGTGGAATCACGGAAAATTGATTCACCGTCATGAACCTGCCAAAAATCTGAGGGAAGCGTTGATCCGCCCTCGCATCCCCAGGGTGATTGCGATATCCCCGCCGCCGCGGCGAAGCCGCGCCCAGGAGGAACCATGCCCCGTCTTGCCCGGCGCGCCCTGCTCGCCCTTGTCGCCTTCGGCCTCGCCGCCGGCCCCGCCTTGGCGCAGACCTTCCCCAGCCGCCCGCTGACCGTCATCGTCCCCTTCGCCGCCGGCGGCCCGACCGACACGGTCACCCGCCTGGTGGCCGAGGCCATGGGACGCGACCTCGGGCAGACGGTGGTGGTGGAGAATGCCGGCGGCGCCGGCGGCACCATCGGCGCCCAGCGCGTCGCCAACGCGAAGCCGGATGGCTACACGCTGCTGCTGCACCATATCGGCATGGCCACCACGCCGACGCTGTATCGCCGCCTGCCCTACGACCCGATCAACGGCTTCGAGACGATCGGCCTGGTCACCGAGGTGCCGATGACCCTGGTGGCGCGGAAGGATTTCCCCGCCAACACGCTGGCCGAGGCGGTCGCGATCATCAAGCGGGACGGCGACAAGCTGAATTACGGCAATGCCGGAATCGGCGCCGCCAGCCACCTGTGCGGCCTGCTGCTGATGAAGTCGGTCGACACCGCGATGACCACGGTGCCCTTCCGCGGCACCGGCCCGGCGATGCAGGAGCTCATCTCCGGCCGCATCGACCTGCTGTGCGACCAGACCACCAGCACGACCGAGCAGATCAACAGCGGCGCCATCAAGGTCTTCGCCGCCACCACCCCGGCCCGGCTGGCGGCGCTGCCGAACGTGCCGACCTCGGCCGAGGCCGGGCTGCCGGCCTTCCAGGTTACCGTCTGGCACGGCCTCTATGCGCCGAAGGGCACGCCGCCCGAGATCACCGCACGGCTGAGCCGCGCGCTGCAGGCGGCGCTGGCCGATCCCAAGCTCGGCGCCCGTTTTGCCGAGCTTGGCACCGCGCCGGTGCCGGCGGAGCAGGCGACGTCGGCGGCGCACCGCGCCTTCTGGCTGGCCGACATCGCCAAGTGGAAGCCGATCATCCAGGGCGCCGGGCAGTTCGCGGACTGACGCGTGCGCGGTCCGATGACCGGAGCGCCGCAAGGCGCGCAGGTCTGAATCGGCCCGCCCAGCCG
>JBMOJU010000449.1:0-3776 GCA_049315625.1 Paracraurococcus sp.
CCCCCCCCCCCCTTGCCTAGGCCTCAGGCCATCAACCAATTATCCCCGACGCTTAGCCGCACCACGCCCTCGCGCCGCAGCTTTTCCAGGTGCGCCAGCAGGCTGCGCCCCGCTGCCGGGACCAGCTTGGGGTCGAGCGGCCCATAGACCGGCGCCACCAACTCCTCTACCGGAGCCATCACGGCCGCCGTCAGCGCCGCCAGCACCGTCGCCTCGCGCTCCAGCCGATGCGCCCGCAGCGCCTCCATGAACGGCTTCGGGTCGCGGATCGCCGGGCCATGGCCGGGCAGCAGCACCGTATCGTCGCGGCCGATCAGCCTATCGAGGCTGGACATGTAGTCGATCATGTCGCCATCCGGCGGGCTGACCACGCTGGTCGACCAGCCCATCACATGGTCGGCGCTGAACAGCACCCCGTTGCCATCCATTGCGAAACACAGGTGGTTGGCGCAATGCCCCGGCGTATGCAGCGCGGTCAGCCGCCAGTCGCCGCCCTCCACCACGCCGCCATCGGGCACCGTGACGTCCGGACGAAAACTGTGGTCGCCGCCCTCCCCGCCCTGGTCGGGCGGCGTCACGTGGGGGCCGAAGCCATAGGTCGTGGCCCCCGTCGCCGCCACCAGCGCCGCAGTGCCGGGCGAGTGGTCGCGGTGGGTGTGCGTCACGATCACATGGGTCACCGTCTCACCCTGCGTCGCGGCCAGGATCGCAGCCAGGTGCTCGGTATTCTCCGGCCCCGGGTCCATCACCGCCACGCGTCCCGTACCGATGATGTAGGTATTGGTGCCGCGGAAGGTGAAGGCGGAAGGATTGGGGCAGACCACCCGCCGCACGCCGGGCGCCGTCTGCTCCACCGCGCCATGCGGCAGCGGGTCGTCGCGCAGGAACGGAATGGCCATCACGTCTTCTCCTTCGACTGGCCACGCCGGACCATTTCACGATGCAGGATGTACAGCCCGGCGGCGACGATCAAGCCGGAGCCCGCCAGCATCGCCACGCCCGGCAGGTCGCCGAAGGCCAGCCAGCCCAGCCCGATCGACCACAGCAGCGCCGAATAGGAATAGGGCGCGATCGCCGAGACCTGCGCGCTGGCCCAGGCCTCGGTCAGCAGCCATTGCGCGCAGCCGCCGACCAGCCCGACCAGGATCAGCAGCCCGAGATCGCCCCAGCTTGGCGTGACCCAGAAGAAGGGCAGCAGCACTGCCGCATAGCCGCCCATCAGCAGCGACTGCCAGAGCGTGATGGTCGACGAGCTTTCGGTCGACGAAAGCTGCCGCACCAGCATCGTCGTCACCGCCGAGAACATGCCCTGCGCCACGCCCGCCGCCGTCCCCAGCACCAGCGCCGGCGGCACCGCGCCGAACCCCACGCCTTGCCCGGCCGCGATCAGCAGCACGCCGCAGAAGCCGATCAGCACCGCAGACCAGCGGTGGATGCCGACCTTCTCCCCGAGGAACGGGATGGCGAGGATGGTGACGAACAGCGGCTGGGTGTAGCCGAGCGCCGTCTGCTCCGCGAGCGGCAGCACCGACAGCGCGAAAAAGCCCAGCGTCTGCGCCGCGATACCGGTGCTGGCGCGCAGCGCATGGCCGCGGAAGCGCCGCGTCCGCAGGGTCGCCCCGCCGGAGCGCAGGCAGATCGCCAGGATCACCGGCAGGGCGAAGGCGCTGCGGAAGAACATCAGCTCGATGACCGGGATATGGTCGGCCAAGTGCTTCACGATCACGCCCATCGCAGTGAACAGCGCATGCGCCGCCAGCATGCAGATCGCGCCGCGCCGCATGTCGTGCCGCAGCGCCATTACGCCGTCCCCTTCGCCGCGCGTTCCTGCGCCCGCCGCACCCTTTCGCGGTGCACGTTGTAGAGCCCGGCCGAGACCACCACGGCAGCGCCGCCCAGCGTGGTCCAGGCCGGCACCTCGCCCCAGATCAGGAAGCCGAGCCCAATGCCCCAGAGCAGCGGGGTGTATTCGAAGGGTGCGATCGCCGAGACCGGCGCCAGTGCATAGCCGCGGCCGAACAGGATCTGCGCCATGGCGTTCAGCCCGGCGAAGCAGGCCAGTGTCGCCATTACCCAGGCCGCCGGCAGCACCGGCGGCGGCCCCCCGGCCGGCCACATAGCTGGCCAGGCCAGCATCGCCAGGCCGACCGGCGCCTGGGCCGTCAGCACCCAGAAGGCCATGCTGTCCGGCGTGTCGGTACGGGTCAGGATGCGGGTCCAGATCCGCGACAGGGCCATGAAGCCCGTCGCCACCAGCAGCATGCCGGATTCCCAGCGCCACAGCTCGCCGCCCGGCTGCAGCATGAAGAGCACGCCACCGAACCCCACCGCGGTGCTGCACCAGCGCCGCCAGCCGACCGTCTCGCGCAGCAGCGGGATGGCCAGCAAGGTCATCAGCAAGGGGGAGGCGGCAGCGACCGCGTAGCTGTCGGCCAGCGTCACGCCGAGCGACCAGGCCAGGTACCAGGCAGCCGAGACGCTGGCCTGCAGCAGGCTGCGGATTGCCAGCAGCCGCCGGTTCACCGCCCGCAGCGCCCGGCCGCGCGACAACAGCAGTACCGCGCCGCCGCCCAGCAACCCGCGCCAGACCATGGCGGCGGCCGGCCCGATCTCGGGCAGCACCCATTTCACCGTGGCATCCGCCACGGAGATCACCGCATAGCCCAGCGCCACGATGGCGAGGCCGCGGACCGCTTCCTCCCCCGTCGGCGCCGTGGGCGGCGCGGCAACGGAACCGGGCCTGTCGCGCATCAGCGCCGCCCGGATTGTCGTTGGTGCATCAATCCTCGCGGCGCAACAGCCGGTATCCCTCGATCTCGGCCGCCAGCCGGTAGCGCCGCAGCGTCGCGGCGAACAGCGGGTGGCGGCCGAAAAACTCCAGCACGTCGAAAGGCCGGCCGCAGTCCGGGATACCCTGATTGGTCGAAACCAGGATGGCGGCGGGGGGCGCATGCGCGAAATCCTCGGCGACCGTCCGGTAGACGAAGAACTCGGTGCGGGACATCTCCCAGGTTTCGCGGTAGCGCGCCCCGCCGGCCGGGCAATCCTGGTAGACGCCCTGCAGCAGCCAGAGATTCATGGTCCGCAACGTCGACTGCGCGCGGGCGTAGTTCAGCGCCGGAAAGACCGGAAAGATGTCGGGCGAAAGCACCAGCAGGCGCTCGCCATAGGCCTCCCGCTTCAGCAGCGCCGTCACGTCTCCGCCGCGCGACCAGGACCAGGTGATCTGCCGCCAGGGCGCCTCGGCGCCGGCGAAATTATGCACGCCAAGCCCGAAGGCGGCGACGGCGGCCAGCGCCGGGGCGGCCCGCAGCGCCCGCGGCGCCGGCAGCGCCCGGTCCAGCCAGCGCGCCGCCATCACCACCGCCAACAGCCCGGCCAGCAGCCGCACCGGCAGGGCGTGGTAGGACCAGCCCTTGTGCTGCACCACGGCCGCCACCGCGGCGCCGAGCGCGGCGGCCGCAATCACCTTCGGCAGCGCCCCCCAGCCCGGCCGGGCGGCGACGACGGCGAGCGGGACCAGCAACATCAGCGCGGTCCCCAGACGCTCGGTCAGGATCACCTGCCACCAGGCGAAGCCGCCGAGGCCGAGATAGTAGTCCCAGACCAGCGGCAGCACCTGACCGAAATACTCCGGGAAGACCAGCGGCAGGCTGGCCAGGTAGGCGAACCAGAGCGCCGCCATGGTCCAGGGCACCGGGTCGCGCAGCGCCCGGGCCGGGCCGCGATGCAACAGCACCAAAGCCTCGACCAGGGCCGGGATCACCAGGAAATGC
>JBMOJU010000087.1:0-16792 GCA_049315625.1 Paracraurococcus sp.
AGGACAAGCTGTTCCTGCCCGGGCTGCGCAAGCTGAAGATGGTGATCGACAGCGGCTTCCTCGGCCGCATCTGCGCGGTGAAGGGGGAGTTCGGCTACTGGGTCTTCGAGGGTGACCTGCAGCCGGCCCAGCGGCCTTCGTGGAACTACAAGGCGGCCGAGGGCGGCGGCATCATCCTCGATATGCTCTGCCACTGGCGCTACGTGCTGGACAACCTGTTCGGCGAGGTCGAGGCGGTGAGCTGCCTCGGCGCCACGCATATCCCGGAGCGGATCGGCGAGGACGGCAAGCCCTACAAGGCGGATGTGGACGACGCGGCCTACGCCACCTTCCAGCTCAAGGGCGGCGTCATCGCCCATATCAACTCGAGCTGGGTAACGCGGGTGCGGCGCGACGACCTGGCGACGTTCCAGGTCGACGGCACGCATGGCAGCGCCATCGCCGGCTTGCAGAAATGCTGGACGCAGAGCCGCGTGGCGACGCCGAAGCCGGTCTGGAACCCAGACATCCCGCAGCCGATCGACTTCTTCGCGGGCTGGCAGGAAGTGCCCTCGACGCAGGAGTATCCGAACGGCTTCCGGGTGCAGTGGGAGATGTTCCTGCGGTATCTCGTCGGCGAGACGAGCAGCTTCCCCTGGGACCTGATGGCCGGCGCGAAGGGCGTGCAGCTGGCGGAAGCGGGGTTGCGCAGCTGGCGCGAGCGGCGCTGGATCGATCTGGAAAAGCTCGAAGCGTAGGTCCGGGGGAAGGTACTCCCCCCGAACCCCCATCTATTTCTCTGAGCCGGTATTCGCCGCGCGGCAAATGCCAAGACCACAAACAGAAGGGGGGGTGCGGGGGTTCTCCCCGCTTCTTTCTTTTTTCTTGGGAGACCGACGATGCCGACTCTGCACCTGCCCACGCCGAACGGCCTGCAGTCCTTCACCCTCAGCGCCCCGCGGGTCTTCCCCAAGGCCACGCCGCCCTTCCCGCGCCTGGCGCTCGCCGCCGCACATGTCGTGGCCGATCCGTTGGCCGAGCAGGATCCCTGGCTCGACGCCAAGGTCGACTGGGACCGCACCATCGCCTTCCGCCGGCACCTCTGGTCGCTCGGCCTCGGCGTGGCGGAGGCGATGGACACCGCGCAGCGCGGCATGGGCCTCGATTGGGTCGCTGCACAGGAGCTGATCCGCCGCAGCCTCGATGCCATGCAGGACATGCCCGGTGCGGTGATGGCCAGCGGCGCCGGGACGGACCACCTCGCCCCCGGGCCGGACGTGACCATCGAGGACGTCATCCGCGCGTATGAAGAGCAATGCGCCGCAATCGAACGAATGGGCGGCCGCATCATTCTGATGGCGTCGCGCGCCCTGGCCAAGGCAGCGCGCGGCCCGGCCGACTACGAACGCGTCTATGCCCGCATCCTGGCGCAGGTGAAGCAGCCGGTGATCATCCACTGGCTGGGCGAGATGTTCGATCCCGCGCTCGACGGCTATTGGGGCGATGCCGACCACTACAAGGCGATGGAAACCGCGCTGGCGGTGATCCGCGACAGCGCCGCCAAGGTGGATGGCGTGAAGATCAGCCTGCTGGACAAGGAGAAGGAGATCGTCATGCGGCGCCGCCTGCCCGGCAGCGTGCGCATGTACACCGGTGACGACTTCAACTACCCGGAGCTCATCGCCGGCGACGCACAGGGGTATTCCGACGCGCTGCTCGGCATCTTCGACCCGATCGCGCCGGCAGTGGGCGGGGCGCTGGCGGCGCTTTCGGCGAACGACCTTCCCGGCTTCCACGCCATCCTGGCGCCGACCGTGCCGCTGTCCCGCCACATCTTTCAGGCGCCGACCCGCTTCTACAAGACCGGCGTGGTCTTCATGGCCTGGCTGAACGGCCACCAGGGGCACTTCACCATGGTCGGCGGGCAGCAATCGACGCGCAGCATCCAGCATCTGGCGGAGCTCTTCCGGCTGGCTGATGCGGCGGGTCTGCTGGCCGATCCTGACCTCGCGGCGGCGCGCATGCGGTCGCTGCTCGCGGTGCACGGCGTCGCATGAGGGCGCCCGGTCCGCTGTCACTTAACACGGTGACGGTGAAGGAACGCTGGGGCCTCGCCGACTGCATCGAGGGCTGCGCCCGGCACGGCATCCCAGGCATCTCCCCGTGGCGGGACGTGCTGCACGCGATGGGCGTGGAGGCTGCGGCGCGGCGGATCCGCGATGCGGGGCTGACCGTCACCGGCCTCTGCCGCGGCGGCATGTTCCCCGCGGCCGATGCCGCCGGCCGCGCCGCGGCGATCGAGGACAATCGCCGCGCCATCGCCGAGGCCCATGCGCTGGGCGCCGCCTGCCTGGTCATGGTCTGCGGCGGCCTGCCGCCCGGATCGAAGGACCTGCCGGGCGCGCGGGCGATGGTGCGGGACGGGCTGCGTGCGATCCTGGACGAGGCGCGCGCCGCCGGCGTGACCCTGGCGCTGGAGCCGCTGCACCCGATGACCTGCGCCGACCGCAGCGTGCTGAGCACGCTCGGCCAGGCGCTCGACCTGTGCGACGAGCTGGGCGCCGGCACCGGCGTGGCGCTGGATGTCTACCATGTCTGGTGGGACCCGGCGCTGGAGCACGACATGGCGCGCGCGATCGGCCGCGTCGCCGCCTTCCACGCCTGCGACTGGCTGGTGCCGACCACCGATCTCGTCTTCGACCGCGGCATGATGGGCGATGGCTGCATCGACATCCCGCGCATCCGCGGGCTGGCGGAAGCGGCGGGCTATCGCGGCTTCGTCGAGGTGGAGTTGCTGTCGAAGCGCTGGTGGGCGGAGGACCCCGACGACGTGCTGCGACTGATCAAGGAACGCCACGTGACCGCGTGTTGAGCGTCCCCTCCCTCGCTCTGCTGGAGGGGGTCAGCGCATGCGGTCGAGCACGGGCAGCAGGTGCGGCCGCAGCGCGCCGAAATCCTCGCTCATCGGGAAATGCCCGAGCCCCGGCATGATCACCGCCGTTGCGCCAGGGATGGCCGCCGCGGTCGCGCGCGTATCCTCCGGCCGGCAGGAATAGTCGAACTCGCCGCACAGCAGCGCCACCGGGCAGCGCGCCGTGTCGATCCGCGCGAGCTTGCCGCGCAGATCACCTTCCTCGGCGTAGAAATGCAGGTCGCCGCGGAACACGCCGGGGCCGCCCTGCATGTAGTGCCACAGCGTTTCCCACTTGCCCGCCTCGGGCGCCGAAGGCCCGATCAGCCCCGAGACCAGCGCGCCGCACACCTCCCCGCCATGAATGCGGGCGTGGTGCAGCACCGACAGGTCGTAGTAGCTGCCGGTGAAGGCGCTGCCTTGCAGGCCGATGACGCCGCGGAACGCGTCCGGGTGCTCCGCCGCCAGATCCAGCACGATGCGGCCACCGATGGAGCAACCCATGACGATCGGCCGATCCAGCCGCAGCGCCCGCGCGACCGCCATGACCAGCCCGGTATAGCCGGCGGTGGTCAGCCGGTATTCCTCGCCCTCCCAGCCCGCGGGCGGGGAGGATTTGCCATGCCAGGGCATATCGAAGGCGATGCAGCGGAAGCGCCGCGTGATCTCCGCATCGTTCAGCAGGTCGCGCCACTGGCGGCCATCGCTGCCGGCGGTGTGCAGCAGCAGCAGGGGCACCCCCTCACCGGCCTCCTCGACATAGACGCGGTGCGGCCGGCCCTCGATGTCCATGCGCAGGTAGCGGCCGGTCACCGGCTCGAAGGCTGCTTCGCCCCACGGCGCGGCCGACGCGGCGGCGCGGGCCGGGGTCGGTCCCTCCCGCAGGAGCCCCAGCGCGCCCTTGAACCAGGCGAGGTGGGCGAAGAAGACCGCGGTATCGCCCTCGATCCGCAGCGCGCCCTGGCGGCGCAGCGCCAGCAGGTCGTTCCAGCCCGGCACCGGGGCGGGCGCCAGGAAGCGCGCCATGCCCTCGGCGGTGATGCGCAGCGCCAGGGTGAAGGACGGCAGCACGAAGGGCCCGCGCCGCAGTTCCAGCACATGGCCGCGGCGGATCGCCGCCAGCCAGGCCGTGTCACCGACCTCGATCAGCACATCGGCATCCAGCGTGCGGCCGCGGCGTTCCAGCGCCGCCTCGGCCGCCACGCGCGCCGGCCATCCGGCCATCGCCTGGTCCACTGGCTTTCCTCCTGTCCCTTTCGCCGCAGGCTATCCCCACAACCGGTCGCGGTCACCCGGCTTGCCGACAGCGGCAACCCTCCATTAGCGTGGCGAAGCGGGTCAACCGCGGGAGGAAACAATGACCGATCGGATTGGGCGGCGCGGGGCCATGGCGCTCGGCGCCGGGCTGTTGCTGGCTGGCACTCCGCCGGCCGGCGCGATCACCGTGGCCGACGTGAAACCACCCGCCTTCCCGCTGGAACGTGGCGCGAAGCTGCGGGTGCTCCGCCCCGCCAAGTACATCGACCCGGATGAGGCGATCTTCAACGCCAACACGAAGCGCTTCACGGAGCGGACCGGGGTCGAGGTGCGCGTCGACTACGTGAACTGGCCGGACATGCCGGTGCAGGTCGCGGTCGCCACCAACACGGGCCAGGGCGCCGACGTCATCATTGGCTTCAGCGCCGACCCGCATCTGTACGCGGACAAGCTGCTGGAGGTGACCGACCTCGCCGACTATCTCGGCGCCAAGTATGGCGGCTGGTACGAGCTGGCGGAGACCTATGGCCGACGGTGGAAGTCGAAGGCCTGGCTCGGCCTGCCGATGGGCGGCACCACCGGCCCGGTGGTCTACCGCAAATCCTGGGTGAAGGAGGCCGGGTTCGACGGCATCCCGAACGACCTTGGCCAGTTCCTCAAGCTCTGCCAGGGCCTGAAGCGCATCGGCCACCCCTGCGGCTTCGCGCTGAGCCACGCCCCGGGCGACGCGCCGGGCTACGCGAATTGGCTGCTCTGGTCGCACGGCGCCTCGCTGGTGGACGAGGAAGGCAAGGTCACGCTGGACAGCCCGGCGACCGCCCGCGCCCTCGATTATGCCAAGGCGATGCAGGAGACGATGATCGCCGGGACCATGGCGTGGAACGGGGTCAGCAACAACCGTGCCTTCATCGCCGGCGAGATCGGCCTGACCCAGAACGGTGTCTCTGTCTACTACTCGCTGAAGACGTCGACGGACGCGGCGCAGAACGCCATCGCCGCCGATACCGACCATGCCGAGATGCCCTATGGCGCCGCCAAAAAGGCGCCGGAGACCGCGCTGACGCTCTGCGCCATGGTGCCGAAATACACCAAGGTGCCGAACGCGGCGAAGGAGTACATCCGCTTCATGATGGAGGCGGAGCAGTACGATCCTTGGCTGACCGGTTGCCTCGGCTACTGGTCGCAGCCGCTGAAGGCCTATGCGCAAAGCGCGGTCTGGGCCTCCGATCCCAAGCTGAAGGTCTACAGCGACGCCATGGATACCCCGTTCTACGAGGGCTACCGTGGGCCGATCACCCCGGCCGCCGGCGCGGTCGGGGAGAACTGGGTGGTGGTCGACATGTTCGCCCGCGTCGTCACCGGCCAGCAGACCCCGGCCGAAAGCATGCGCGAAGCCCAGCGTGCGGCGCAGCGTTGGTACAAATCGTAAGGGAGGTCACCGATGCTGACCCAAGCGCAAAAGGACGAATACGAAAGCGTCGGCGCCATCGTGGTGCCGGACGTGCTGAGCCCGGCCGAGGTCGCCGAGCTGCGCGCGGTGACCGACGGCTTCGTCGAGCGCGCGCGCGCGATCTCCGCGCATGACGCAGTCTACGACCTCGAGGACAGCCACACCCCGGCGCAGCCGCGCGTCCGCCGGATCAAGGCGCCGCACCTGCACCACGCGGCCTACGCGGCGCTGGTACGGCACCCGAAGATCATCGCCGTACTGCAGAACCTGTGGGGGCCGGATATCCGCTTCGATACGGCCAAGCTGAACCTGAAATCGGCCGGCTTCGGCGCCGCGGTGGAATGGCACCAGGACTGGGCCTTCTACCCGCACACCAACGACGACCTGGCCGCCGTCGGCGTGATGATGGACGACATGGAGCTGGAGAACGGCCCGCTGCTGATCATCCCTGGCAGCCACCGCGACCCTGTGGTGCATGACCACCATGGCGAGGATGGCCGCTTCTGCGGCGCCATGGACCCGGGGAAGCGGGAGGTCGACTACGGCGCCGCGGTTCCGCTGACCGGGCGGGCGGGATCGATCACGGTGCACCATGTGCGGGCGGCGCATGGCTCAGCGCCGAACACCTCCAACCGCGACCGGCGGCTGCTGCTGTTCCAATTCCGCGCCGCGGATGCCTGGCCGCTGCTGGGCTTCCCGGATGGGATGGAGGCCTTCGACCGGCTGTTGGTGGCCGGGAGCCCGACCTTGACGCCGCGCCTGGCGCCGGTGCCGGTGAAGCTTCCGCTGCCGCCGGCGGAGAAGCAGGGCTCGATCTATGAGAACCAGAAGGGGCTGAAGAACCGCTTCTTCGCCACGGCGGCGGAGTAGATGGCGGCGGTTTAACCCACATCGCCGCAACGATTGCCGGCCATGCAGCGTTGGCGCTGCATGGCCTCACCCCCTCCGTTCTCCCGTGCCGCCCAATGGGCCGCGTACCAGTCGGGGCGCTCCTGGGCCTTCGTGACGGCCGTTATCGTCGTCCTGGTCTGGGTGGCGACCGGGCCCCTCTTCGGCTTCTCCGATACGTGGCAGTTGGTGATCAACACCGGCACGACCATCGTCACCTTCCTGATGGTGTTCCTGATCCAGAACACGCAGAACCGCGACACCCAGGCGATCCAGCTGAAGCTGGACGAGCTGATCCGGGCGACCCGCGGCGCGCAGAACAGCCTGATGGCGCTGTAGGAACAGGGTGAGGACGAGTTGGCCGCGGCGCGGGAAGACATGAAGCGCCTGGCCGAGGCCGGGGCGGAGAAGGTCGAACAGCGAAGCGGCTGGCGGACGCAAAGCGGTAGCCATCGCCCCCTGACCGGCGGGGCGTAAGGCGCTACATACAGGGCAGACAGGAGCTTGCCCGTGGTCGCCATCACCTCGCCCGCCTTCAAGGAGAACGCCGCCCGCGCCCTGGCCGATCCCGGTCTGCAGAAGGCGCTCGGCACCGCGAAGGGCGCCTTCCTGCAGCGCCGCGCCGCCGCGGTGGCGAACCTGCCAGAGTTCGAGCGGCTGCGGGATATCGGCCGCGACATCAAGAACCACACCCTGGCCAACCTGGATTTCTACCTGGAAGCCTATGAGGCGAAGGTTCTGGCCGCCGGCGGCAAGGTGCATTGGTGCTCCACCCCCGATGATGCCCGCGCCGTGGTGCTGGAGATCTGCCGCAAGGCCGGGGCGAAGACCGTCACCAAGGGCAAGTCGATGATCTCCGAGGAACTCGGGATCAACGCGCATCTGGAAGCCAACGGCATCCGCCCGGTGGAGACCGACCTCGGCGAGTACATCCTCCAGCTCCGCCAGGAACACCCGAGCCACATCATCGCCCCCGCCTTCCACCTGAACCGGGAGGATTGGGAGGCCGATTTCCGTCGCCTGCACACCGACCTGCCAGCCGACCGCGTCTTCGCCGAACGCCGCGACATCCTGGCCGAGGCCCGCACCAAGCTTCGGGAGAAGTTCCTGGCGGCCGATGTCGGCATCACCGGCGCCAATTTCCTCATCGCCGAGACCGGCAGCAGCGTCATCGTCACCAACGAGGGCAATGGCGACCTGACCCAGACCCTGCCGCGGGTCCACATCGCGCTGGCCAGCATCGAGAAGGTGGTCCCGACGCTGGAGGACGCGACCAGCCTGCTGCGGCTGCTGGCGCGGTCGGCCACCGGCCAGGACTTTTCCGTCTACACCACGTTTTCCACCGGAGCGCGGCGAGAGGCCGACCTGGACGGGCCGGAGGAGTACCATGTGGTGCTCATCGATGGCGGCCGGTCCAACATGCTCGGCACCGACTTCCAGGAGATGCTGCGCTGCATCCGCTGCGCCGCCTGCATGAACCACTGCCCGGTCTATGGCGCGGTCGGCGGGCATGCCTATGGCTGGGTCTATCCGGGGCCGATGGGGTCGGTCCTCACCCCGTCCCTCGTTGGCATCGACAAGACCGGGCTGCTGCCCAATGCCTCCACCTTCTGCGGCCGGTGCGAAAGCGTCTGCCCGGTGAAGATTCCCCTGCCCAAGCTGATGCGGCATTGGCGGGAGCGGGAGTTCGAGCGGCACCTGACGCCCGGCGCGCAGCGGACGAACCTGAACCTCTGGGCCTGGTTCGCGCGGCGCCCAACCGTCTATCGCTGGGCCACCCGGGCAGCGATCGGCGCGCTCGGCCTGCTCGGGCGCGGCAAGGGCGCCTTCCGGTCGCTGCCGCTGGCCGGCGGCTGGACCGAAGGCCGCGACCTGCCGGCACCGGAACCGGGCGGGACCTTCATGGCCCGCTATGCGAAGGCGCAGCGGGAGGCGCGGCGATGACCAAGGAGGCCATCCTGGGTGCCATCCGCCGCGGTCTGAAGCGCGGGCCGCTGCCGGCCGATCAGCAGGCCATGCTGGCCGGGCGCCTCGCCACCCATCCGCGCCATCTGATCCCCGCGCGCTCCCGCCTGCCGCGGCCGGACCAGGTCGCGCTTTTCATCCGCAACGTGGAAAAGGAGTTCGGCTCGGTCGAGCGCGTGCCGGACCTGGCCGCCATCCCGGCCGCCCTGGTGGAATACCTTGCGGCGCAAAACCTGCCCTCCCGCTTCGTCATGGCGCCACACCCGGAGTTCGATGCCATCCCCTGGGCCGACCGCCCGCTGCTGGAATTCGAGCGGCGCCGCGCCGAGGCGACCGACCAGGTCAGCCTCCAGCATGGCTGGGCGGCGATCGCCGAGACCGGGACGCTCATGCTCCCCTCCGCGCCGCACCGGCCGACCACGCTGAACCTGCTGGCGGAAACCGAGGTGGTGGTGCTACGCGCCAGCGCCATCGTCGGTGCCTATGAGGAAGCCTGGGACCGGCTGCGGACCGAGAACCAGGATGACCGCTCGGGCGGCTTCATGCCGCGCAACATCATGTTCGTCACCGGCCCGTCCCGCTCGGCCGATATCGAGCAGACGCTGGAGCTCGGCGCGCACGGGCCGCGCCGGCTGCACATCATCCTGGTGGATGACGACGGCGCGGCGCTGCCGATGGGGGACGCCGCGGTCCCGGCGCCGGTCGCGGTACCCGGCGGTCCCGCCGCCCCCGGCGATTGAAGCCCGCGTGGGGCCTCGGCCGATACCGGCGGCGGCGCCCGCGCGCCCGCGTGCCCGCAAGGGGCTGACCGAAGCCGAACGCGCGCTCTGGCAGATCTACACCAGCCGCGCCCAGGTGGCGCCGCTGCCCGGCAAGGCGCTGACCCCGCCGCCCGAGCCGGCACCGCTCCCCGCATCGCCGCCACCGGTGGCGGCCCCCTCCGCCGCCCCGCCGGTGCGGTCGGCGGTGCCGCATCGCGGGGTGGAATTGCAGATCGGCCACGCCCCCCCGGGCCTCGACGGCAAGCGCTGGAAGGCGTTGCGCCGGGGCGAGACCCGGCCGGAGCGGACGCTCGACCTGCACGGCCGCCGGGTTCAGGACGCGCATGGGGCGGTGCGCCGCTTTCTGCACGACGCCCTGACGGATGGCATCCGCTGCGTTGCCATCGTCACCGGCAAGGGGTCGGCGGGGCAGGAGGTCGGGGTGCTGCGGCGGGAACTGCCGCATTGGCTGAACGCGCCCGAGCTGCGCCACCTGCTGCTCGGCGCGGCGCATTACTCCTCCGGTAATCCCGGTGCCGTGGTGCTGCTGCTGCGCCGGATCCGGGGGGCCGCACGGTGACCCCGTTCGGCGCCCGGCTGCGCGCGCTGCGGGAAGCGCGCGGGGTCAGCCAGGCGGAGCTGGCCCAGGCGCTGCACGTCTCCCCGGCCTATCTCTCGGCGTTGGAGCATGGCCATCGCGGCCGGCCCTCGCCGGGGCTGATCCATCAGGTGAATGAGTATTTCGGCCTGATCTGGGACGACGCGGAGGAGATGGTGCGGCTGGCCCGGGTGTCCCACCCGCGGGTCGTGGTGGACACTGCTGGGCTGAGCGCGGAGGCGACCGCGCTGGCGAACCGGCTGGCGCGGGATATCCGCCACCTGCCGCCGGCGACGATCGCCGCATTGGCCGCGGTGCTGGATGCGGCCTTGCCGGACGCTTGAGTCCCGCTGGCTCAGGCGGCGACGAGTGGCCCGCCGAGCAGCCGTGCCGTATGGGTCACGTGCCGCAGCCCATGCGTGCGTGCGGAGACCAGCGCGCCGGTATGGCGGTTGTCATGCAGCGTTGCGAGGCCGAAGCCATGGCTGCGCAACAGCAGGAAATGGTCGGTGACCCGCATCAGGTACCAGCCGGGCGCAGGATCTTCGCGGATGAAGCGGATCAGGCTGCGGCGCCGCGGCGGCTGGGACAGGACAGCTTGCGGCACGCCGGACTGATCCAGGGCGGCGAGCAGATCCCGCCAGTAGGCGGTGACGATCGGGCCTTCGGCCGGGTACCAGTCTGGGGCGATGGCCCGCAGCAGAGCGCTCGCTTGCGCGTACGTACCGCCGGTCGCCAGGGCGAGTGCGGCAGGGCCGCACCATGGTGTCGCGCCATGGTTCTCCGCGCGGAGGGCTAGGTGCCCCCGGAGGGATGCCGGATGGTCCTTGCGGTGGCCGGCCTCGGCACGGGTCAACGGATCGGCTGGCCGGCGCGGGTTACCCATGAAGCCTTGTCCTGATGGGGGCAGCATCGATTGCCCGCCTATGTCACAGGATCGTGTATAATCACATTGTAGTCAATAAGAATAGCTAACTCTGGATATCCCGCTCTACCGTAGGAGCACCCCATGCCCGCGCAGGAACTCCAGCAGCGGCAGCAACGGCAGGCCAAGGATGGCGCTGTGCTCCCCCTCGATCCGCGAGAAGAGCTGCACGCCTAAGCCCTCCAGCCTGTAGGCACCGACTGAGCCCAGCACCGCTTCGCCCTCGGCCGCGAGATACGCCTCGACGAAATCATCCGAGACATCGCGCATCGTCAACCGCGGCCGTGCGACGTCCTGCCAGACCCGCGCCCCGCCACGCCAGCAGACCGTGGCCGAAACCAGCTCATGCGTCCGTCCGCGCAGCGCCCGCAGATGCTCCCGCGCGCCCTCCAGGCCGGCCGGCTTGTCGAACCAGCGCAGACGCCCGCTGTCATCCGGGCAGACCAGCATCTGGTCGGCACCGATCACCAGCGCTTCCGGGTACCGCCGGGCGATGCGCTGGGCCTTGGCCTCGGCAAGCAGCATCGCCGCATCCTCGACCGGGATGCCTTCGGCCTGGGCGCTTTCCTTGATCGCGGCCTCGTCGACCGCCGCCGCCTCGGCGGTGAAGGCCAGGCCGGCAGCCGAGAGCACCGCTCGCCGGGCGGAGGATGCGGTGGCCAGGACCAGCGGCGGCGCCGCAGCCTGGATCGCCGCCGTCACGCCCCTTGCCCTGCCATCGGCTCCGTCTCGCCGCGCCGGGCGTGCCACGCCTCCATCAGTTGCAGCACCGTCGCCGCCGTCTCCTCGATGCTGCGGCGCGTGACGTCGATCACCGGCCAGCCGCGCGCGGTGCAGAGTCGACGCGCCTGCAGGATCTCCGCCTTCACGCTGTCCGGGTCGATATAGTCGGTGGTGTCCTGGCGGACGCCGTCGGCGCCGATCAGGCGCAGCCGGTGCCGGCGGATCTCGATCAACGAGCCGGCCTCGATCGTCAGCCCGACCACCGGACAGCGCGGATTCTCGAGCTCCGGCGGCAGCGCGGCATGCGGCACGATCGGCACATTGGCCGCCTTGATACCCCGGTTGGCCAGATAGAAGCAGGTCGGGGTCTTACTGCTGCGGGAGACCCCGACCAGGCAGACATCCGCTTCGGCGATGCCGGCCGTGCCCTGGCCGTCATCATGCGACAGCACGTAGTGCATGGCGTCGATCCGGCGGAAATAATCCGCGTCCATCACGTGCTGCGCCGCTCGCTTCTCCTTCGCCCGGGCGCCGATCTGTCCCTGCAGCAGGTCCATCACCTGGTCGAGCACCGACAGGCAGGGCACGCCGAGCCGCTCGCAGACCTCCTCCAGCGCGTGGCGCAGGCTGCGGTCCACCAAGGTGAACAGGACCGGCCCCGGCTCGTGCTGCAGGCCTTCCAGGACCCGGTCGAGCTGCAGGCGGGAACGGATGAGGCTCCAGCGGTGGTGGACGACGTGATGGTCCTCGAACCGGGCGAGGGTCGCCCGGGCGATGGAATTCAGCGTCTCCCCGGTGCTGTCGGAGACCAGATGGAGGTTGATCGAGCGAAGGGGCATGGCGGGGAGAATACCGTGGACAGCGGGGGATAACGGGGAAAACTCCGGGGCAATCACATGGCACCCCCGGTAAGGGTTAACGAGTCCTTTTCGATCCGACCGGGGGTATGGTCCCAAGGCAGGTCGGGCAGGTCATCCGGGCGATTCCAGATACCCCCATGATTCCAGTATCGACCAGCCCAATCCTGCTGTGGATGAGGGTGTGGATGGTTCGCGAGCCAATTGGCTCCACATTGTCCACAGGCATCAACAGCCTCTACCACCTTTCAAGATTCCTGTTTTCTTGCGAGAGATGGGGCATGGAGAGTGAACGTCCCGCGCCGGGCATGGCGACCCCCGTGAACCCAGCCTCGAAGCCGATGCTGCGCGCCCTGGCCGGCGAAGCGGTCTGGCCGCCGCCCATGTGGCTGATGCGCCAGGCCGGCCGGTACCTGCCGGAATACCGGGAGGTGCGCGCCCAGGCCGGCGACTTCATAGCGCTCTGCACAAATCCAGAGCTGGCGGCGGAAGTGACGCTGCAGCCGATCCGACGCTACGGCATGGACGGGGCGATCCTGTTCTCCGACATCCTGATGGTCCCCTGGGCCATGGGACAGCCGCTCCGCTTCGCCGAAGGGGAAGGGCCGCAGCTGGAGCCGGTGCGGGATGCCGCGGCGATCAACGCGCTCGATCCCGCGGTTTGCGTGGGCAACGCGGCCCCCATCATGGAAACCGTCCGCCTGGTCCGGGCCGCGCTGGATGCGCACGCCCAGAAGGTGATGCTGATCGGCTTCGCCGGCAGCCCCTACACCGTCGCCTGCTACATGGTGGAAGGCCATGGCAGCCGGGACTTCGCCGCCGCCCGCGGCATGGCCTATGCCGAGCCGTTACTCTTCGCCAAGCTGATCCGCACCCTGGTCGAGGCGACCACCGGGTACCTGCTGGCCCAGGCCGCGGCGGGGGCGGAGGCGCTGATGCTGTTTGACAGCTGGGCGGGCATGCTCTCGCCCTCCCAGTTCCGCCGCTGGGTGATCGAGCCGACTGCGGAGATCGTCCGCGCCATCCGCAAGGTGAACCCGACCATCCCGATTATCGGCTTCCCGCGGCTCGCCGGGCCGATGCTGGCGGAATACGCGCAACGGACCGGGGTGCAGTGCCTGGGCGTCGATACCAGCATGGATCTGCGCTGGGCCGCTTCAGCGGTCGCGCCGAACCAGGCGCTGCAGGGCAACCTCGACCCGCTGGCGCTGATCGCCGGCGGCATGGCGCTGGAGGCGGAGACACGCGCCATCCTCGGCGCCATGCGCGGGCGCCCCTACATCTTCAATCTCGGCCACGGCATCGAGAAGACCACGCCGCCGGACCATGTCTCGGCCCTGGTACGGCTGGTCCGAACCGGGTGAGCCAGGACCAGGCCGCATCCGGGCTTGACCTTGCTTGCCGGCATGTCATGTCCAGCGCCATGGATCAGACCGTGCCCGCCGGCGCCGCAACGTTGCCCGACGACCGTTCAGCGTCGGCGCGTCGGCGCGTGGCCATCGTGCTGTTCAACCTCGGCGGCCCGGACCGGATCGAGAGCGTCCGGCCCTTTCTTGAGAACCTGTTCCGTGACCCGGCCATCCTGCGGGTGCCGGGCTTCATCCGCCCCTGGCTGGGCAAGCTCATCGCCTGGCGGCGCACCAAGGCGGCATCGGAGAATTACGCGATCCTGGGCGGCGGGTCGCCGCTGCTGGAACTGACCGAGCAGCAGGCGCGATCCTTGGAGGTTTCCCTGGCCGGGGAGACCGATGCCGAGTACCGCTGCTTCGTCGCCATGCGCTACTGGCATCCGATGAGCGACGCCTGCGCCCGTGAGGTCGCCGCCTGGGGGGCGCAGGAGGTGCTGCTCCTGCCGCTCTACCCGCAATACTCGACCACCACCACGGGCAGCAGCCTGGCGGATTGGTCGAAGGCCGCGCGCGTCGCCGGGGTGGACGTTCCGACGACCACCCTCTGCTGCTGGCATTCCGACCCGGGCTTCGCCGCGGCGAGTGCGGCGATGGTGCGCGGCGCCTGGGACCGCGCCCGGGCCGCGCTGCCGGCGGATACAAAGCTGCGCCTGCTGTTTTCCGCCCATGGCCTGCCCGAGAGCATCGTGAAGTCGGGCGATCCCTACCAGTGGCAGGTCGAGCAGGCGGTCGCCGCGGTCGTGGAACACCTGGCGATCGACGCCCTGGACCACACCGTCTGCTACCAGTCCCGGGTCACCCCGCAGAAATGGATAGGCCCGAGCACCGAGGATGAGTTGGAACGGGCGGCGCACGACAAGGTCGCGGTGCTGGTCTGCCCGATCGCCTTCGTTTCCGAACACTCCGAGACGCTGGTTGAGCTGGATGTCGAGTACCGGGAGGAAGCCGACCGGTTGGGCGTGCCCGGCTATTTTCGTGTCCCGGCGCAGAATAGCGATCCCGGCTTCATCGCCGCGCTGCGCGACCTGGCGTTGGCGGCCCGGGCCGGTACCCGGACGCTGTGCAGCTTCGCCGGCGGCCGGCAGTGCCCGAAGGCCTTCGGTGACTGCCCGCACGCCAAGGCCAGCGTTCGGGTCAAGGAGCTGGCGTGATACCGGCCATGACCGTCCGCCCCCGTGCGGTGTTGTTCGATTGCGACGGCGTCCTGGCGGATACCGAGGCGTTGGTGAACCGCATCGTCGCGGCTGACCTGACGACGCGGGGCTGGCGTTTGAGCGGCGATCAGGCGCGGGAGACCTTCCTCGGCATGGCGCTGCCCGACATGTTGCCGATGATCGAGGCCCGGGTCGGCGTGCTGCCGGCGCGCTGGGCGCACGACCTGTCATACCGTATTGCCGCGACATTGCAGGCCGAGGCGGCGCCGGTGCCCGGAGCGATCGAAGCCGTGCAGGCCGTGGTGGCCGCCGGCCTCGCTGTCGCGGTCGCATCCAACTCCGGGCGGACGGAGCTGATCTCCAAGCTGGAGCGGCTGGGCTTGGCCTCGCTGTTCGGCGACCGGGTCTTCAGCTTCGAGGATGTCGCCCGGCCGAAGCCGGCGCCGGACATCTACCGTGCCGCGGCGGCGGCCTGTGGCGTCCGGCCCGAGGAATGCGTGGTGGTGGAGGACAGCCTGCTCGGGGCGCGTGCAGGCATCGCCGCCGGCTGTCGGGTGCTTGGCCTGGCGCGAGAGACGGACGCCTCGGTCCTTGCCGCGGTCGGGGCGGTGCCCTTTGCCCGGATGCAGGACCTGCCCCACCTGCTCGGCCTGCAGGAGCTTGCGGCGTGACCATCGACGCGTTGGTACCGGCCTACCCTTGGGTCAAATCAGTCCATTTGATGGCGGTGATCGCCTGGATGGCCGGGCTGTTCTACCTGCCGCGGCTTTTCGTCTATCACACGCAATCGGCGGTGGGGTCGGACCAGGACGCGTTGTTCAAGATAATGGAGCGGCGCCTGCTGCGCGCCATCATGAACCCGGCCATGATCGTCGCCTGGCTGCTGGGGATCACGCTGGTTCTGACCCCTGGCGTGGTGAGCTGGACCGCCGGTTGGTGGCACGTCAAGTTTGCCTCTGTCCTCGCGATGACATGGTTCCACATGCATCTGGCCGGCCAGCGCAAGGTCTTCGAGCGCGGCGACCGGCCGCGGACCGAGCGCTACTGGCGGGCGATGAACGAGGTGCCGACTCTGCTGATGATTGCCATCGTGCTGATGGTCATCGCCAAGCCATTCTGATTTCCCTTGACACCAACCGCGTGATTTCCCAACTGGGCGGTTGACGGACGGTGGCGGTCTGCATAAGCTGCCGCTGCTCCTCGGGTGGCACCCGCGTTTCTGCGTCGCGCTGCCCTCTCTCCCTCCTCTCCTCGGGACTTCGCCGGCCGACGGCTCCGACTCCATCCAGTCCCTGGATTGAAGTCGTGTTCGTGGCAAGGGCGGAATGGTCGGGGCATCGGCTCGGGTCCTCCGCGCCACTGCCGACCTTACTGGGAAGGGTTCCGCTTCCCCTCGCATCTGGACGCGCCGCGCCATGCATCTTTCCGAACTCAAGGCCAAGACCCCGGCTGATCTCCTCTCCTTCGCCGAGGAACTTCAGGTCGAGAACGCATCGTCCCTGCGCAAGCAGGACATGATGTTCGCGATTCTGAAGCAACTGGCGGACAACGACCAGGCCATCTACGGCGAGGGTACGCTGGAAATCCTGCCGGACGGCTTCGGCTTCCTTCGCAGCCCGCAGGCCAACTTCCTGCCCGGGCCGGACGACATCTACATCAGCCCCGCCCAGGTGCGCCGCTTCGGCCTGCGCACCGGTGACACCGTGGAAGGGCAGATCCGCGCGCCGAAGGACGGCGAACGCTACTTCGCGCTGCTGAAGGTCAACGCCATCAACTTCGAGCCGCCGGAGAACCTGCGGCACCGGATCAACTTCGACAACCTGACGCCGCTGTACCCGACGCGCCGGCTGAAGATGGAGAATGCCGAGGTCGAGAGCGTCGGCAAGGGGCCGACCAAGGACTACACCCACCGGGT
>JBMOJU010000450.1:0-3757 GCA_049315625.1 Paracraurococcus sp.
GGCGCCGAAAAACCGCCCGGCGCGGCGGCGCCGTAAATCCGCCCGGCGCGGCGGCGCCGTAACCGCCCGGCGCGGCGGCGCCGTCAGCGACCCGGGGCGTCCTTCACCACGCGGACGAAGCCGGCGATCAGCCGCGGCATCTCCTCCGCCCGGGCCGGCAGCCGCGCCGCGGGCAGGGTGAGGCTGTCGAGGAACCGCCCGCCCGCCTCGTACAGCGCCAGCTCCAGCGAATCGCCGATCACCTCCGGCCGGCAGACCACATCCTCGCTGCCCGCCTCGTCGCGCGCCCGGGCGACGAAGGCGCGGATCTCCTCCAGCCCCTCCGTATGCCCGCCCGCCTCCTCAAGGAACGCGGCGATCTCGGCGCCGACCACCGAGGGCGGGACGAGCGCCAGCGGCACGCCGCCGCCGCTCGCCTCGAACACCGCGCCGCGCCAGCGGTCGAACAACGTGCCGCGGCGCGCCTGCTCCGGCGTCGCGGCGCCGTCGTCATCCGCCTCCTCCGGCTCGGGCGGGCCCTCCTCGGCGATGGTCTCCCAGCTCGGGATCGCCCAGTCGATCTGCAGGCCGAGCAGCACGCCGAAGCCGCGCCGCGCCAGGTCGTCGGTGTCGCCCGGCGGCAGGTCGCGCGGCTCCTCCCCGGCCAGCAGCGCCAGCAGCACCCCGCGCAGCGCCAGCGGGGAGAGCGCCTCCAGCGCCTCCGGCGCGCGCCAGCCGGGCAGGAAGCGGATCTCGGTGGTCTCGGCCAGGATGCCGGCGCGGACCAGCCCCTCGCCCAGCGCCGCACCATCCGGCATCCCTTCCGGCGGCAGCGCCATCGGCAGCGCCACCAGCTCGGCCCAGCCGGAGGGGCCGAGCCGCGCGGCCTCGGCCAGCGCCAGCAGGTCGGCGGTCAGCTCCTCCGACGCCGCCTCGCCGTAACGGGCGCCGATCTTGCGCACCCCGAGGTCGAGGATGTCGCCCCGCCCGGCCGCCAGCAGCGCCTGCGCCAGGTCATCGAACGCCTCCCCGTCATCGGCATCCAGCAGGCCGAGCAGCCGGTCGGCGACCGGCCCGGGCGCGGCGGGGAACTTCGCCGGCGCCGGCGCCGCCGGCGGCGGGGCGAGGCCGAGCAGCTTGTGCGCCGCCGCGCCGCGCAGCAGCCGGCCGCGATCGACCCAGGTGGCGCGGATCTCCGGCGTGTCGTCCCGGTCGCGCAGCCAGCGGCGGAAGGCGGCGCGGTCGGCGGCCTGGACGAAGATCTCGACGCCCTCGGCCGCCAGCACCTCGGCCACGGCACGGTTCACCGCGCGGGTGGCGGCCAGGTCGGTCTCGCCCGGGCGGAGGGTGTCGAGCGTCTCGGCATCCGGGAAATGGGTGAGCAGGACGGCGTCGAGGTCGGGGGCGAATTCCTCCGCCAGGGCCGCGGCCTGGGCGGCACGGTCGCCGGCCTCATCGGGGAAGGGCGGCATGGGGAAGGGTGTCCTGCGCTGCGGTCCGGGCATATGGGCCGGGCGAGGGGGCGGGGCAACGGGCGGGGGTGGCGGCGCCGGCCCGGCAGGAAGCCGGGCACCGCGATGCCAGGCGGGATCACGTCCGGGACAAGCCCTAGGTGTGCAGTCCCGAGGTGTGGTGGTGCGTTCTCGCGTGAGTAGGAGTCACGACGCCAGGAGCCGTGTGCCCTCGTCCGAAACGACCCTGGCGGAACGCCGCACCCGCATGGATTTGCGGCGTCGTCGCATCCTGCCAGCCCGCGCAACGACTACACTTCGCCGGCATTCCCGCGCGTCCCGGACCAACCCCGTTCGGCGGCTGCTCCGGCTATTTTTTCATGGATTTATCGGAACGAATCGCCTGCCCGTTCCACATGCTGCACTGCCACACGCCCCGCGCGCAATTCCATCCACACCACCACCGAAACCACCCCGCCCCCACTCCCCAGCCGATTCGCCCCGCGCTATAACCGCCCCCCGGGGCGCTCCCCTGGCCCCGCAAACCGCTGAACCACAAAGCGAGTCACTGGGATGGAATCGATCACGCGCCTGCCGGGCATCCGCCCGTTGGCCCTGCCGCGCCTGCCGGCCGACTTCTTCGCCCCCGTGCCCGACCCATCTGCACCGGCCCCGCTCGGCCTGGAATGGCCGCGCCGCGGTGCCGCCTTCCGCCTCACCGGCTGCCCCACCCGCCAGGCCGGCTTCCGCACCGCGCTCGCCGCCTACGAAGCGGCCGAGGCCGCCGCCGCCCTGGCCCGCTGCTCCGGCGACCTGCGCGGCTTCTTCGCCGCCACCACGGAGACCCATCGCGGTTTCGCCGCGCTTGAGGCGTTCGGCCTGCCCGCCGCCGACCTGGCCCGGCTCCAGGCCATCGCCCGCCGCCGCGCCGCCACAGCCGCCCGCCGCGACCGGCACGCCGAAGCCGCCTGAGCCCCGCCCGCCATCCCTCGGCGGGCTTGCTTTCGGCGCAGTGTTCATATTACGTTCCTGCTTCCGGCAAGGAGGCCGAGGATGAGTCACGCGCCCCGCCTGACCCGGTCCCCCGATCCGATCAGGCCGCGCGCGCCGCTCCCCGCCGTCCCAGGGCTTTGTCCGAATCCGTGCGAACCGCGCCTGCGGGGGCCATGCGGCCGCAGGCCGCCCGCAGGGGTTTGTCCGAAACCGTGCGCCGCGAAGGCCGCTTCAAGGCCTGAAGCGCCTCAAGCCCTCAGGCCGAATCCGCGCAAAGCCGCGGCCAGGCTGGCTCGCGGCCGATCGGGGCCGGATCGGCCTCAACCCGGCAAAAGCGGATTGACGCCGCCGGTCCTATTCCCGCTCGTAGATCAGCCGCGCCCGCAGCGTCCCCGGCAGCGCCCGCAGCTCGCCGAGGATCGCCTCCGCCGCATCCCGCGCCTCGACGCTCTCGACCACCACGTAACCGAGGTCGCCATAGGTCTGGTAGTACTGCGCCGCGATGTTCAGACCGCGCTTGCCAAAGGATTCGTTGATCCGGGACAGCACGCCGGGCGCGTCGCGGTGCACATGGGTCCAGCGGGCACCGGTCGGCCGCGCCGGCAGCTGCACCTGCGGGAAGTTCACCGCGCCCATCGTCGCCCCGGTGTCGCTGTACTCGATCAGCTTGCGGGCGACCTCCTGGCCGATGCGCGACTGCGCCTCCTGCGTCGAGCCGCCGATATGCGGGGTCAGGATGACGTTCGGCAGGCCCTGGACCGGGCTGGCGAAGCGCTCGCCGTTGCGGGCCGGCTCCTCGGGGAAGACATCGGCCGCGAAGCCATGCAGGTGGCGCGACTTCAACGCATCGGCCACGGCGTCGAGGTCGACCAGCAGGCCGCGGGCGTTGTTGATCAGGATGCTGCCCGGCTTCATGGCCGCGATCTCGCGCGCGCCGATCATGCCGATGGTCTCCGGCGTCTCCGGCACGTGCAGCGTCACGATGTCGCTCTCGGCCAGCAGCTCCCCCAGGGACGAGCAGGGCCTTGCA
This sequence comes from Paracraurococcus sp., assembly GCA_049315625.1. Classification (GTDB taxonomy): domain Bacteria; phylum Pseudomonadota; class Alphaproteobacteria; order Acetobacterales; family Acetobacteraceae; genus Paracraurococcus. The sequence goes on from JBMOJU010000450.1 coordinate 3,454, forward strand.
TTGCCGTGCGGCAGCTTGGTCGTGTGGTCCCAGTAGATCACCCGCATGCCGAAGGCCTCGGCGAGCACGCTGAGCTGGCTGCCGATATTGCCGTAGCCGACCAGCCCGAGCGTCCGCCCGCGCACCTCGAAGCTGCCCTCGGCCGACTTGTCCCAGCCGCCGTCATGCGCGGACCGGGACCGGTCCGGAGACGACGCCTCCGATGACGCCGCCGTCGCTGACGCGACGTCTCCGCCCTTCTGCACCGGCACGGCCGAGGCGCCGCCATCGCAGCCGCTGAGCAGCAGGCACAGGCCCGCGATGA
>JBMOJU010000088.1:0-16729 GCA_049315625.1 Paracraurococcus sp.
CCTATGTCGAGATGTCGACCATCGGCGGCCCGTCAATGCGGCGCCTGGCGGAAGGCCTGGCCGCGCGCGGCGTGGCGCTGGTCGACAGCCCGATCAACGGCGGCGCGATCGGCGCGCAGACCGGCGTGCTGGCGGTGATGGCGGCCGGCGCGCCGGACGCCGTGGCCATGGCCCGGCCGGCGCTGGAGGTGATCGGCAACCGCGTCTTCGTCGTCGGCGACGCGCCCGGCCTGGGCCAGGCGATGAAGCTGGCCAACAACCTGCTCTCGCTCGCCGGCATGGTGCTGACCGCCGAGGCGCTGTCGCTCGGCGCCAAGGCCGGGCTGGACCCAGCGCTGATGTGCGAGGTGATCAATGCCGGCACCGGCCGCAACAGCTCGACCGATTCCAAGTACCCGCGTGCGGTGCTGACCGGCAGCTTCGACGTCGGCTCGACCAACCGGATCGCGCAGAAGGACATGTCGCTGGCCATGGCGGAATTCGCCGCGCTCGGCGTGCCGGCGCCGCTGACCGGCCTGGCGCGGGAGATCTGGGCGATGACGGAGGCGGCGCAGGGCCCGCAGGCCGACATGACGACGGTGGCGAAGCTGTATGAGGGCTGGACCGGCGTGCCGCTGCGCGCCCACGCGACGGGCTGACCGCCGCCGGGCGCGGGGCGCCTTGCCAGGGCACGGGGCGCGCGGCAGCGTCGCGCTCCGGGCGCCGCATCGCCGCCCTGCCCGGGAAAGGATGTCCCGCATGACCAGCCAGCCCATCGACCTGGTGGAACTGACCGTCGCCGGGGTGCAGGACGGCCTCGCCGCCGGCACCTTCACCTGCGCGGCGCTGACCCAGGCCTTCCTGGACCGCATCGCCGCGCTGAACCCGCGGCTGAACGCGCTGGTCTTCGTCAACCCCGGTGCGCTGGCCGATGCGCGGGCGATCGACGCGCGGCGCGCCGCCGGCGAGGCGCTGGGGCCGCTGGCCGGCGTGCCGGTGGTGGTGAAGGACACCATGGACATGGTGGGCTTCCCCAGCACCGGCGGCTGGTCGCTGCTGTATTCGAAGACCGGTGGCGTCGACCTGATGCCCGGCACCGACAGCCCGGTGGTGGCGCGGATGCGCGCGGCCGGCGCCATCATCCTCGGCAAGACCAACGTGCCGATCCTGAGCGCGAGCGGCACCCACGCCAACAACAGCTGGGCCGGGCCGACGCTGAACGCCGCGGCGCCCGACCTCGTGCCCGGCGCCAGCTCCTCCGGCACCGCCACCGCGGTCTGCGCCTCCATGGCCGTGCTTGGCCTGGCGGAGGAGACCGGCGGGTCGATCCAGAACCCCGCCTCGGCGCAGGGGCTGGTCGGCATCAAGCCGAGCTTCGCCCTGGTGCCGAATGCCGGCGTCATGCCGCTGGCCAGCCAGCGCGACGTGGTCGGGCCGATCGGCCGCTGCGTGCGCGACGCGGCCCTCGCGCTGGATGTCCTGGCCGGCTTCACGATGGAGGACCCGAAGACCGTCGCCGGCGTGGGCAACATTCCTGACGGCGGCTATGCCGCCCTGCTGTCGCCGATGGCGCTCGCCGGCACCCGGATTGGCCTGTACGGCCCGGGCTGGCGCGACCAGGGGCTGACGCCGGAGACGGCGGCTCTTTATGCCCGCGCGCAGGCGGAGATCGCCGCGCGCGGCGCCACGCTGGTGCCGGACCCATTCCTCGGCAGCGGCTTCGCGGCACTGCGCCGGCCGGTGTCGGCGGCCTACGGCTTCGATGCGCGTGGCCTCGAATCCGCCGCCCACGACATGCAAAACTACCTGGCGCGGATGGGGCCCGATGCGGCGATCCGCAGCTTCGCCGACTTCGCCGCGGCGACGCGGGCGGAGGATGCCTTCGGGCCGGGCGGCGTGCTGCACTACCTGCACCTGCTGCCGGGGTTCGATGCGGCGCTGGCCGATCCCGCCGTTCCGCCGCCGATGACGGAGTTCATCGCGCTGCGCGCGGCGTACCGTCGCATCTTCGACGGGGTCATGGATGCGCACGGCCTGGATGCGCTGGTGTTTCCGCAGATGCGGGCGCCGCTGCCGCCGCTGCATGGCGGGGTTCCGATCGCCGAGACGACGGTCAGCGAGATCAACATCGCCGGCCTGCCCGGCGTAACCCTACCGGCTGGCTACCACGACTCGGGCGCGCCCTTCTGCCTGATCCTGGTCGGCCGGATGTGGAGCGAGGCGCGCCTGCTGGCCTATGCCTTCGACTATGAGCAGGCGACGCGCCATCGGCGGGCGCCCGGCTGACGCCCAGGCTCAGAGCGTCAGGACGACGTAATCCTGCTCGACCGCCACGCTGACCGTTTCCGCCGCGAAGGGGCCCTTCGCCAGCGCCGCGCCGGGTTCGACCGTCACGGCGTAGCTGCGGGCCTTGACGTCGTCCGGCTCGCACCAGGACTGGCCGGTGCGGATGTCGAATTCCCAGCAATGCCAGGGGCAGCGCAGCATCGTGCCCGGCTGCGTCAGGCGGTATTCGCCGGGCAGCGGCGCCTCCAACCGGCTGACGACCTCCCCGGTGCAGAGCGCCGCGCCCTGGTGCGGGCAGCGGTTGACCAGGGCGTAGAAAGCCCCGTCCAGGTTGAAGACGCCGATCTCCCGCCCGCGGATGGTCACCAGCTTGCGGCCGCCGGGCGGGATCTCGCCCACCGCCGCCACCACGTGTTTCGCCATGGTCAGTCCAGCCGATACAGCGCCCGCGCATTCTCGCGGTAGATCATCCGCGCCCACTCCTCCGGCAGCCTCACCTTGAAGGCGTAGCGCGGGTCGTCCTGGTCCCAATGCGGGTAGTCGGTGGAGAACAGCACGCGCTCCGGCCCGATCCATTCGATGATGGAGAGCATGTCATGCGGCCGCTCCGGCTCCTCGATCGGTTGGGTGCTGACCCAGAAATGCTCGCGGATATGCTCGGACGGCGCGCGGCTCAGCCGCGGCACCTCCGCCTTCAGCCGCTTCCAGTGCTTGTCGAGCCGCCAGGACAGCGCCGGCAGCCAGGCGAAGCCGCCTTCCACCAGCACGACCTTGAGATCGGGGATCTCCTCGAACACGCCCTCGCAGACCAGGGAGGTGACCAGCGTCTGCATGGACTGCACGTAGGAGGGATGTTCCTCATGGTAGAAGCTCGGCCAGCCGCCGCCGGTGCTGGCATGGCCGCTGGTGCCGCCGAGATGCAGCGAGATGGGGAAGCCGTTCGCCGCGCAGGCCGCCAGGATCTTCCGGTACCGGTGGCGTCCCAGCGGCTCCAGCCCGCGCGGCGGGATGTTCACCTGGGCGAAGCGGGGATCGCCGGCACGCCGCTCGATCTCGGCGATGGCGCTGGCCTCGTGCTCCAGCGTGATCTGGATGGAGGCCTTGAGGCGCGGCTCCGGGTCGCAGAAGGCGGCGCATTGCCACTCGTTCACTGCGATGGCCATGGCCGCGCCGAATTCCACGTTGCGCTCGGCCGCCGCGCCGCCGACCAGCGGCGCCAGCAGCCCGTAGCGTACGTCGAACAGGTCGAGCAGCTGTTCGCGCATCAACCCGAGATCGGAGCCCGGCGGGCTGCCATCCTTCGGCCAGGCATCGCCACGCATGCCGTTGCCCGGCGACATGCGCGGGTAGAGCGAGGTCTTCGCCAGCCCCTGGCGCGACCGGCCGCCGATGCTCTGCCGGTGCTCCCGCCAGCGGGCGGACAGGAAGGGGTCGAAATCCGCCGGCGTGCGGAAATACGGGTGCACGTCGCAATCGATGAAGCCCAGATGGCTCTGCGCCGGGTCGTCCAGCCGGTGGTCACGCAGCGTCACGTTCATCGGTGCGCCTCCTGCATCGGGGTGGCGGCCATGGCCAGCCGCGGATAGGTCGTCAGCGGGTTGTCGACGGTGATCTTGCGCAGCAGGTCCGGCGACAGACCGGGCGGCAAGGCCTCGTCGCCGTCATGGTGCCAGTGCGGGTAGTCCGTCGCGAACAACAGCATGTCGTCCGAGCCGAGCTGTTCCAGCAGCGTCGCCAGCGAGGCGGCATCGGGCGGCGCATCGAAAGGCTGCGCGGTCAGGCGGATGCGCTCCCGCACGATGTCCGACGGCAGCCGGTCCAGCCACGGCACCTCCGCCCGCACGCCGCGCCAGGTCTTGTTGATCCGCCAGAGGCTCGCCGGCAGCCAGGTCACGCCGGATTCGATCAGCACCACGCGCAGATCGGGGAATTTCTGGAAGACGCCTTCCGCCAGCAGCGAATTCAGCGCCCCCGCGAAGCCCTGGGCGTAGGAGACGTAATCCTCCAGGTAGAAGGACCCCCAGCCGCCCGCGCTGGGCGGATGACGGAAGCTGGAGCCGGCATGGATGCCGATGGGCAGCCCGTGCTTCTCCGCCGCGCGATAGACCGGCCACATCATCCGCCGCCCCAGCGGCAGCTCCGTCATCGCCAGCAGCAGCACCTGGACGAAGCGCGGGTCGGCCGCCCGCCGCTCGATCTCCTCCGCCGCCAGCTCCGGGCTATGCACCGGCACGACGATGGATGCGCGCAGCCGCGGGTCGCGGTCCAGCCATTCGGCGACCAGCCAATTGTTGATGGCGCGGCAGAGCGCGGCGGAGAGGTCCTCGCTCATCATCATCTGCGCGCCGTGGATGACGTTGCAGATCGCCGCGCGTGGCCGCAGCCGGTCCAGCAGATGCGCCTGCATCGCCGGCAGGCTGGAGCCCGGCAGGCCGGACTCGATCCGCCAATCGGGCCGCGCGTTGATCGGCGCGGCGGACGGGAAGGCGCTGGTCTCCAGATTGTCGCGCTCCATCCCCCGGCGCAGCAGGTGTTCGCGCCAATAGGGTTCGAGATGCGGCAGCAGGGCGCGCGTGTTCGGCACGGCCGGGTGAAGGTCGCAGTCGATCGCCCCCGCGGGGATCATGGCCTCGTTCCTCCGGCCGCGGCGCGGCCTGCCCGCTGGCGGAGGGCGCGCGGCCTTGTTCGCATTGCCCAGAGCATCGACCCGGCGGCGGGTCGGAGGCAAGCGGCGTTTTCGGCGGCGCGGCCGCCGCCGATGATGGCCAGCCGCCTCAGGTCCGTGCCGCGGTATGGCGGTTGGGCGGCAGCGGCACGCCCAGGTTCTCCCGCAGCGTCGCGCCGGCGTATTCGGTGCGGAACATCCCGCGCCGGCGCAGCTCCGGCATCACCAGCTCGACGAACTCGTCGAGGCCGAGCGGCAGCACCGGCGGGCAGATGTTGAAGCCATCCGCCGCGCCGGCCTCCACCCATTGCTCCATGTCGTCGACGATCTGCTCCGGCGTGCCGACCATCACGCGGCCGCCGAAGCCGGCGGCGATCGTGGTGTAGAGCTGGCGGATGGTCAGGCTGTCCCGCTTGGCCAGGGCCAGCAGGTTCCTGGCCATGCTCTTCACCAGCGGGTCGCGCGGCTCCGGCACCGGGCCGTCGATGTCGTGGCCCGAGAGGTCGCCCATCTGGCCATAGAGGTAGGACAGGCCGATCTGCGGCGAGACCAGCGCGTTCAGCAGGTCGTACTTCTCCCGCGCCTCGGCCTCTGTCCGGCCGATGAACAGGGTGATGCCGGGCATGATCTTCATGTGCTCCGGCGCGCGGCCGTATTTCGGCAGGCGTGACTTCAGGTTGGCGTAGTAGTCGCGGGCGGCGTCGAGGTGGTGGGCGGCGGAATAGACCACCTCGGCGCTGCGCGCGGCGATCTCCAGCCCCTGCTCGGAGGCGCCGGCCTGCACCAGCACCGGCCGCCCCTGCGGCGTGCGATTCACGCTGAGCGGGCCACGCACTTTGAAGTGCTTGCCGTGGTGGCCGAGCACATGCAGCTTCTCCGCATCGAAGAAGAGCCCGCTCTCCTTGTCGTGCAGCATCGCGTCGGCTTCCCAGGAATCCCAGAGGCCCTTGACGACCTCGACGAATTCCGCGGCGCGGTCGTAGCGCGTCTCGTAGTCCAGGTGCGTGTCGCGGTTGAAATTCCAGGCCTCGGCCTCGGACCAGGAGGTGACGATGTTCCAGCCGGCCCGCCCGCCGCTGATGTGGTCGAGCGAGGCCCATTTGCGGGCGATGTGGAAGGGCTCGTTGTAGGTGGTGGAGGCGGTGGAGACGAGGCCGATGCGCGAGGTCATCGGGGCGAGCGCCGAGAGCAGCGTCAGCGGCTCCAGCTCCGCAGTCTGGTGCGAGCGGACCAGGGCGCCGGGCGGTTCATCCTTGGTGCGGATGCCGATGCCGTCGGCGAGGAAGACCATGTCGAATTTCGCCGCCTCGGCGGTCTGCGCGATGCGGAGGAAGTGGCTGTACTTCGAGGCGGCGCCCGGATCGGCCTGCGGGTGGCGCCAGGCGGCGGCGTGGTAGCCGAGGTAGCGCATGGAAAGGCCAAGACTGATCTGCCTGCGGGCGCCCATGCGCGGCTCCTTGCCTGCGGCGCGCTTCCTGCGTCCCGGCTGATGCAGCGCAGCATGGTGCGGCGCGGCGCGCAAGGCCGCGCCGCGCACCGACCTCAGCGCCGCCGCAGCGCCGGCGCCAGCTCCCGCTCGAAGAAGGCGATGAACTCCGCCTGGCGCGGCCCGACCTGGGTCAGGATGATGTGGTCGTAGCCGGCACCCACGTAACGATTGATGGAGTCCAGGTGCGTTTCCGCCGCGGGACCGCAGCTGACCTGCTGCGCCACGATCTCCGGCGTCACGTGCTGCGTCGCCGCGGCGAAGCCCTTTGTATTCGGCAGTTCCGCCTGTACAGGCCAGCCGGTGACCGCCCAGCGGAAGTAATGGTGCGCGGTCCGCTGCGCCTCCTCGACGGACGGCGCCCAGCACATCGAGACCTCGGCATAGCGCGGGCCGGTGCCATTGGCCGAGCGGAAGGCCTCGGCCAGCTCGGGCTTCGCCTCGGTCACCACCAGCCCGTCGGTCTTGCGGGCCGCCAGCCGCGCCGCCTCCGGCCCGCCCGCCGCCATCACCACCGGCGGCTTCTTCGCCGGCCTGTCGTACAGCCTTGCCTGGTCGAGATTGAAGTAGGCGCCGCGATAGTTGGTGAGCTCCCCGGTCAGCAGGCCCTGGATGATGTCGATCGCCTCCGAGAGCCGCTCGTGCCGCTCCCCCACGCCGGGCCAGCCTTCGCCGACCACGTGCTCGTTCAGCCGCTCCCCGGCGCCGAGGCCGAGGGTGAAGCGGTCGTCGCTGAGCAGCGCGATGGTGGCGGCGCCCTGGGCGATGATGGCCGGGTGGTAGCGCATGATCGGGCAGGTCACGCCGGTCATCAGGCCGATCCGGCTGGTCGCCTGCGCCAGGGCGCCGAGCACCGACCAGGCCAGCGGCGCATGCCCCTGCTCCTCCACCCAGGGCGAGAAATGGTCGGAGATGGCGGCCAGGTCGAAGCCTGCCTGCTCGGCCGCCACCAGGTTACGCACCAGGTCCTTCGGACCATGCTCCTCGGACATCAGTTTATAGCCGAGCTTGATCATCGGGGGGCCTCCAGGGGGGCCAGCGGCAGGGAGGAGCGCTGGCGGATGCCGGGCTAACGTGGCGGCCGGTGGATTGTTCGCCGCCGGGCGGGCGGCCCGGATTGCGGTTTCCCGGGCGGGCGCGCTTTGCTCTACGTGGCGCCGCGGCGGCGGCAGGTTGGGAAGGACACGTCATGGCGCAAACGCCAGGGATCGCGGGGAGCACCGTGAACGGATCGGCCGATGGGCTGGCGGACGGCGCACGGCGGCGCCCGCAGCGTAGCGAGCTGTCCGTCCCCGCCAGCGCCGAGCGCTTCTTCGCCAAGGCGGCGGCCAGCGCCGCCGATGCGGTGGTGCTGGACCTCGAGGACGGGGTGGCGGAGGACCGCAAGGACGCGGCGCGCCAGGCGGCGATCGGCGCGCTGAACCGGATCGACTGGGGCGGCCGGATCATGTCGGTCCGCATCAACGGCATCGGCACCCCCTGGTGCCACCGTGACATCGTCGAGGTCGCCGCGGGCTGCCCGCGGCTCGACCGCATCATCCTGCCGAAAGCCGCAGAGCCCTTCGACATCCGCTTCGTCGCCGCGCTGCTGGACGGGATCGAGGCGGCGCGCGGCCCCGGCCGGCGGATCGGCATCGCCGCGCTGGTGGAGACGCCGAAGGGCGTGGGCAATGCGGAGATCATCGCCACCGCGCATCCGCGGCTGGAGACGATGATCTTCGGCCTGGGCGACTACATGGCGGAGATGCGGACGCCGGACAGCACGGTCGGCCTGCCGAACCCCGACTACGCCATGCCGGCCGAGCCCGCGCCGCACCGCAACGACCAATGGCATTACGCGCTGGCCCGCATCGCCAACGCCTGCCGCGCCGCCGGCATCACGCCGATCGACGCAGTCTATGCCGATTACCGCGACGAGATCGGGCTCGTCGCCTCCGCCCGGCGCTCGCGGGCACTGGGCTATGACGGGAAATGGGCGATCCACCCCGACCAGGTGGCGCCGATCAACGCCGTCTTCGGGCCGGACCCGGCGCGGGTGGCATGGGCGCGGCGGGTGCTGGTCCTGCTGGAAGGATCGTCCGGCGCGGTGGGGGAGGGAGGTACGATGGTGGACGCCGTGCATGCGCGGATGGCGCGCGAGATCCTGGACCAGGCAGGGGTGCCGGCATGACCACGCCGCAGCCCATGGCGGGCGTGAAGGTGCTGGACGTGGCGACCTTCCTCGCCGCGCCCTTCGCCGGGACGATCCTGGCGGATTTCGGCGCGACGGTGCTGAAGATCGAGCACCCCAAGCTCGGCGACCCGATGCGCGCCTTCGGCACGCCGACCGAATGCGGCGACACGCTCGCCTGGCTGAGCGAGGCGCGCAACAAGCAGTGCATGACGCTGGACCTGCGCCATGCGGAGGGCGCCGCGGTGTTCCGCCGGCTGATCGCGCAATCCGACGTGCTGCTGGAGAATTTCCGCCCCGGCACGCTGGAGAAATGGGGCCTGTCGCCGGACAGCCTGCGGGAGATCAACCCGCGGCTGGTGGTGCTGCGGGTCAGCGCCTATGGCCAGACCGGGCCGAAGCGCGGCCTGCCCGGCTTCGCCCGCGTGGCGCATGGCTTCGGCGGGCTCAGCTACCTGGCCGGGGAGGCCGACGGCCGCCCGGTGGTGCCGGGTTCGACCTCGCTGGCCGACTACCTCTCCGGCCTCTGGGGCGCGCTGGGCGTGCTGATGGCGCTGCGGGTCGTCGAGCGGACCGGGCAGGGCCAGGATGTTGATATCGGCCTGTATGAGGCGGTCTTCCGCCTGCTGGATGAGACAGCGCCGGCCTATGCGCGTAACGGCACCATCCGCGAGCGCATGGGCGCCGATGTGCCGACCGTGGTGCCGCATGGCCATTGGCAGGCCGCGGATGGGCGCTGGGTCGCCATTGCCTGCACCAGCGACAAGATCTTCGCGCGACTGGCCGCGGCGATGGGGCGTCCGGAGCTGGCGGCCGCGGACCGCTACGCCACGACGGCGCAGCGCATCGCCGCGCGGTCGGAGGTGAACGGCATCGTCGCCGACTGGGCCGCGACGATGCCGATGGCGGAACTCGGCGCCGCCTGCGACGCGGCCGAGGTACCCTGGGGGCCGATCAACAGTATCGCCGACATCTTCGCCGATCCGCACATCGCCGCCCGCGGCAACCTGTTGCGGATCATGGATGAGCGGGTGGGCGAACTGGTGCTGCCGGCGCCGGTGCCGCGGCTGACCGCGACGCCGGCGACGCTGCGCCATGCCGGGCGGGCGCGCGGCGCGGATACCGATGCGGTGTTGGGCGAATGGCTGGGGCTGGCGCTGGGCGAGATCGCCGCGTTGCGCGGCAGCGGCGCGGTGTGACCGTGCCGGCCGCGCGGCCTGGCTAGACCTGCCGGATCAGCGCCGCCCAGCGGTCCAGCACCGGGAGGATCGTCTCCGCTGGCTCCGAGTCCAGCGAGACCACCACGCGGCTGACGCCGAGCGCGCGGTAGCGGCGGAGCGTGTCGGCATCCTCCGGCGCGCCGAAGGTGGAGACCGGCACGCTCGCCGGATCGCGCCCCGCTTCGGCCGCCATGGCGCGGAAAGCGGCCAGCGACTCCTCCAGCGGCGCGCGGCCGGCGATCGGGATCCAGCCATTGCCGTAGCGCAGCGCCCGGCGCGCGCCCTGCGGGAAGGCGCCGCCGACCAGGATCGGCGGGTGCGGCTTCTGCACCGGCTTCGGCCAGGCCATGATCGGATCGAAATTGACGAATTCGCCGTGGTACTCGGCCTTCGATTTCGTCCAGATCTCCTGCATCGCCTCGACCCTTTCGCGGACCAGTTTGGCGCGGGTGTCGAAGGCGGTGCCGTGGTTCTCCATCTCCTCCCGGTTCCAGCCGACGCCGATGCCGAACAGGAAGCGGCCGCCTGAGACGTGGTCGAGCGAGGCCACGAGCTTGGCGGTCTGGATCGGGTCGCGCTGGTTCACCAGGCAGACGCCGGTGCCGAGAAGCAGAGTCGTGGTCGCCGCCGCCGCCAGAGTCAGGCTGATGAAGGGGTCCATCACGTCGTAGTAGCGCTTGGGCAATTCGCCGCCGCCGCCCCAGGGTGTCTTGCGGGCGGCGGGAATGTGCGAATGCTCCGGCGCCCAGACGGATTCGAAGCCGCGTTCCTCCAGCGCTCGGGCCAGCGCGGCGGGTGTCATCGAATAGTCGGTGAAGAACATCGACGCACCGAATTGCATGGCCGTGCCTCCTCGCACCGGCCGCCGTGCCGCGGCCTTCCGGCAGGAAGCCTATCGCTCGTCCCGGGCGGCGGCAAACCGGCGTCTGCCGCGACCCTGGGCGGCGCTGCCCGGAAGGCGGTCGGTTTCCGGCCGGCGGCGCCGGATGCCGCGGCCGCACCGGCTTGCGGCGGCCGGGCGGCGCGGGCAGGCTGCCGGCATCATGGCGCCCCCCGCCCTCGAGCTCATCGGCCTGCGCACGGAGTTCCGCATCCGCGGCGCCTGGCACCCCGCGGTGCGCGACGTCTCCCTGCGGCTGGAGCGCGACGAGACGCTGGCCCTGGTCGGCGAGAGCGGCTGCGGGAAAAGCGTGACGGCGCTGTCCGTCATGGGCCTGGTGCAGCCGCCCGCCGGGCGGGTCGCCGCCGGCCGCATCCTGTTGGATGGGGAAGACCTGGCCGGGCTGGACGATGCTGCGTTGGAACGCCTGCGCGGCGACCGCATGGCGATGATCTTCCAGGAGCCGATGACCAGCCTGAACCCGGTGATGACGGTCGGCGACCAGGTGGCGGAGAGCCTCCGCATCCATCGCGGCCTGTCGCGCGCCGCGGCACTCGACCGCGCCGGCGCGCTGTTCGAGGAGGTGAAGATCCCCTCCGCCGGCCAGCGGCTGCGGGAGTATCCGCACCAGTTCTCCGGCGGCATGCGCCAGCGGGTGATGATCGCGATGGCCCTGGCCTGCGACCCGGCCGTGCTGCTGGCCGATGAGCCGACCACGGCGCTGGACGTCACCATCCAGGCGCAGGTGCTTGGGCTGCTGGCGGATTTGCGGGCGAAGCACGGCATGGCGGTTCTGTTCATCACTCACAACCTGGGCGTCGTCGCGCAGATCGCCGACCGGGTGGCGGTGATGTATGCCGGTGAGATCGTCGAGCAGGGCCCGGTCGGCGCCATCTTCGCCCGGCCGCTGCACCCCTATACAAAGGCGCTGTTCGCCGCCGTGCCGCGGATCGATCTCGCCGGGCAGGCGCTCTCGGCGATCGGCGGGCGGGTGCCGGCGCTGGACGCCATGCCGGAGGGCTGCCGTTTCGCACCGCGCTGCCCGCTGGCGCGCGCGGGATGCGAGCAGCCGCAGGTATTGGCGGAGGCCGCGCCCGGCCATGCCGCACGCTGCCATGTCGCGCATGGTTGAGGCCGATGTCATCGTCATCGGCGGCGGCGGCGCCGGTTGTTCCGCGGCGCTGCACCTGGCGAGGCGCGGCGCGCGGGTGGTGCTGCTGGAACGCGGGCTGGTCGGCAGCCAGGCCACCGGCGTGAACCACGGCGGCGTGCGGCAGCAGGGGCGCAACCCGGCGGAGCTGCCGCTGGCGCGCCGTTCCCGCGCGATCTGGGCGCGCATGGCCGAGCTCATCGGCACGGACGCGGAATTCGACCCCAGCGGCCACCTGAAGCTGGCCCGCAGCGCGGCGGAGGAAGCCGAGCTGCTGCGCTGGAACGCGATCGCCGAGCAGCATGGCCTGCGCCCGCGCATGGTCGGCCGCAACGCCATCCGCGCCGAGCATCCCTGGCTCGGCGAGGCGGTGGTCGCCGGCAGCCTGCTGGAGGAGGATGGCTCGGCCAACCCCCGCCTGCTGGCGCCGGCGCTGGCCGCGGCGGCGCGCAGGGCGGGTGCGACCATCCTGGAAGGCCACGCGGTGCGGGAGATGGCGCATGACGGGGCGCGCTTCCACGTCACCGCCAACGATGCCGCCTTCACCGCCCCGGTGCTGCTGAACTGCGCCGGCTTCTGGGGCGCGGCGGTCGCGGCCGGCTTCGGCGAGCATGCGCCGATCGAGGCGCTGCACCCGAACATGCTGGTGACGGAGCCGCTGCCGCATTTCTGCACGCTCAACATCGGCGTGGTCGGCGGCGACATCTACCTGCGGCAGATCGCCCGCGGCAACGTCATCCTGGGCGGCGGCCGTGGGGAGGGCGATCCTGCGGTGCCGATGTCCCGCCCGCGGCCGGACAGCAGCGCCGCGGCCATGGCCAAGGCGGTGGCGCTGATCCCGCGCCTGGCCGATGCGCTGGTGATCCGCAGCTGGACTGGCATCGATGGGCTGACGCCCGACGTGCTGCCGGTGATGGGGCCGAGCCGCACCACGCCCGGGCTGTTCCATGCCTTCGGCTTTTCCGGCCATGGCTTCATGCTGGGGCCGGCGGTGGGCGAGGTGCTGTCGGAGCTGGTGCTGGACGGGCACACCGACGTGCCGCTCGACGCATTCGATATCGGCCGCTTCGCGGATGCGGCCACTGGCTGGGGGACGGGATGATGAGGGCTTTGCGCGCGGCATTGCTGGGCACGGCGCTGGCGGTCGGGTTGGCATCGGGTGGTCAGGCGCAGACCGTGCGCGTGGGCATGGCGGCGCAGGATGTCGGCCGGCTGGACCCGCATTTCGCCACCTCCACCATCGACCGCGTGGCGGTGGGCTGGATGTTCAACGGCCTGGTGCGCTTCCCGCCGGGCAGCATCGACCCGGCGGCGATCGAGCCTGATTTGGCCGAGCGCTGGGAGAGCAGCGCCGACGGCAAGACCTGGACCTTCTTCCTCCGCCGCGGCGTGCAGTTCCACGGCGGCTTCGGCGAGCTGACCGCCGACGACGTGGTGTTCAGCCTGAAGAAGTCGGGCACCGCCGCGTCCTCCGCCTTCTCCGCCGATTTCCGCGCCTTCGAGAGCATCGAGGCGGTCGACCCCTACACCGTGCGGATCGTGCTGCGGGAGAACGTGCCAAGCCTGCTCGGCATCCTGACCAACTACTCGGGTGGCTATATCGTCTCGAAGCGCGCGGTGGAGCAGAAGGGGGATGGCTTCGCCCGCGCCCCCATCGGCACCGGCCCCTTCGCCCTTCAGGGCGTGACGCCGAACCAGAGCGCCGAGCTGGTGGCGCATGCCGGCTATTTCCGCGGCAAGCCGCAGATCGCCGGCATCTCCTACCGCTTCATCCCATCCGATGCCTCCCGCGATCTGGCCTTCCAGAACAAGGAGCTGGACCTCAACTACGGCCGCGCCGACCAGACCTGGGCGACCCGGGTGCGGGCGCTGCCGGGCGTGACGGTGGACGTGTTCGAGCCGGCCGAGCTCGCCATGCTCCACCTCAATGTCGCCGCATCGCCCTTCAACGACATCCGCGTCCGCCAGGCGATGGCGCATGCGGTGAACCGGGCGGAGCTGTCGCGCTGGCGTGGCCCCGACGTGAGCCGGGAGGGGCAAAGCCTGGTCCCGCGCGGCTACCTGGGCTTCACCGCCGACAACGGGCTGCTGGGCCACGACGTCGCCAAGGCCAAGGCACTGCTGGCCGAGGCCGGCTACCCGAACGGCCTGACGGTGAAGGTCATCCACACGCAATTGCCGGAGATGCTGAACATGATGCAGGTGGTGCAGCAGCAGCTGCGCCGCGCCGGCATCACGCTGGACCTGCAGGTGGTGGAGCACGCCACCTTCCACCAGCAGATCCGCCAGGACCTCTCGCCGCTGGTCTACTACTCGGCGGCGCGCTTCCCCGTCGCCGACATCTACCTCAGCCAGTTCTTCCACGGCCGGTCGATCGTCAAGACGCCGACGGCGGTGACCAATTTCTCCCACTGCAACCAGGCCGATGCGCAGATCGACGCGGCGCGGGTCAGCACCGACCCGGCGGCGCAGCTGAAGCTGTGGGCGGAGGCGCAGCGGATCCTGGTGCAGCAGGTCTGTGCCGTGCCGCTGGTGGAGACGCTGCTGGTCTTCGCCCGGCGCGACAACCTCGACTACGGCTACAAGCTGGTGGGGTCGATGGGCCTCGGCCCGCAGATCACCGAGCAGTCGCGGCTGCGCTGAATGGCCTTCTTCGTCGCCCGGCGCCTGCTGGCCGCGGTGCCGACGCTGCTGGCGGTGCTGACCTTGATCTTCGTCATCGTCCGCATCGTCCCCGGCGACCCGGCGCTGGTCATCCTGGGCGACCAGGCGACGCCGGACGCCGTGGCGGCGCTGCGGGCGAAGCTCGGCACCGACCAGCCGCTGCTGGCGCAGTACCTCGCCTTCATGGGAAGGGCGGTGGTCGGCGACTTCGGCTCGTCGATGGTCACCGGCCGGCCGATCACTGCGGAGGTCGCCGCCGTGCTCCCGCACACCATCGACCTCACCCTGGCGGCGATGGTCTTCGGCATCGTCATCGGCGTGCCGGCCGGCATCGCAGCCGCTCCGCACCGCAACGGCGCCATCGACATCGCCGCGCGGATGCTGTCGCTGCTCGGCCTTTCCTTCCCGGTCTTCGTCTCCGGCATCTTTCTGCTGCTGACCTTCGCGCTGCACTGGCAGGTGTTTCCGGTGATCGGCAACGCGAACCTGGCCGATCCGCTGGACCGGCTGCACAAGCTGATCCTGCCGGCCATCACCCTCGGCCTGGTCATGGCGGCCTACATCACCCGTGTCACCCGCAGCGCCATGCTGCAGAGCATGGGGGAGGATTTCATCCGCACCGCCCGCGCCAAGGGCGTGCCGCGGCGGCGCATCGTCTGGGTGCATGGCCTGCGCAACGCCGCCATCCCGATCGTCACCGTGGTCGGGCTTTATGTCGGCATCCTGCTGGGCAATTCGGTGCTGACCGAGATCGTCTTCAACCGCCCAGGCCTCGGCAAGATCATCGTCGGCGCGCTGAACCAGCGCGACTACACCATGCTGCAGGGGCTGATGGTGATCTACTGCGTGCTGATCGTGGTGGTGAATACCGTCACCGACCTGCTCTACGGCGTCATCGACCCGCGGGTGAAGGCATGAGGCGCCTGGCCGGCAACCCGACCACGCTGATCGGCGCGCTGCTCTGCCTGGCGATCCTGCTCGCGGCGGTGCTCGCCCCCTGGATCGCGCCCTTCGACCCGGCGGAGCAGGACATCATCGCCCGCCTCCAGCCGCCCGGCGGCGACTACCTGCTGGGCACCGATCAGTTCGGCCGCGATATCCTGTCCCGCCTGCTCTGGGGCGCGCGCATCTCGCTCACCGTCTCACTCGGCGCCATCGCCGCGGCCATGGTGGTGGGCGGCGCGATCGGCCTGGTCTCGGGCTACATCGGCGGGCGCACCGACCTGTTCACCATGCAGGTGATGGACGTGCTGCTCTCCTTCCCCTCGCTCATCCTCGGGCTGATCGTGGTGGCGCTGCTGGGGCCGGACCTGCAGAACCTCATCCTCGCCATCGCGCTGACCGCCATCGCCCCCTTCGCCCGCATCGCCCGGGCGCCGACGCTCGCCCTGAAGGAACGCGCCTTCGTCGAGGCCGGCCGGGCGCTCGGCTTCAGCCATGCCCGCATCCTGTTCCGCCACATCCTGCCGAACATCCTGCCGGAGGTGCTGGTGATGGGCACGCTCTGGCTGGCGACCGCGGTGCGGGTGGAGGCCTCGCTGTCGTTCATCGGCCTCGGCGCCCGACCGCCCACCGCCACCTGGGGCGGCATGACGCGCGACGGGTTCGAGAACATCCTCGATGCGCCCTGGCTGGCGGTGTTTCCCGGCCTCGCTATCCTGTTGCTGGTGCTCGGCCTGAACATGGTGGGCGATGGTCTCCGCGACGCCACCGACCCGCGGCTGCGCCATGAGTGAGCCGCTGCTGACGGTCGACGCGCTGCGCAAGCATTTCACCTCCACCAGCGGCTTCCCGCGCCGCCGCACCGTCACCGTCCGCGCGGTGGAGGACCTGTCCTTCAGCATCGCCCGCGGCGAAGCCTTCGGCCTGGTCGGCGAAAGCGGCTGCGGCAAGTCCACCGCCGCCCGCGCCCTGCTGCGGCTGATCGAACCCGATGGCGGCCGCGTGCATTGGCGCGGGGAGGACGTGCTGGCCGCCCGCGGCGCCGCGTTGAAGGCGCTGCGCCGGCGCATGCAGATCGTCTTCCAGGACCCCTATTCCTCGCTCGACCCGCGCCAGACCATCGGCGCCGCCCTGGTAGAGCCGATGCGGGTCCACGGCATCGCCACCGGGGCCGAGGCGCGCCGCCGCGCCGCATCGCTGCTGGAGGAGGTCGGCCTGCCGCCCACCGCTCTCGACCGCTACCCGCACGAGTTCAGCGGCGGCCAGCGCCAGCGCATCGGCATCGCC
>JBMOJU010000089.1:0-16680 GCA_049315625.1 Paracraurococcus sp.
TGGCGCGACCTGCTGCCCTTGCCGGCGCGACATTTCACCGTCGTCGCCCCCGACCTGCCCGGCCATGGCT
Organism: Paracraurococcus sp.; assembly: GCA_049315625.1. Lineage (GTDB taxonomy): Bacteria > Pseudomonadota > Alphaproteobacteria > Acetobacterales > Acetobacteraceae > Paracraurococcus. The sequence continues at coordinate 71 of JBMOJU010000089.1, forward strand.
TCACCGAACGGCCGCGGGCGGAGGGGCTTTCGCTGCCCGGCATGGCGCGCGGCGTCACCGCGCTGCTGCGCGCGCTCGGCCTGACCCCTTCGTTGGCCGTCGGTCATTCCGCCGGTGCCGCGGTGATCGCCCGGATGACGCTGGATGGCGGCATGGCGCCGCGCGCGCTGGTCGGGCTCAACGCCGCGCTGCTGCCCTTCGAGGGGATCGCCGGCCAGGTCTTCTCCCCCATCGCCCGCCTGCTCGCCGGCATTCCCGCGGTGCCCTGGTTCTTCGCCCGGCGGGCCGGCGACCGCAGCCTGGTGGAACGCCTGCTGCGAGACACCGGCTCCAGCCTCGATGCCCGCGGCGTCGAGCTCTATGGCCGGCTGATCCGCCAGCCCGGGCATGTCGCGGCGGCGCTCGGCATGATGGCGCATTGGGAATTGCGGCCCCTGCTGCGCGACCTGCGGAAGCTTGCCGTGCCGCTGGTGCTGGTGGTGGGCGGGCATGACCGGACCGTCCCGCCCTCCGACGCCCGCCGGCTGCGCGCCGCGGTGCCGGGGCTGCGCATCATCGACCTTCCGGAACTCGGCCACCTGGCGCATGAGGAGCGGCCGGCGGAGGTCGCCGGCATCCTCGCGCGCCTGGCCGAGGAGGCCGGCGTGCTGACGAGCGAGACCGCATGATCCTGCCCGGTTCCCACCCGCAGCGGCTTGAGCTGAACGACGAGGTGCATGCGCGCCCGCCGGAGGCGATGACCCCGCCGCTGCGGATTTCCTACCTCGCGCTGCTGAACGACCCGGCGCGGCGCGATGCCTCCTGGGAGGCGGTGGTGACGCTGGCGCAGCGCATGGCGGTGGCGCCGCCGCTGCCCGGGACCAACCATTTCAGCGCCGATTTCGGCCCGTTCCGGCTGAAATGGGAACGCCATACCGAATTCCACCGAATCATGGTGCTGGCCCCCGGCGCGGCGGAGGATCCCTTCGCCGAGCCGGCGATCGCCGCGCTGCCGGCCGATTGGGTGCAGGCGCTGCCGGGCGAGCTGATGGTGGCGGCGCACCTGGCGCTGATGCCGGGCCTGCCCGATCCGCCCGACATCGATTCCATCGCCGACCGGCTGTTCGCCGGCAACGTGCTGGCGGGCGGCCTGATGGCCGGCGGCACGGCGCATGCGTTCACCGATTTCCGCATCCATACCGGAGGCTTCAGCCGCATCCTGGTGTTGGATGCCGGCATGACGCCGCGCCAGGCCGGCCGCTATGTCCAGCGGCTGCTGGAGATCGACACCTACCGGATGCTGGCGCTGCTGGCGCTGCCCAAGGCGCGCGAGATCGGCCCCTTCCTCACCCGGTCGGAGCAGGAGCTGGCGCACATCATCAGCGCCCTGGTGAAGGCGAGCGACGCGGACGAGCCGGAGCTGCTGGAGCGGCTGACCAACCTGGCCGCCGAGGTGGAGGCGCGCGAGGCCGAGTCGCTGTACCGGTTCAGCGCGGCGGACGCCTATTACGAGCTGGTGCAGCGCCGCATCGGCGAGCTGCGCGAGATCCGCATCGAGGGCGTGCAGACGCTGCAGGAATTCACCGAGCGCCGCCTGGCGCCGGCGATGAACACCTGCCGCGCGGTGGCGGCGCGGCAGGATGCGCTCTCCCGCCGGGTGGCGCGGGCGACGGCGCTGCTCTCCACCCGCGTCGATCTGACGCGGGAGCGGCAGAACCAGGAGGTGCTGGCCTCCATGAACCGGCGGGCGCAGCAGCAGCTCAAGCTGCAGGAGACGGTGGAGGGGCTGTCGATCGCCGCCGTCACCTACTACGTGGTCGGGCTGGTCGGCTACGTGGCGAAGGGCATCAAGGCGGGCGGCGCGAATCTCGACCCCGATCTGGTGACCGGCATTGCCATTCCCGTCGTGGCGGTGGCGGTCGCGCTCGGGCTGCGGCAGGTGCGGCGCTACCTGCGGCGCCGGCGGGGGAAGACCGAGCGGGCGGCGCAAAATCCTCAACCGAATTGAGGCCGGTGCGGCCGTGTCCGCGCCAAAGCCACGGTTTGCCAGGGTTCCGGCCGAATCCGGGTTTTGGCGTTTTGCGCTTCAACGGCTTGAGGCGCGCCTCGCGCGGCGGGTTTCGGACAAACCGCCTGCGTTGACGATATTCCTATCGCACGGATCGGGCTTAATTGCAACGATCCGCTGTGCCCGGCGTCAGCCGCCGTATTCCGCGTCGGTCACCTGCTCCCCCCACGTCACCGCCGTGCCGTCCAGCTTTTCCTGGATGGCGATGTGGCTCATCGCCGTGGTCGGGGCGGCGCCGTGCCAGTGGCGTTCGCCGGGCGGGAACCAGACCACGTCGCCGGGGCGGATCTCCTCGACCGGCCCGCCCTCCCGCTGCGCCCGGCCGCAGCCGGCGGTGACCACCAGGGTCTGGCCGAGCGGGTGGGTGTGCCAGGCGGTCCGCGCCCCGGGCTCGAAGGTGACCAGCGCTCCGGCGACCCGGGCCGGGTCGGGCGGGCTGAACAGCGGGTCGATCCGGACGGTGCCGGTGAACCATTCGGCGGGGCCCTTGCCGGAGGGCTGGGTGCCGGCGCGCTTGATGTCCATCCTTGGTCTCCTGCTGGCGGCAAGAAGGGTCGGGGAGGTCAAAGTGTTCCCCGCTCTGTCGTCCTACCGTGGCACGATCGGAAACGTCGCCGCCATCGCCCAGGCCAGCGCGACGGCATTGGCGATGGCCGCCGGCACCGGCGAGCCGGTCGCCCGGAAGCTCCAGCGCCCGAACAGCCCGAACACCACCAGGAACAGCAGCATCACCGGCACGATGATGATGAGGAAGAACAGCCGCGGCGGGTCCAGCGCCACCGCGCCGAGCAGGGAGAGCAGGAACAGCGCCTTGGTCGCCGGATAGGCCAGCCGTGCCGCGCCCGGGCCGCGCGTGGCCCATTCATCCGCCAGGAACCAGGGCAGCGTGCCGCAGAGCAGCACCGGCACCAGCCAGAGCCGGTGCGGCCCCGGCATGAAGCCCAGCACGAATTGGTCGATCGCCGTGCCGATGCCGAGGATCGCATAGGCGGCGAGCGCCAGCGCAGCCAGCGCCACGGCCGGCAGCGCCGCCCGGCCGGCGGTGGGCGCCGCGCCGCGCGCGGCCCACCCCAGCGTCGCCGCGGTCAGCACGCCGTAGACCCCGCAATGCACCGCCAGGTAGTCGCCGAGCAGGATCGGCAGGAAGCCGGTCGGCACCAGGCGCAGCAGCAGCGGCGTCGCCACCGCGGGCAGCACCGCCACCCACCAGAAGCGCCGCCAGGGCATTCCGCCGCCGGTCGGCTCCACCGACGCCCGCGGCAGCAGGCGCGCCAGCGGCGCGGCCAGCGCCACCAGCCCGCCCAGCAGCAGCCCGATCGAACGGCCGCGGGTATCGACCAGGCCTTCGCCGCTGCGGCCGAAGGCGGCGTTGAACCAGGCGCGGGCCTCCTCCAGGCTCTGCCGGGCATAGAGGATGCCGATATGCTCGACCCCCTCCACGAGCACCAGGCGGCGGGCGGTGCCGGCGGCGAAGTCGCCGTAATTGGTCTCCGCCGCCGGGGTGCCGCCGGCAGCCAGGGCGACGATGCGGCTGGCGGCATCCTGCAGGAAGGCGGGCTCCCACGCCCCGACGCCGACCAGCAGGTTGCGCGGCTGGGTCGCCGTCACCTCCGGCCCGAAGCCCGAAAGGGCCACGGTCGCCGCCACCTCCGGCCGGTCGAAGGCCCAGCGGATGACGATGTCGGCGGCCATGGAATGGCCGAGCAAAGCGAGCCGCCCGTCGCCCAGCGGCCGCGCCGCCGCCACCACCCGGCCGAGCGCCCCGAGCAGCGCGCCGGAGGCGGCCTGGTCGTCGCTCAGCCCGCCCGAGAGCGGCGTCGGGTTGCCGCCATGGCCGGGGAAGTCGAAGGTCACGGCGACGAAGCCGGCCTGCGCCAGGGTGGTGGCGAAGGGCTGCATCATCTGCTGCGAGCCGGCGAAGCCATGCGCGATGACGACAACGGGGGCTGGCGCCGGCGCCGGGCCGCCACCGGCCTGGCGGTACACCAGGGCCGGGACCTCGCCGACTGCGAGCTTCGTCACCTCCAGCCCGCGCAGCGGCGCCAGCATCCCGGCCAGGCCGAGGCCGATGGCGGCCAGCGCCAGCAGGGCAACCCCCAGTTTTGCAGCGATTCGCACCGATCCGTCCCTTCGTCCTGACGTTTTGCCCTGGTCGCGAGTGTCAGGATAGATTTACAGTACCCGAAGAACGGGGTTCCCGAAACGCGCGGCGCGGACCGCGGTCCAGAAGGTGGGTCCAAGATGCGCCAGTCCCGGCACGAAGCCGTCCTCAGCCCCGCCGATCTCGAGGCGTGCCGCGCCCTGCTGGCGGGCGGGTCGAAGAGCTTCCACGCCGCATCGAAGCTGCTGCCGCGGCGGATCGCCGAGCCGGCGACCGCGCTCTATGCCTTCTGCCGGGTCGCCGACGATGTGATCGACCTGGACCCGAGCCCCGCCGCGCTGGCCGAGCTGCAGGACCGGCTGCGCCGGGCCTATGAGGGGCGGCCGCTGCCGCTGCCGGCCGACCGCGCCCTCGCCGCGGTGATCCACCGCTACGCCATCCCCCGCGCGGTGCCGGAGGCGCTGCTGGACGGTTTCGCCTGGGACCGCGAGGGGCGCCGCTACGAGACGCTGGCGGACCTCACCGGCTACGCCGCCCGGGTCGCCGGGACGGTCGGCGCGATGATGGCGCTGCTGATGGATGAACGCCGGCCGGCGGTGCTCGCCCGGGCCTGCGACCTTGGCGTCGCCATGCAATTCTCCAACATCGCCCGCGACGTGGGCGAGGATGCCCGGGCCGGGCGGCTGTACCTGCCCATGGCCTGGATGCGGGAGGCGGGGCTGGACCCCGAGGCCTGGCTGGCCGACCCGGTCTTCGATGCGCGGATCGCCGGCGTGGTGCAGCGCCTGCTGGCCGAGGCGGCGGTGCTCTACCGGCGCTCGGAGGCGGGGATCGCCCGGCTGCCGCTGGCCTGCCGGCCGGGGATCGGCGCGGCGCGCTGGATCTATGCGGAGATCGGCCACCAGGTGGCGCGGCAGGGCTATGACAGTATCTCCCGCCGTGCCGTCGTCTCCTCCCGCCGCAAGGTGGCGCTGCTGGCGCGCAGCCTGGGCGCCATCGCCCTGCCGGCCGGCGGCGTGGATGCGCCCTGCCTGCCGGAGACGCGCTTCCTGGTGGAGGCCGTGGTGGCCGAGCCGCGCCGCGGCCGGCCGCCGGTGCCGGAGCAGAGCCTCGGCGCGCGGGTCGGCTGGATGCTGGAGCTGTTTGCCCGGCTGGAACAGGAGCGCGGGCTGAACGGCATCCGCTGAACCCCGCCCGCCGCCGCCGCGTTCGCGACGTGGCAAGGCGGAGGCGGGTGCGATGGGTCAGGACCTGGTCGAGACGGCGCGGGTCGCGCTGGCGCCGCGGCGGGTGGCCGATACGGATATCGCCATGGCGCTCGCGGTCTGCGGCAGCGCGGTGCTGGCCTCGGCGCTGCTGGCGGCGCGCTGGGCACCCTCCCCGGGGCATGGCGCGATAAGGCGCGACTGCGAAAGGCTGGAGAAGCCGCCCTTCAACCCGCCGGATGCCGCCTTCGCGGTGTGGTTCCCGCTCTATGGCGCGCTGACCGTGTCCGGCGCCCAGCTGTGGAACGCGCCGCCGAGTGCGGCACGGACGCGGGCGCTGGGGCATTGGTTCGGCATCCAGGGGCTGAACGCGTTCTGGATGTGGCTCGGCTTCGGCAAGCGCCTGCGCGGCGCGGCGGCGCTGGAGGCGGCGGCGACCGTGGTGAACGCGGTGGCCTATGTCGAGGCGGCGCGGAAGGTGGACCGCCCGGCGGCCTGGCTGGCGGTGCCCTATGCGGCGTGGATCGGCTTCGCGGCGTTGTTGAGCGAGGAGCTGTGGCGGCGGAACCGGTGAACGGGGACGCGCCGACTGGCCGCCCCGAACCCCCATCCTGACCCGCAAAGCGGGGAAGGGTCAGGGTGGGGGTGGTCCCCGCGTGCTGGCGGTAAGGGTGTCCACGGCAAAACCCGTGTCATCTGAAACCGATTTGATCTCCGTCAAGGCCGCCTGACACTCCGGCCCCGCATCCTCCCCTTGCCGGCCAAAGCCGGGGGAGGGCCAACGGCATGCGCATCGTCCTGATTCATCCGAACTACCATTCGGGCGGCGCGGAGATCGCCGGCACCTGGCCGCCGGCCTGGGTCGCCTACCTGTCCGGCTACCTGAAGGCGGCCGGCTACACCGAGATCACCTTCATCGACGCGATGACCGAGCGGCTCGACCACGAGCAGGTGCGCGAGCTGCTGGCGGCCCTGCAGCCCGCCATGGTCGGCTGCACCGCCATCACCCCGGCGATCTACGAGGTCGAGGCGCTGCTGCGCATCGCCAAGGAGGCCTGCCCGCAAGCGGTGACGGTGCTGGGCGGCATCCATGGCACCTTCATGTACGGCCAGGTCCTGGCCGAGGCGCCCTGGATCGACGCCATCGTGCGCGGGGAGGGGGAGCAGGTGCTGCTCGACCTGGTGCGCTGTGTCGATGAGGGCCGCTGGCCGGCGGAGCGCGCCAGCGTCAAGGGCATCGCCTATGGCGAGGCCGGCCAGGCGGTGGCGACGCCGGCCGCGCCGCCGATCGCCGACATGGACCGCATCACGCCGGACTGGGGCATCCTCGACTGGTCGCGCTACATCTACACGCCGACCGGCACGCGGGTGGCGATCCCCAACCTGGCGCGCGGCTGCCCCTTCACCTGTTCCTTCTGCAGCCAGTGGAAATTCTGGCGCGACTACCGGGTGCGCGACCCTAAGCGCGTGGTGGACGAGATCGAGTCGCTGGTGCGCGACCACCAGGTCGGCTTCTTCATCCTGGCGGATGAGGAACCGACCATCCACCGCAAGAAATTCGTCGAATTCTGCGAGCTGATGATCGAGCGCAGGCTGCCGGTGCTGTGGGGCATCAACACCCGCGTCACCGACATCCTGCGGGACGAGGCGCTGCTGCCGCTGTACCGCAAGGCCGGGCTGATCCACGTCTCGCTCGGCACCGAGGCCGCGGCGCAGCTGAAGCTGGAGCGCTTCAACAAGGAGACCTCGATCGCCCAGAACAAGAAGGCCATCGCCCTGCTGCGTGCGAACGGCATCGTCGCCGAGGCGCAGTTCATCGTCGGGCTGGAGAACGAGACGCGGGAGACGCTGGAAGAGACCTACCGCATGGCGCTCGACTGGAACCCGGACATGGCGAATTGGGCGATGTACACGCCCTGGCCGTTCAGCGACCTGTTCCAGGAATTGGGCGACAAGGTCGAGGTCTTCGATTTCTCGAAGTACAATTTCGTCACGCCGATCATGAAGCCGGACGCGATGGACCGCGCCACCCTGCTCGACCGCGTGATGGCGAATTACCGCCGCTTCTACATGCGCAAATCCTTCCTCGGCTATCCGTTCGAGCGCGACAAGGCCAAGCGGCGATACCTGCTCGGCTGCCTCAAGGCGTTCCTGAAATCCGGCTTCCAGCGGACCTTCTACGACCTCGGCAAGGTCGGCTACTGGGGGCCGCAGACCAAGAAGCAGGTGGATTTCCACTTCGACGCCACCCGCACCATGGATGCCGCCGCGGCCCGCGCCCCGCACAACGCGATGTGGAAGACCATGCACCGGCCGAAGGGAAAGCTGCCGGCGGCGAACGTGAAGGCCTGCGGCGGCGGCACGGAGCAACTGCCGGAAAGCGTCGAGTAGATGGACGGCGGCGCGCAGATCGGCGGCCGCATCGGCCCCAACGCCATCACCCGGGTGGCGGAGGCGCTGCCGCCCGATGCGGTCGCGGCGATCTTCGCCGAGGCCGGGCTGGCCGCGCATCTCCGCACGCCGCCGGCCGGCATGGTGGATGAGCGCGAGGTGGCGGCGCTGCATCGCGTGCTGCGGGCGCGGCTCGCGCCGGCGGCGCTGGCGGCGGTGACGCGCGACGCCGGGCTGCGCACCGCCGACTACCTGCTGGCGCACCGCATCCCGCGCCCGGTGCAATGGCTGCTGCACGCGCTGCCGGCGCCGCTGGCCGCGCGCGTGCTGTGCGCGGCGATCGCGCGCCACGCCTGGACCTTTGTCGGTCGCGGCAGCTTCCGTGTGCTGCCGGGCCGGCCCTTGCGGCTGGTGGTCACCGGCTGCCCGCTGTGCCGCGGCGCGATGCTCGACCATCCCGGCTGCGACTACTTCGCCGCGACCTTCGAACGCCTGTTCCGCCGCCTGGTGCATCGCCACGCCCGCGTCACCGAGACGGCGTGCGAGGCGATGGGCGATCCGGCCTGCGTGTTCGCGGTGGCCTACACGACCTGATTGACCTCGATCATGTTGGCCGCGGGGTCGAGCACGTAGATCTGCCGCATCCCCGCCATGGCATAGACCCCGGCATCCGTGACCAGCACGCCGGCCGCTTCCAGCCGCGCCTTCACCGCACCCACATCGGGCACGCAGAAGGCCGGGTGGCCGCCGATCGACGGGTTGTGCGGGAAGCGGTTGCGCAGCGCGAAGCCCGGATCGGGGCGGATGATGTGCAGCCCGCTGTTGTCGGTGCCGCGGGTCAGCACGGCCAGCTCCGCCGGGTCGATGCTGAAATCGCCGCGCGCCGCCGGCGCCTGCCAGCGGCCTTCGGTCAGGCCGGCGATCCCGACATAGAAGGCGGTGGCTTCGCGCACGTCGGCGGCCTGGAGGTTGACGTGGTGGAGATGCCAGCCGGCATCGCCCTCGGCGCGCTGCCGCTGGCAGAAGACGACGACGTTGAGCGCCGGATCGAGCGTCCACACCGCCGCGCGGCCATACTCCGCCGCCTCGGCCTCGACATGCGGGATCGCCGCACGGGCGAGGTTGGTGGCGACGCGATGCAGGTCATCGACCTCGATCGCCACGTGCCGGGCGCCGGCGGGGCCGAGCAGCCCGCCGCCCTGGCGCGACAGCACCCGGCCGGCGCGGTGCAGGCGCAGGCCGCCACCGAAGACCAGCGTCTGAGGATCGACCGGGCGCGGCGTGCCGAGGCCGAGCAGCGTGCCGAAGAAGTGGCGGGAGACATCCAGGTCATGCGCCGCCAGCGACGCACCGAGGAGGGACCAGGTCATGGTGGGTTTCCCTTGCCGCGGACACGTCCGGCCCGCTTGCCGTCAGACTCCCACGGGCAATGCCCGGCAACAAGCCGGTCAGGCGGCCTGCGCCGGAGCAGGCCGCCACACCCGGCTAAACCACCACCTTGCGGTAAAGGTGCCAGGTGGCATGCCCCAGCACCGGCATGACCACCGCCAGGCCGATGAAGAACGGGATCATCCCGATCACCAGCAGCGCCACCACCAGCACGCCCCAGGCGGCCATCGGCGCCGGATTCGCCAGGCAGGCGCGGATCGAGGTCTGGATCGCCGGGCCGACGCCCACGGTCCGGTCCAGCAGCATCGGCACCGACACCACCGTCAGCACCAGCACCGCCAGCGCGAACAGGAACCCGGCGCCATTGCCCAGCAGCAGCAGGCGGTGGCCCTCCGGCGTGGTGAAGGCGGCTCGCGCCATTTCACCCAGCCCCATCGGCGGCAGCCGGCCCAGCGTCGCCCCCCAGATCGCCTGCGCCACCACCAGCCAGGCGACGAAGATCGCCATCAGCAGGATGCCGAGGATGGCGATGTTCGGCAGGTTGGGGTGCCGCAGCACGGCGAAGGCGGTGAGCCAGGAGACATCCTCCCCCGCCTCCCGCCGCCGGCTGATCTCGTACAACCCGACCGCGGCGACCGGCCCGAGCAGGCTGAGCCCGGCGACCAACGGCCAGAGCAGGGGCAGCAACTCGCCGCCCCCCATGGCGCGGGCCGCGACCAGGCCGACGACCGGGTAGAGCACGCAGAGGAAAACCAGCTGGGTCGGGATGGCGCGGAAATCATCCCACCCCTCGCGCAGCGCGGCGCGCAGCGTCGCGAGGTCGATGGTGCGGATGCCGGCGGCCGGCTCGCCCGCCGAAAGCAGCGCGTTGGTCCAGGCTCGAGCCATGCGGAAACCTCCCTTGCTTGTCGCGGGACCCGCGGGAGGCGCCGGCCAGGGAAGGGCGGGAGCCGCCACGTCGAGCCTTAGCAAACCGAATATGGCGCGCACTGGCCGCCCTGCCCGGGTCAAGAGGTCGGGAGGCACGATTCCGGTTGACGCGACTGTCCATTCAGATTGACACTTACAAGCGACAATTAATCCCGACACCGGTCGGGCCAGGGGGAGGCACAGCATGGACGCCGTGACGCGGATCGAACGGGCCCTGTCCGCCGCGATCGCCTTGGCCGAGGGGCCGGGCAGCCCGCCGCGCCTGGCGCTGGCCATGCGGCATGCCGTCTTCCCGAAGGGCGCCCGGGTCCGCCCGCGGCTCTGCCTGGCCGTGGCCGGTGCCTGTGGCGACGACGCCCCGGCGCTGTCCGAGGCCGCCGCGGCGGCGATCGAGCTGCTGCATTGCGCCAGCCTGGTGCATGACGACCTGCCCTGCTTCGACGATGCGGCGACCCGCCGCGGCCGGCCCAGCGTGCACCGTGCGCATGGCGAGCCGCTGGCGGTGCTGGCCGGCGATGCGCTGATCGTCCTGTCCTTCCAGCTGCTGGCGCGCGCCGCGTACCAGGCGCCGGCCCGGCTGGCGCCGCTGGTGATGACGATCGGCGATTCGGTTGGCGTGCCGCGCGGCATCGTCGCTGGCCAGGCCTGGGAAAGCGAGCCGCGCTGCGACCTGGCACAGTACCAGCGGGAGAAGACCGGGTCGCTGTTCGCCGCGGCGACCGCCGCCGGCGCCGCGGCGGCCGGGGCCGATGCGGAGACCTGGCGGCTGCTGGGCGACCGGCTGGGCGAGGCCTACCAGGTGGCCGACGACATCCGCGACGCGGTCGAGGACGAGTCCGAGATGGGCAAGCCGGCCGGCCAGGATGCCGTGCATGCGCGACCCAGCGCGGTGCTGCAATTCGGCCTGTCGGGCGCCATCGCCCGGCTGGAGGATCTTGCGGCGGAGGCCGTGGCCGCGATTCCCGCCTGCCCGGGCCACCAGGCGCTGCGCTCGGTGATCCTGTCCGAGACGCAGCGGCTGCTGCCGCGCAAGCTGTCTGTCAGCGCGGCCTGACAGCGTGTCGGATACCGCCGCCATGGCGCCGCCCGGGCTGACCGAGCGGTTGCGCGATACCTACGACCGGCTGCTGGCCAGCCCGCGCTTCCGGCAATTCGCCACGCGCTTCCCGCTGACGCGGCCGATGGCCCGCCGGCGGGTGCGGGCGCTGTTCGATCTGTGCGCCGGCTTCGTCTACACCCAGACCCTGCTGGCCTGCGTCCGGCTGCGGGTCTTCGAGATCCTGCGGGACGGGCCGGTCGAGCACGACCTGCTTGTCGCGCGGCTGGGGATGTCGGCCGAGGCGGCGTCCACCCTGCTGAACGCCGCCGAGTCGCTGAAGCTGGTGGCGCGGCGCCGCGGCGGGCGCTGGGGCCTCGGCGCACTCGGCGCCGCCATGGTGGACAACCCGGGCGTGACGGCGATGGTCGAGCACCATGCGCTGGTCTACCGCGACCTGGCCGACCCGGTGGCGCTGCTGCGGCGCGACCGCGGCGGCAACGGGCTGTCCGGCTACTGGCCCTATGCCGAGGTGGAGCGCCCGGCGGCGCTGGGGGACGCGCAGGTCGCCGCCTACACGGCGCTGATGGCGGCGTCCCAGCCCTTCATCGCCGAGGAGGTGCTGGCCGCCTACGATTTCTCGAAGCACCGCTGCCTGCTCGATCTCGGCGGCGGTGACGGCAGCTTCCTGCGTGCCGTCGCGGCGCGGCACGCCCAGCTCCGCCTGATGCTGTTCGACCTGCCGGCGGTGGCGGAGCGCGGCCGGGCCGGCTTCGCCGCCGCCGGGCTGGCCGACCGCGCCGAGGCCTTCGGCGGCGACTTCACCGAAGGGCCGATGCCGGCGGGCGCCGACATCGTCTCCCTCGTCCGCATCGTGCACGACCATGACGATGGCAGGGCGCTGGCCATCCTGCGTTCCGCCCGCGCCGCGCTGGCGCCGGGCGGCACCTTGCTGATCGCCGAGCCGATGTCCGGCACGCCGGGCGCCGAGCCGATCACCGAGGCCTATTTCGGCTTCTACCTGCTGGCCATGGGCACCGGCCGGCCGCGCACGGCCGAGGCGCTGGCGGTCCTGGTGCAGCAGGCCGGCTTCGCCGCGCCGAAGCTGCTGCCGACCCGCACGCCGTTGCTGGCGCGCGTCATGGTCGCGAAGGCGGCCTGACGATATGTCCAACACGCTTGACACTCTGAAGCGTCAGGTTATCCTGACAGCGGACTGGACGAGGGAGGTCCAAACAATGGACACCATCGCCGTCCTGCTGAGGGGACCGGAAGACCTGGGCCTCGAAAGGCTCGACCTGACGCCCCCCGGCGCGGACGATGTGGTCGTCGCCGTCGAGTGGAGCGGCATCAGCACCGGGACGGAGCGGCTGCTCTGGTCCGGCCGGATGCCGCCATTCCCCGGCATGGGCTACCCGCTGGTCCCCGGCTACGAATCGGTCGGCCGCGTCACGCAGGCCGGGCCGACCTCCGGCCGCAGCGTCGGCGAGCGTGTCTTCATCCCCGGTGCGCGCTGCTTCGGTCCGGTCCGCGGCCTGTTCGGCGGCGCTGCCGCGACGCTGGTCGTGCCGGGCGCCAAGGTGCTGCCGATCGAGGAGCGGCTCGGCGAGCAGGGCGTGCTGATGGCGCTCGCCGCCACCGCCTACCATTGCTACCCGAACCCCGCGGTGCAGCGCCCGGACCTGATCGTCGGGCATGGCGTGCTCGGCCGCCTGGTGGCGCGGATCGCGGTGGCGACGGGCGCGCCGCCGCCGGTGGTGTGGGAGACCAACCCGACGCGCCGTGGCGGCGCCGAGGGCTACCAGGTGATCGACCCCGCCACGGACGACCGGCGCAACTACGACAGCATCTGCGATGTCAGCGGCGACCCCAGGCTGCTGGATGCGCTGATCGGGCGCCTGGCCCGCGGCGGCGAGATCTGCCTGGCCGGCTTCTACGCCGAACCACTGAGCTTCACCTTTCCGCCCGCGTTCATGCGCGAGGCGCGCCTGCGCATCGCCGCCGAATTCCGCGACCCGGACCTGGACGCGGTGAATGCGCTGCTGGCCGCCGGCCGGCTGTCGCTGGATGGGTTGATCACGCATCGGCAGGCCGCCGACCAGGCGCCGGATGCCTACCGCACGGCTTTCTCCGATGCGGGCTGCCTCAAGATGATTCTCGACTGGAGGGACTGCGCATGAACGTGGCCGTCGGCAAGACCCCGTCCGAGCCCCCGAAGGCCAGCATGACCGACGCGCTGCGCGCCGAGGCGGCGCAGGAGCCGGATGCGGTGCACACCGGGCCGGTGAAGAAGGAAACGCAGATCATCGCCATCTACGGGAAGGGCGGCATCGGCAAGTCCTTCACCCTGGCGAACCTGTCCTACATGATGGCGCAGCAGGGCAAACGAGTTTTGCTCATCGGCTGCGATCCCAAGTCCGACACGACCAGCCTGCTGTTCGGCGGCCGGTCCTGCCCGACCATCATCGAGACCAGCAGCAAGAAGAAGCTGGCCGGCGAGCAGGTGACGATCGGCGACGTCTGCTTCAAGCGTGACGGCGTCTTCGCCATGGAGCTGGGCGGGCCGGAAGTCGGCCGCGGCTGCGGCGGGCGCGGCATCATCCACGGCTTCGAGCTGCTGGAGAAGCTGGGCTTCCACCAGTGGGATTTCGACTACGTGCTGCTCGACTTCCTGGGCGACGTGGTCTGCGGCGGCTTCGGCCTGCCGATCGCCCGCGACATGTGCCAGAAGGTGATCGTGGTCGGCTCGAACGACCTGCAGTCGCTGTATGTGGCGAACAACGTCTGTTCCGCGGTCGAGTACTTCAAGAAGCTCGGCGGCAATGTCGGCGTCGCCGGCATGGTGGTGAACAAGGATGACGGCACCGGGGAGGCCGCGGCCTTCGCTGCTGCCGCCGGCATCCCGATCCTGTCCGCCATCCCGGCCGATGACGACATCCGCCGCAAGAGCGCCAACTACGAGATCGTCGGCACCCCCGGCGGCCAATGGGCGAGCGTCTTCGAGCAGCTGGCCGAGCAGGTGGCCACCGCGCCGCCGCTGCGGCCGAAGCCGCTGACGCATGATGCGCTGCTCGGCCTGTTCAAGGGCGATGCGGTCGGCCGCGGCGTGGTGCTGAACCCGGCCACGATGGAAGACATGTGCGGCACCGAGGTCATCGAGAAGCCGTCCCTCGAAGTGGTCTACGAGGGCGCCTGAACATGGACGCGCTGCCTCCTCCCGCCACCGAAGCCGGCTGCCATGGCGGCCGGGAGACGATGCTGGCCGCCGCTGGCGCCGCCGGGAAGAGCGCGGCGATGGACCAGCTGGTGAAGGACTACCCGCGCGGCCCGCATGACCAGCCGCAATCGATGTGCCCGGCCTTCGGCAGCTTGCGCGTCGGGCTGCGGATGCGGCGGACGGCGACGATCCTCTCGGGCAGCGCCTGCTGCGTCTACGGGCTGACCTTCACCAGCCATTTCTACGGCGCCAAGCGCTCGGTCGGCTATGTGCCGTTCAATTCGGAAACGCTGGTCACCGGCAAGCTGTTCGAGGATATCCGCGACGCGGTGCACCAGACCGCGAAGCCGGAGGATTACGACGCCGTCGTCGTGATCAACCTCTGTGTCCCGACCGCCTCCGGCGTGCCGCTCGAGCTGCTGCCGAAGCAGATCGACGGTGTCCGCGTCATCGGCATCGACGTGCCCGGCTTCGGCGTGCCGACGCATGCGGAAGCCAAGGACGTGCTCGCCGGCGCCATGCTGAAATATGCGCGGCAGGAGGCCGAGGCCGGCCCCGTCGCCCGACCGCGCAACCTGGTCGAGGATGAGCGCACCGTCGCCCTGGTGGGTGAGCTGTTCCCGGCCGACCCGATGGTGGTCGCCGGCCTGCTGAAGCCGCTCGGCCTCGGCGTCGCGCCGCAGACGCCGTCGCGCGAATGGCGCGACCTGTACGCGGCGCTGGATTGCGAAGTCGTCGCGGCCGTCCATCCCTTCTACACCGCCAGCATCCGCGAATTCCGTGCCGCCGGCCGGCCGGTCGTCGGCTCGGGCCCGGTTGGCGTCGAAGGCACCATGGCCTGGCTGGAATCGGTCGGCCGCGCCGCTGGCATCGACGGGCCGCGGATCGAAGCCGCACGCCAGGCGATCCTGCCGGCGCTGCGCGGCGCCCTGGCCGCCAGCCCGATCAAGGCGCGCGTCACGGTGTCCGGCTACGAGGGCAGCGAGCTGCTGGTCGCGCGGCTGCTGATCGAGGCCGGCGCCGAGGTGCCCTATGTCGGCACCGCGCTGCCGAAGACCGAATGGAGCGCCGCCGATCTCGACTGGCTGACCGCGCATGGTGCCCATGTGCAGTACCGCGCCAGCCTGGAGCACGACGTGGCGGCGATGGAGGACGTACGGCCCGACCTCGCCATCGGCACCACGCCGCTGGTGCAGCGCGGCAAGGAGCTCGGCATCCCGTCGCTGTACTTCACCAACATGGTGTCCGCCCGGCCGCTGTTCGGCCCGGCCGGCGCCGGTTCGATGGCGGCGATCGTCAACGCCCAGACCCAGGGGCGCGAGCGCTTCGGCCGCATGGTGAGCTTCTTCGAAGGCGTCGGCGCCAAGGACAGCGCCGGCTACGGCTTCACGACCAAACCCGTCGACCCGCCGGGCTTCCGCGACCGCCAGCGCAAGCAGCGCCTGGCCCGTGCGAAGGCCGAAGAAGCGGTGGGGACCTGACGCCATGCTCGTGATCGACCACGACCGCGCGGGTGGCTACTGGGGGGCGGTCTACGCCTTCGCCGCGGTGCGCGGCCTGCGCGTCGTCATCGACGGCCCGGTGGGCTGCGAGAACCTGCCGGTCACGGCGGTGCTGCACTACACCGATGCGCTGCCGCCGCACGAGCTGCCGGTGGTGGTGACCGGGCTCGACGAGGATTCGCTCTCGAAGAACGGCACCGAAGGGTCGATGAAGCGCGCCGCGGCGACGCAGGACCCGGACCTCCCCGCGGTCGTCGTCACCGGCTCGATCGCCGAGATGATCGGCGGCGGCGTGACGCCGGAAGGCAGCAACCTGCTGCGCTTCATCCCGCGCACCATCGACGAGGACCAGTGGCAGGCCGCCGACCGCGCCATCAACTGGCTGTGGACCGAGTTCGGCGCGAAGAAGGGCAAGGTCCGGCCGCGCGTCCGCAAGGAGGGCGAGCGGCCGCGGGTCAACATCATCGGCCCGATCTACGGCACCTTCAACATGCCGTCCGACCTGGCGGAGGTCCGCCGGCTGGTCGAGGGCATCGGCTGCGAGATCAACCTGGTCTTCCCGCTGGGCTCGCATATCGACGACGTGGCGAAGCTGCCCAACGCCGACGTCAACATCTGCATGTACCGGGAATTCGGCCGCAAGCTGTGCGAGGAGCTGGACCGGCCCTACCTGCACGCGCCCTTCGGCATCTTCGCCACCACCAATTTCCTGCGCAAGCTGGGTGAGCTGACGGGGGTCGATCCCGAGCCCTTCATCGAGCGCGAGAAGCACACCACGATCAAGCCGATCTG
>JBMOJU010000451.1:0-3741 GCA_049315625.1 Paracraurococcus sp.
ATCCCGCGCGGGTCGCGGGACAGCAGGACGGGCGGTGCCTCGGGCATGGGGGGGGGTCTTCTTGGTTGTGTGTCCCCACCTGAACGGGGGGGCACCCCCACGGGACGGGGGGCACCCCCACCCTAGCCCTCCCCAGCAGCGCGGGGGAGGGAACCACCTTCTCCCTCCCGCTGGCGGGGGAGGGCCGGGGTGGGGCGGCCTGCCGCAATTGACTCCCCCGCCACCCCGGCGCGACGCTGCCCCACCCCGGAGGCCCGCGCCCATGTTCGCCACCCGCCCCACCCTCTACGGCACCCGCCACGGCGTCTCGGCCGGGCACTACCTTGCCGCCGCCGCCGGCTTCGCCGTGCTGGAGGCCGGCGGCAACGCCATCGATGCCGGCTGCGCTGCCGGCATCGCGCTCGGCGTGCTGCTGCCGGACCTGGTCAACGTCGCCGGCGTCGCCCCCATCCTGATCCGCAAGGCGGACGGCACGGTGGAGACCATCGCCGGCCTCGGCACCTGGCCGCAATCCATCCCCGCCGACCTCTTCATGCGCGAACACGGGGGCAAGATCCCGAACGGCGTGCTGCGCACCGTGGTGCCGGCGGCGCCCGATGCCTGGATCACCGCGCTGGAGCGGCACGGCACCATGTCCTTCGGCGACGTCGCCCAGCATGCGCTGCGGCATGCCCGGGACGGCTTCGCGGTCTATCCGCTGCTGGCGCAGAACATCCGCGACCACCAGGCGGAATACGCCCGCTGGCCGGGCAATGCGGCGATCTTCCTGCCCGGCGGCAAGCCGCCCGCGGTGGCGGATAAATTCGTCCAGTCCGACCTGGCCCGCACGCTGCAATACATGGTCGATGAGGAGCGCGCCGCCGCCGGCAAGGGGCGCCTGGCCGGCCTCGCCGCCGCGCATGCCGCCTTCTACCGCGGCGACATCGCCCGCGAGATCGCCGCCTTCATGGCGCGGGAGGGCGGCTACCTGACGATGGAGGACATGGCGGGCTACCGCTCGAAGCTGGAACCGGCGGTGCGGCGGATGTGGCGCGGCCATGAGGTGCTGACCTGCGGCCCCTGGTGCCAGGGGCCCGCGCTGCTGGAGGCGCTGCTGCTGATGGAGGCGGGCGGCATCGGCGCCATGGCGCATAACGGCGTCGACTACATCCACCTGTTCACCGAGTGCATCAAGGCGGCGATGGCCGACCGGGAATACCATTTCGGCGACCCGGCCTTCATCGACGTCCCGCTCGATAGGCTGCTGGGGGAAGCCCACCTCGGCGCCCGGCTGCGGCAGATCGACCCCGACCGGGCGCTGCCCGGCATGCCCGGCCCGATGCTGAACTCCGGCACCACTCTGCCCGGCGCCACCGACCGCGCCACGCCGCTGGTCGAGGCCGATACCTCCTATTGCTGCGTGGTCGACCGTTGGGGCAACGCCTTCAGCGCGACGCCCTCCGACGGCTCCTGGAACTCGCCGGTGGTGCCCGGCCTCGGCATCATCCCGTCCAACCGCGGCAGCCAGAGCCGGCCCGACCCGGCGCATCCCTGCGGCGTCGCCCCCGGCAAGCGGCCGCGGCTGACGCCGAACCCGGCGATGATCGTGACGCGGGACGGCGGCGTGATGCCCTTCGGCACCCCGGGCGGCGACGTGCAGATCCAGGCCATGCTGCAGGTGGTGCTGAACATCCTGCAGCACGGGATGGAGGTGCAGGAGGCGATCGAGGCGCCGCGCTTCGCCAGCTATTCCTTCCCGTCGAGCTTCGCGCCCTTCGACTTCTTCCCCGGCCGCCTGGCGGTCGAATCCGCCATCCCGCAGGTGACGCGCGACGCGCTGGCCGCCAAGGGGCACGAGATCCGCGACTGGCCGGAGAAGACCTGGCTGGCCGGGACGGTGGAGGTGGTGAAGTCCGACCCGGCGACGGGCATGCTGGCGGCCGGCGCCGATCCGCGCCGGCCGGCCTATGCGGTGGTCTCGTAGGGCGAAGACCGCCTCAACTCGCCGCCGGCATCCCCGCCGGCACCAGGCCCAGCCGCGCCTCGATCGGCGGCCGGCGGCGCTGCGCCAGTTCCCCGGTCTTCAGCCAGGCCGCTTCCTCGGGCGTCGAGGTCCGGCCGAGGATGGCGTTGCGGTGCGGGTGGCGGCCGAAGCGCTCGATCACCGCGCGGTGGCGGCGCGCCTGGTCGGCCGAGTGGCGGTAGAGCGGCCGCAGATCCGCGCGCGCCGACCAGGCCAGGGAATCCGCCATGGCGCCGACGCGGATCAGCCGCTCCCGGTGGTCCGGGCCCTCGGCATGGGCGAGGGGGAGGAAGCAGAAGGTCTTCTCCCAGGGATGCTCCAGCGCGTCGTAATGGCCGTTGCGCAGCCCTTCCTCGGCGAGCTGCAGCGCATCCGGGTCCCCGGCATAGGCCAGCGGCGTGCCGGGGTAGAGGTCGCGCGGCGCCTGGTCCAGCAGCAGGATCAGCGCCAGCCGGCCGCGCGGGGTGGCGGCCCAGCCATCGAGCTGGCCGGCCTGCGCCTGCCGCGCCAGCGCGCCGAGCGCGAAGGGGATCGTGGCCCGGGCGCCGCCGAACCAGGTCTCGAACAAGGCATGGTGGGTGGCCGCATCGGCATATTCGATGCCGGTCGGGAACCAGGCGTCGAGGACCTGGTCGATCTGCGCGCTGCCCCGCATGGCGGCTCTTCCCCAAGGATGGTTCGATACGGGGAGGCTGCCGTCGCATGAAAGGGTCGTCTGTGCGCTACCGCACAAGGTGGCGTGCCCCATGGACGCAGCGGCGTGACATCGGCACACTCGGTCGCCTGACCAATGAATCAGCGAGAGGGAAACGGGCCATGCATGACGTCGTGATCCGGGGTGGCACCATCGTCGATGGCACCGGCGCGCCGGCCTTCGTGGGGGATGTGGCGATCGATGGCGACCGCATCGCATCCGTCGGCGGCAAGGCCGGGCCGGCGAAGCGCGACGTGCCGGCCGAGGGCCGCCTGGTCACCCCCGGCTGGGTCGACGTGCACACCCATTACGACGGCCAGGCGACCTGGGACCCGGTGCTTGCCCCGTCCTCCTGGCATGGTGCCACCACCATCATGTTCGGCAATTGCGGCGTCGGCTTCGCCCCGGTGAAGCGGGCGCACCACCAGGCGCTGATCGACCTGATGGAGGGTGTCGAGGACATCCCCGGCATCGCCCTGGCCGAAGGGCTCAAATGGGACTGGGAAAGCTTCCCCGAATACCTCGACGCTCTGGCCCGCCTGCCGCGCACCATCGATGTCGCGGCGCAGATCGCCCACCACCCGCTGCGCGTCTACGCCATGGGCGAGCGCGCCATCAACCGGGAGATGGCGCGGCCCGACGACATCGAGCTGATGGCGCGGCTGACCGAGGAAGCGCTGCGCGCCGGCGCCTTCGGCTTCACCACCTCCCGCACCGACCAGCACAAGACCCCGACCGGCGAGCTCGTCCCCGGCCGCTACGCCGACCATGAGGAGCTGATCGCCATCGGCCGCGCCATGGGAAGGGCCGGGCGCGGCGCCTTCGGCATGCTGTCGGACTTCGAGGACGAGGCAGCCGACTTCGCCTGGATGAACCAGGTGGCCAAGGATTCGCAGCGCCCGGTCTGGTTCCTGCTGACCGACCGCAGCTACGACCCGCAGCGCTGGCGCCGGCTGATGGACGGCGTGCGTGCCTCCCGCGCCGCCGGCCTGCCGCTCTCGGCCCAGGTCGCCGGGCGTCCGGTCGGGCTGATCCTCGGCCTGAC
>JBMOJU010000452.1:0-3736 GCA_049315625.1 Paracraurococcus sp.
GGCCTCGGCCGGGTCGAAGCGCGAGGGATAGAGGAGGCCGTCCGGCGCCGCCGGATGCGTGTACAGTGCCGCGGCCCATGCGCCGCAAGGGTCGTACGGGCCGGAGAGCAGCCTGGCATCGAGGCCGAGCGCCGAGAGGCCAGGCCCGCTCAGGTCCACCAGCCTTGCCGCGCGCGGCAGGGTCAGGAGGGCGAGCGATCGCGCCTCGACCTCCCGCAGCGAGACCAGGCGCCGGGCAGGGTTGCGTAGCAGCGTCTCGGCGAAGGCGCCGGAGAAGCCGAGGGCAGCGTAGAGTACGCCGAAATGTCCCGCGGGGCTGTCGAAGCGCCCCGGCCCGCGGGAGAAATGCAGCGGTCCGTGGACCGAGCGGTGGATCCGGTGAAGCTGCGTCCCGGCGGCAAGCTCCGCCAGCGGCAGGGCGCGCGCCGCCAGGTCGGCCGGCGGCGGCGGGACCGGCTCCGCAGGGCCGCGGCTCACCCTGGGGCGTCAGCCTCGCGCGCCGCCAGCAGGCGGCGGAGCCCGGTCAGGTCGCCGGCCTGCAGCGCCCGCAACGGCGTGCGGCCGCCGAGCGCGTCGTCGGGGGCGAGGAGGAAATCGAGCACCGCCCAAGGGCTGGCCTCGGGCATGGCGGCGATGACCTCGGCCAGGCCTTCCGATGCCTCCCCGTCCGGGGCGAATTGCACCGCCGGATAATGCCAGTCGCCGCGGATGCGGAGGGCGAGCAGCCTGCCGGCAACGCGGCGCTTGTCCACAGCCTGGCGGGTGATGCCGAGCAAACGGCCAACGGCATCGGCGCCGAGCAGCCCGCCAGCCGCCTCGATCAGCCGGGCGCGCGCCTCGGCGCCACGGGCGATGGCTCCGGCGAGGGGGTCCAGGTGGCGCAGCGCCTCGCTCGCGGCATCGTCCGCGAGCAGCCGGGCCAGGCTGCCGGTATCCGTCGGGGACGCCAGGGCTTCCGTCAGCATTTCGGGCGAGGCCGCCTGTGCCATACGCTCCAGGGCGCCCATCGCCCGGCGGCGGAACGCCTCACGGATCGGGTCAGGTGCCAAAGCGACGGTCACGGGTATCCCCTTGTTCCAGGCGGCGGTCGCTGGGTGTCTACGACCGGTTGCGCTGGTAATATGAGGGCTCCACAGGCAATCAAGTCAACTCACATCTCAAGCCACGCTGGTCCAAGGCCGCAATGGCTCCGGGATGCGGAAATCCCGCGGCACGGCGAAATCGCGTGCCGCCCCGCGCATCGCCCCAGCCGGCTTGGGCATGCCGCGGCGGCCGCCGTAGTCGCGCCCGCTCCGCTGCCGCGTCACCCGCCGCCGCGCGCTCAGCGCCCGGCCGCACAGCACGTCCAGCAGCGTCACACCCGCCAATGCCGCCAGCGCCAGCCCGGCATTGCCGCGCTCCCGCCCGCGCCCTGCCACCAGACCGCCGGCCAGCGTGCCGAGATCGAGCGCATCACCCGCGACCCGGCCCCAGAGCCAGGGCGTCGGGTCGCGCGCGGCGAGCAGGCCGATGCCGGTGGCGATTTCGCGCGCGCCATGGCTGGCGATCAGCTTCTCCTGCCCGCGCAGCCCGAGGCTGCGCGTCACCAGCTGCGGCGCGAGCAGTTCCGTCAGGCCCAGGCCGAGGCTGAACCAGCCCAGGCCCCGGGCGACGCCGAGCGTGCGGTCGCTCATGGCCGGATCACCACCTTGATGCAGCTGTCCAGCTTGTCGCGGAACGTCTTGTACATGCCCGGCCCTTCGTCCAGCCCGACGCGGTGAGTGATGACGAAGGAGGGATCGATCTGCCCCTGCTCGATCCGCCGCAGCAAATCGTCGGTCCAGCGGTTCACATGGGTCTGGCCCATGCGGATGGTCAGGCCCTTGTTCATCGCCATCCCGAACGGGACCTTGTCCAGCAACCCGCCATAGACGCCGGGGACGGAAAGCACGCCGGCGGGGCGGCAGACATACATCATCTCCCGCAGCACATGCGGCCGGTCGGTTTCCAGCATCACCGCCTGCTTCACCGTGTCGTAGATGCTGTCGAGCGTCGCCGTCGCGTGGGCTTCCATGCCGACGGCGTCGATGCACTTCTCCGGGCCGCGGCCGTAGGTCAGCTCGTTCAAGCGATCGACCACGCTGTCGTGCAAGAAGTCGATCGTCGTCGCGCCGCCGGCGCGGGCCATGGACAGGCGTTCGGGCACCGTGTCGATGGCGATCACCTGGCGGGCGCCGAGCAGCACGGCACTGCGGATCGCCATCTGCCCCACGGGGCCGCAGCCCCAGATCGCCACCGTGTCGCTCTGCTGGATGTCGCACTGCACCGCGGCCTGCCAGCCGGTCGGCAGGATGTCCGACAGGAACAGCACCTGCTCATCGGTCAGGCTGTCCGGCACCTTGATGTGGGTGCGGTCGGCGAAGGGCACGCGCAGGTATTCGGCCTGGCCGCCAGCATAGCCGCCGGTCAGGTGGGTGTAGCCGAAGAGGCCCGCCGTGGTATGGCCGAAGACCTTGTCGGCCATCGCCTTGTTGCGGTTGGACCGCTCGCAGACGCTGAAATTGCCGCGTTTGCACTGGTCGCAATCGCCGCAGAGGATGGTGAAGGGGATGACGACGCGGTCGCCCTTCTTCAGGCCGCGGCATTCCGGCCCGACCTCCTCGACCACGCCCATGGTCTCGTGGCCCATGATGTCCCCGCGCTCCATGCCCGGCATGACGTTGTCGTAGAGATGCAGGTCGGAGCCGCAGATGGCGCAGGAGGTGACGCGGATGATGGCGTCGCGCGGCTGCTCGATCGTCGGGTCGGGGACGCTGTCGCAGCGGATATCGTGCTTGCCGTGCCAGACCAGTGCGCGCATGCGGGATAGCTCCTCGGGCCGCGTCCGGGGGGACGCCCTTCGGCGCTGCAACGCGACCGCTGCCGCAGGGTTGTGCCGGCATCGGCAACGGCTCGGGTCACCGCGGGCCGGCGGGGCGCCCGGCCGGCCGCAGGAACAGCATGAAGCGCACCAGGCCGCGCTTGCAGGTCACCAGGTACAGGACATGCAGCCCGACCAGCACCACCAGCAGGTTGGCGAACACCTCGTGCGCCTCGCCGACGATGCCGCCCTCGTGCTCGCCCGTGGCGACCAGCGCCGGTGCGCCGAAGCCGAGCGTGCGGCCGCCATCCAGATGGATGCCCGTCACCGTCACCGCGATCAGGCTGGCGGCGATGCCGGCCAGCAGGGACTTACTGATCGCCGGATGGGTCATCAGCGTGCCGAGGTTCAGCCCCTCGAACTGCGGATAGAAGCGCGCGAGACCAAGCTGCTTCAGCCCGCTGAGCGAGGCGACGAGCCGCCCGAGGATCACCAGCGCGATCGCGTAGCCGAGCCAGGCGTGGATCGCCCCGGCTTCCCCGGTGACGAAGGCCGCCACCGCCAGCATGGCAAGCACCGCGTGGTAGGCCCGGATGCGTTCGATGAGGCTCATCGCCTGGCGTCCCGTGCCGGTCCGCGGCGCGTCACAGCGTCGCCCGCAGGATCAGCGGCATCGGCTCCATCCGGTCCTGCACCGCGGCGACGCCGGGGATGCCCTGCGCCAGCAGCACCAGCGCCTGCCGCATCGAATCGGACCGCGCATAGCCGAAGAGCGTCACGCGGCCGCCGACCACGTCGGGCACCACCCAGGTGGTGTCGACCCAGGGCTGTTCCCGCATCGCCACCACCACGGCCCGCAGCACGGCCCTGTCATCGGCCGCCGCTGGCGCCCCGGGC
>JBMOJU010000453.1:0-3724 GCA_049315625.1 Paracraurococcus sp.
ACCGACGGGCTGATCCGCCTCAGCATCGGCATCGAGAGCGCCGACGACCTGATCGCCGACCTGGCGCAGGCGCTGGGATCGCTGGACCGGTAGCCGCGCCGGCCCATCCGCCGCTACCCTGGCGGGCAGGGAGTGACGCATGTCCAACATCACCTGCCTGCGGACCATCCGCATTGCCGAACGGCCGAACCTGATCTGGGTCGAGCTGGAGACGGATGAGGGGCTGGTGGGCCTCGGCGAGAGCTTCCGCGGCGCGGCGGCGGTCGAGGCGGTGCTGCACGAGACCATCGCCCCCTGGCTGATCGGGCGCGATGCGCGGCGGATCGAAGCGGTGTCGCGCCACCTGATGACGCCCTATCTCGGCTTCGCAAGCGCCAGCGCCGAGATCCGCGCGGCCAGCGCCGTCGACCTCGCGCTCTGGGACCTGATGGGCAAGCGGCACGGCATCCCGGTGCATGAGGCGTTGGGCGGTGCCTCCCGGTCTGAGATCCGCACCTACAACACCTGCGCCGGCTATGCCTACAACAGCGGCACGGCGAAGGGGGTGGCCGCCGGGCGGCGCGACATCGGCGCCGGCGACGTCGCCGCCGGCCCCTATGACGACCAGGTCGCCTTCATGCGCGACGCCGGCGCGCTGGCCGAAAGCCTGCTCTCGGAAGGCTACACGGCGATGAAGATCTGGCCGCTGGATGTGCAGGCGGCGGCCAGCGGCGGGCAGATGATCACCCTGTCCGAACTGAAGGCCGGGCTCGAGCCGTTCCGCAGGATCCGCGCCGCGGTCGGCGACCGGATCGAGGTGATGGCCGAACTCCACAGCCTCTGGTCCGCGCCGGCCGCCATCCGCATCTGCCGCGCGCTGGAGGATCTCGGCATCTTCTGGGCCGAGGACCCGATCGCCAAGATGGGCGACTTCCGGGCACTGGCCGACCTCCGCCGGCAGACAAGTGTGCCGATCTGCGGCAGCGAGACGCTGGGCGGCGCGGTGTCCTACCGGCAGATGCTGGAAGCCGAAGCGGTCGACATCGTCATGCTCGACCTCGCCTGGTGCGGCGGGCTGACCGAGGGCCGCAAGATCGCCGCCCTTGCCGAGGCGTATGCGAAGCCCCTCGCTCCGCATGACTGCACCGGGCCGGTGACGCTGATGGCCGGGCTGCAATTGGCGATCCACGCGCCGACCGCGATCTTCCAGGAGGTGGTGCGGGCGACGCTCGCCACCTGGTACCGCGACCTGGTCACCGACCTGCCCGTCATCAGGGACGGGCTGGCGCAGGCGCCGACCGCACCGGGGCTTGGCACTCGCCTGCTGCCGGACGTAAGGCGGCGTGCGGATGCCACCATCCGCGAATCCGGCACGCCGCTGCGGCCCGGCGGCTGAACCAAGACACCGGGAGAGAGACCATGCAGAGACGCCAGTTGCTCGCCGCGGCGCTTGCGGCGCCGGCCGTCGCGCGGGCCCAGGGCTTCGACCGGCCGCTGCGGATCATCGTCCCCAACGCACCCGGCGGCACCAGCGACATCCTGGCGCGGCTGATCGCCACGCCGCTCGGGAAGGCGGTCGGGCAAAGCGTGATCGTCGAGAACCGCACCGGCGCCGGCGGCAATATCGGCGCCGACTACGTGGCCAAAAGCGCGCCGGACGGCACCACCATGCTGCTGCTCGATGTCAGCGTGCTGGCAACCAACCCTTTCCTTTTCGCCAGGCTGCCCTTCGACGTGGAGAAGGACCTGGCGACGGTCACCATGCTGATCTACGCGCCCTATATCCTGGCCGCGCGCAACGCACTGCCGGTGCAGGATGCGGCCGGGCTGGCGGCCTATGTGAAGGCCAATCCGGGCAAGCTGAACTTCGCCAATGCAGGCGCCGGGACGCTGACCCACCTGGTGTCCGTCGCGCTCGCTGCCGCCTGGGGCGGCGGCATGACCCAGGTGCCCTATCGCGGCGGCGCGCCCGGGCTGCTGGCGGTCGTCAGCGGGGAGGCCGACCTGACCATGGCCGGCGCCACCCAGTCGATGCCCTATGTCACCCAGGGCCAGATGCGCGGCATCGCCGTGTCCGGCACCCATCGGCTGGCCAGCCTGCCCGCGCTGCCGACCTTCGCCGAGCTGGGCTGGCCGCACCCGAATGCCGGCACCTGGCAGGGCGTGCTGGTGCAGGGCAATTCGCCGCCTGCCGCCGTGGCGCGGCTGGAGGAGGCGCTGCGCCAGGTGATGCAGGAGCCCGCCGTCCGCCAGCGCATCGCCGAGCTGGGCGGGGAGACGCGGACCGAGGGCGCGCGGGCCTTCCGCGACCAGCTCCGCGCCGACACCGCCAGCCTCGGCCGGGTAATCCGCGAGCACAACATCACCCTGGACCAATAGGCCGCGGTCGGGTCACAGGCGGCAGGCGGCCTCCAGGAAGACGGCGACGAGGGTGCCGGGCTGCACCCCACGCTCGCCCGGCTGCCGCGGCCGTTCCTCCAGTTCCGGGCCCTCGGCGTCCGGCGCGCGGTACCAGGTCCCCTCGATCGGGTTCCAGGATTGTTCGGCGCAGCGGTAATCCGCCAGGAAGGCGACGCTGCGCGCCTTGCCGCCGGTCTCCGGCAGGCGGATCGGCTCGGCCAGGTTCAGCACGATCCAGACCCGCCGCAGCCCCTGCGTCCAATGCGCCGGCTCCGAGGCGGCATAGGCGGCGAGGAAGCCGCCGCGCCGGTCGATCGGGATCGGCCGCCATTCCGCGCGCGGGGCAAGCACCAGGGCTGGTGGCTGCGGCGCCAGGGACAGCGACGCAGGCTGCGGGGCCTCGGCACAGCCGAGCAGCAGGAGGAGCGGCAGCAGGCCGCGCAGCATCCGGGGGGTCAAATCCTTGCCTTCCGCTACCAGCGGCGCGCCGGGCCGCAATCAAGGTGCACGAAGCCGTCGCGGCGGTAGAGCCCCACCCCGCCCATCTGCATCTCGGCCGCCAGCCGGGCGAGCCCGAAGCTATCCCGCCCCGGCAGCCGGACATCCGCCGCCATGCCCGACATGTGCAGCGAGGCGCGCGAGACGCGGCGGGATTCGCGGGCCCGCGCGGCATTGGTCTCCGGCGCGCGGTAGCCACTGATTACCTGGAAGCCCTCGGTCGCGTTCAACTCCAGCGCCACCGTATGCATCACGTCGAACAGGCGCGGGTCCATCGGCGTGGCCTCGTCCCGCGACGGGTCGCGGAACAGCCAGTCGAGCTGCTTCAGGGCTTCGCGGTCGTAGCGGCCGTCGCGCCAGTAGACGCCGTCGAAGCTCTCCTCGGTCTGCATGCGATGGATGCGCAGGCTGCGCGGTGCGCCGGCGGTCACCTGCGCCAGCGCCGCGCCGCTGCCCACCGCGGCGCAGAGCAGGCCGGCCACGCCGCGTAGCAAAGCGCGGCGGCCCGCGCCCGGCATGGTGCAGCAGGCGCAGGCCGTTGCCATGCTCAGCGCGCCCGCGCCAGCTCGGCGACGCGCGGCAGGCGCGGCGCCTCCATCGCCCGGGCATAGGCCTCGTCATGGCCATACAGGTCCTGGCGGATGCGCACCTCGCCACCCTCCACGGTCACGGTGGTGTAGTGCAGCCGCACCGGGATCGACCGTGGCACCCCGACGCCGGAGGTCTGGCGGCTCTCCAGCACCTTGTCCACCCGCGCGCGGTCCCAGCCGGTGGCGCCTTGCAGGGCGATGTCGAGCAGTTCCATCGGCTTCTCCAGCCGGATGCAGCCGGAGGAGAAGGCGCGGTC
>JBMOJU010000454.1:0-3718 GCA_049315625.1 Paracraurococcus sp.
TGGCGCCATGGCCGGCCGCAATGCGGGCCAGCCGCACCCCGCCCGAGCCGCCGCAGCCGAGGATGGTCACGGTCAGCATGCGGCGGGCCCCGGTTCCGCCTGGACAGCGCAGCGGCAAACCATTACGTTATCAAAGTATTCAACGGGGGCTCCGGCCATGGATTTTGTCACGGCGCTCAGGACCTGCTTCGGCAAGTACGTCACCTTCGGTGGCCGCGCCCGACGGTCGGAATACTGGTACTTCATCCTCTTCGTCGTCCTGGGCAACCTGGCGACGGGATTCCTCGATGACGGACTCGGAACGTCGGGCGCCTTGAACGCGGTGTTCAGCCTCGGCGTCCTGCTGCCGCAGATCGCGGTGTCCGTCCGGCGGCTGCACGATACCGGCCATAGCGGCTGGTGGCTGCTGGGCTGCCTCGGGCCGGCGACCATCCTCGGCATCGGCGTCGTCATCGAGTCGATGGGGTTCCGGCTGCTCGCCGGCGTGCTGATGGCCGCCCTGGGAATCACGCTGCTGATCTGGCTGTGCCGGGCCGGCGATGCGGGCCCGAACCGCTTCGGCGCGAGCCCGATCGCCACGCTCACGGCGCCGTGGCCCGGGTGAACAGACGGAGGAAATTCTCGGTGGTCAGCGCCTCGACCTCCGCCTGGCCGATGCCGCGGGTGGCCGCCAGAACCTTCGCCGTGTGAGCGACATAGCCCGGCTCGCAGCGCTTGCCGCGCAGCGGGACGGGGGCGAGGTAGGGGCTGTCGGTCTCCACCAGGATGCGGTCGGCCGGGGCTTCCGCGGCGATCGCCCGGATCTCCGGCGATTTCGGGAAGGTCAGGATGCCGGAGAAGGACAGGTAGCCGCCCATCTCGAGCGCCCCCCGCGCCAATTCGGCGCCGGAGGAAAAACAGTGCAGCAGGAAGGGAAAGGCGCCGCCCGCCGCGGTTTCTTCCCGCAGGATCGCCAGGATGTCGTCATCGGCCTGGCGGGCATGGATGCAGAGCGGCAGGCCGGTCTCACGCGACGCCCGGATGTGGCGGCGGAAGCCTTCCTGCTGCGCCTCGCGCGGGGCTTTGTCGTAGAAATAGTCCAGGCCGCATTCGCCGATGCCGATGATGCGCGGGTGGTCGGCAAGGGCGACGAGCTCGGCGGTGGTCGGCATCCCCTCCGGCTCGCCGGCATTGTGCGGGTGCACGCCGACGGTGCCCCAGACATCGGGGAAGCGCTCGACCAGCGCCTTGACCTGCGCCGCCTGGCCGACCCGGGTGCCGATGGTGACCATGCGACCGACGCCGGCCTCCCGGGCGCGGGCGACGATGGCGTCGATCTCGGCTTCGGTGAAGTAGTCGAGGTGGCAGTGGCTATCGACCAGCATGGCTCAGGCCGCGTCCTCGATCTTGCGGAACAGCGGCGCCGGCGGCGGCAGGGGCGTGCCTTCGGGCAATGGGGTGGCCAGGGCGGCGAGGCCCCTCGCCTCCTCCGGCACGCCGAGTTGGTCCAGCATCGCCGCCGTCGTCCCCGGCATGAAGGGCTGCAGCACCGTGGCGAAGACCCGCAGCGCCGAGTGCAGGTGCCGCAGCACCACGCCCATGCGCACCAGGTCGGTCTTCTTCAGCGCCCAGGGCGCCTGCACCGTGATGTAGCCATTGGCGGCGCGCGCCTGGGCCATGATGGCCTCCAGCGCCAGGTGGAATTCCTGGGCTTCCAGATGCGCGGCGACCGTCGCCGGCAGCGCTGCCAGCCCGGCCAGCAACTCGGCATCGGCCGCGGCGCCGTCCGCAACCGCCGGCAGCCTGCCCTCGCAATTCCGCTGGATCAGCGACAGCGTCCGGTTGGCCAGGTTGCCCAGCGTGTCGGCCAGTTCGCCGTTGTTGCGGCTCATCAGCGCCGACTTCGAGAAGTCGCCGTCATTGCCGAAGGGGACTTCCCGCAGCAGGAAGTAGCGCAGCGGGTCGAGGCCGTATTGCTCGATCAGCGCCAGCGGGTCGATGGCGTTGCCGAGCGACTTCGACATCTTCTGGCCCTCGATCGTCCACCAGCCATGCGCGAAGACGCGCTTCGGCGGGGCGATGCCGGCGGCTTCGAGAAAGGCCGGCCAGTAGATGGCGTGGAAGCGGACGATGTCCTTGCCGACGAAATGCACGTCGGCCGGCCAGAACCTCCAGCGCTCCGCCGCGGTGTCGGGATAGCCGGCCGCGGTGATGTAGTTTGTCAGCGCGTCCAGCCACACGTACATGACATGTGCCGGATCGCCCGGCACCGGGATGCCCCAGGTGAAGGAGGTGCGGCTGATGGAAAGATCCTGCAGCCCCGACTTCACGAAGCTCATCACCTCGTTGCGGCGGGAGGACGGGGCGATGAAGCCGGGATTGTCGGCATAGTATTGCAGCAGCCAATCCTGCCACTTCGACAGGCGGAAGAAGTAGCTCGGCTCCTTCACCCAGGCGACCGGCGCGCCGGAGGGGGCGTATTTCACCCCGTCGCGCTCCGTCAGCTCGTCCGGCCCGTAGAAGGCCTCGTCGCGGACGGCGTACCAGCCCTCGTAATGGCCGAGATAGATCTCGTCGCGACGCACCAGCTCCTCCCACAGCGCGGTGCAGGCGGCCTTGTGGCGCGGCTCCGTGGTGCGGATGAAGTCGTCGTGCGAATAGCCCATGAGCTCGGCCAGCAGGCGGAAGCTCTGGCTCACCTGGTCGGTGAAGGCCTGCGGGTCCATCCCGGCATCCTGCGCCGCCTTCTCCACCTTCTGGCCATGCTCGTCGGTGCCGGTCAGGAAGAAGACCTCGTGCCCTTCCAGCCGCTTCCAGCGCGCCAGCACGTCGGTCGCCAGCGAGGTATAGGCGTGGCCGATATGCGGCTTGTCGTTCACGTAATAGATCGGCGTGGTGTAGTAGAAGCGTGCCATCGCTGGGCCTTTTCAGCGGATCGGGAGCCAGCCGAGGCCGGTCAGCACCGCCTGCTTGCGGTCGAGGTTGAGCCGCTCGGTCTCGTCGGCCAGGCGGCCGAGCTTGTCCCACAGGGTCGACCACTCGGCAAGCGAACGCCCGGCGATCCAGGGCGGTGCTGCCCCCCCTCGCCCGGCCTCCCGCACACCGGCGGCGAGCGCCCGGCGGAGCAGCGTGAGGAACAAGGTCAGCGCCGCGGCGTCGCGGCGGCCGGCCACGGCATCGGCCACGGCATGGGCGCGGCGCGGATCGGGGCGCGGCAGCTCAGCCAGCACCTGCTCCACCAGGCCCTGCAGCGCCAGCCCCTCGCCGTCGGCGAGCGCCAGCGCCTGGCCGGGGCAGCCATCGCCGATGCGGGCGAGGCCGAGCCGGTCCGGCCCCGACATCTCCGGCAGCCAGCGCGTCAGCAGCCCGTGCATCACGGGCTCCGCCAGCGGGAAGAGGTCGAGCCGCCGGCAGCGGCTGCGGATGGTCGGCAGCAGCCGGTCCGGCGCGCTGGTGACGAGGAGCTGCACGGTGCGCGGCGGCGGCTCCTCCAGCGTCTTCAGCAGGATGTTGGGGACGACGGCGCGATCGACCCGCTCCAGCTCCTCCACCACCAGGACGCGCCAGCCGCCCTCGGCCGCGGTCATCGCCATGAAGCGCAGCGCGTCGCGCGCCTCCTCGGCCCGCAGCACCTCCTTCGTGCCGCCCTTGCTGCCCAGGCTGGGGGCGAGGGTGAAGAGATCCGCGTGCGCGCCGGAGGCGACCCGCTTGAACACCGGGTCGGTCTCGGGAACCTCCA
>JBMOJU010000090.1:0-16530 GCA_049315625.1 Paracraurococcus sp.
GCCCATCTCCTGCAGCCGGCCCTTCAGGGTGGGACCGAGATCCTTCATCAGGTAGGGCACGCCGGCGAAGGGGCCGGCCGGGTCCATGCCGTCGGCCAGCGGGTCGGCGACCACGTCGGCGAAGACCTCGACCACGGCGCTCAGCGCCGGGTCGGCGCGGGCGGCCCCGGCGGCGGCCTGGGCGGCGAGCTCGGCCGGCGTCACCTCCCCGGCGCGGACCCGGGCGGCGAGCGCGGTGGCGTCATGGCTGGCCCATTCGTCCCAGGTCATCGCAAGGGTCATGGCGGTGGTGCGCTCCGGCGGGAGCGGCAAGCGTAGAGAGGGGGTGGGAGGGGTCAAGGCGGGTCGCCAGCCCCCTGCGCCGCCGACGCAACGTATACGATTAAAACCCGCAGGTCACACAGCCGCCACGCCGCCGTAACCCGGCCCCCGCAGTCTCGCCCGCACGACGCAGGGGCAGCGCCCTCCCCTGCCCGGCAGAGGGAAAGACAGCGCATGAACGACTTCGCCACGCTCGACGGCGGCCCGCCGCTGGTCATCGGCCATCGCGGCGCCCCGGGCCTGACCCCCGAACACACGCTGAACAGCTATACGCTCGCCATCAGGCTCGGCGCCGCTTTCGTCGAGCCCGACGTGGTCCCGACGAAGGACGGCGTGCTCATCGCCCGGCACGAACCCGCGCTCGGCGGCACCACGGATGTCTCGCAGCACCCGGAATTCGCCGACCGCATGACCACCAAGGTCATCGACGGGATCACCTTCGCCGATGACTGGTTCGCCGAGGATTTCACCCTCGCCGAGATCAAGACCCTCCGCGCAGTGGAACGCATCCCGGCGATCCGCCCCGGCAATACCGACGAGAACGGGTTGTACGAGATCCCGACCTTGGATGAGGTCATCGCCCTGGTGCAGCGCATCGAGGCCGAGACCGGCCAGCGGATCGGCCTGATCCCCGAGACCAAGCACCCGACCTATTTCGCCGCGGAAGGCACCCATCTGGACGGCACGCCGATCCACCTGGATACCAGCCAGCTGCTGATCGACCGCCTGGTCGCCGACGGCTTCACCGACCCGCACCGCCTGGTGATCCAGTCCTTCGAGCTGGCGAACCTGATCCGGCTGCAGACCGAGATCATGCCGCAGGCCGGCGTGGACATCCCGCTGATCCAGCTGCTGAACGAGGGCGGCTACGACATCACCTTCAACTTCGACCCGTCGAAGGCCGCGCTCGGCGCCGACCCGTCCGTCTACGACGGTTTCGGCTTCGCCCTGTCGGCCGAGAGCCCGCTCAACGGCGATCTCTATACGCCGGCGGCGCTCCAGGCGATGCACGACCTCTATGCCGAGCTGATCGGCCCCTACAAGGACGACATCCTGCCGACCATCACGCTGGACGCGGCGGTGGGCGGCATCACCCGGCAGCTGACCGGGGAGAAGACGTCCCTGGTGGACGACGCGCATGCCGTCGGGCTGAAGGTCATCATCTACACCCTGCGCGACGACCTGCCCTTCGCCTCGCTCTATGAGGACGGCACGCCGCGGCCCTTCGAGCAGGAATACCGCGACTTCATCGCCATCGGGGTGGATGGCTTCTTCACCGACTTCCCCGGCACCGGGCGGCGCGTGGTGGATGCGGTGATCCGCGAGAAGGATCTGGCGCCGGAGCCGCGGCACGAGGCGCACCATCACCACCAGCCGCAGCACGACTGGGCGCTGTGACGCCAGGGAAGGTTGGGGAGGGAGAAGTATTCCCTCCCTAAGCCCCGCCCTTGCTTTTTGTGGGCTGGCACCCGCCATGCGGCGAATGCCAACCCCTCAGACATGGAGGAAGGTTGAAGGCATCCGTCCGACAGGAGGATACCTCCTCCCTGGCCTTGCCTTACTCCAGGTAGGTCCCCCGCAGCGCCGCCAGCCGCGCATCATCCAGCCCCAGCCCGTCGCGCAGCAGCCCATCCACCCCGCCATGCGCGGCGAGCGCCCGCTCCAGCGTCTCCTCCAGCAGCTCCGGGTGGGTGGACAGCAGCGCATTCGCCAGGCCGGCCGGCGTGCCCTCCGGCAGGGAGTGGTCGCGCCGCCAGATCCGGTCCGTCGCCCGGTAATCCGCCACCACCGTCTCCCGCGTCGCGCCCAGCGCGGTCAGCACCAGCGCCGCGCCGACGCCGGTGCGGTCCTTGCCGGCCGAGCAGTGGAACAGCACCGCCTGCCGCCCCGGCTCCAGCAGCAGGGCGAAGAGGCCGCGATAGACGTCGAGGAAGCGCACAAGATAGTCGATATAGGCCCGCCGCAGCAGGGAGACGACGTCCTCGCCGGTCGATTCCTCCCGCAGCATCAGGTCGCGGAGGGAGGCGCCGACCGAGGGCTCGATCGGCAGATGCACCCGCTCGGCCGAGGGCGGCAGGCGGGAGGGGCGCAGCGCCGCCTCGTTCACCCCGCGCAGGTCGCAGACGGTGCGGATGCCCAAGGACGCGACCATCGCCTGGTCGGCGTCGGTCAGGTTGGCCAGGGTGGCGGAGCGGTAGATCAGCCCGCGCCGCACCCGCCTGCCACCCGCCACCGGCCAGCCGCCGAGGTCGCGCAGGTTGGAGGCGCCTTCCAGCGGCACGGCATAGGGCAAGGCTTCGGCGGCATCGGTCATGGCAGCATCTCCCCACGGGCTTCACGCCAGCCTAGCGCAAGCGGCGGGATAAATCGCCCCGCCCCGGGTTGACGCCGGCAGGGCGCGCTGCGGAGACTCGCCCGGCGCAAAACCAACGGAGGAAACCCACAGATGCCCGAACCGACCCTGTTCGACCTGACCGGCAAGGTCGCCATCGTCACCGGCGGCAGCCGCGGCATCGGCCGCGCCATCGCCGAGCGGATGGCGCAGCATGGTGCCAAGGTCGTCGTCTCCTCCCGCAAGCTGGATGCCTGCCAGGCCGTGGTGGACGGCATCATGGCGAAGGGCGGGGAGGCCGTGGCGATGGCCTGCAACATCGGCCGCAAGCCGGAACTCCAGGCGCTGGCGGACGAGACCATCGCCCGTTGGGGCGGCGTCGACATCCTGGTCTGCAACGCCGCGATCAACCCGCATTTCGGCCCGGCCATGGGGATCGCCGACGACATCTTCGACAAGATGATGGCGACCAACGTGAAGTCGAACATGTGGCTGTCCCACATGTGCATCCCCAGCATGGAATCGCGCGGCGGCGGCGCGATCGTCATCGTCTCCTCGATCGGCGGCTTCAAGGGCTCCACCAACCTCGGCGCCTATGCCATCACCAAGGCGGCCGATCTGCAGCTGGCGCGGAACCTGGCCTGCGAATGGGGGCCGAAGAACATCCGGGTGAACTGCATCGCCCCCGGCCTGGTGCGGACCGATTTCGCCCGCGCCCTGTGGGAGGACCCGGTGAACTACAAGAAGCGGACCCGCGACACGCCGCTGAAGCGCATTGGTGAACCCGATGAGATCGCCGGCGCCGCGGTCTTCCTGGCGAGCGCGGCGGGCAGCTTCATGACCGGCCAGCACATGATCATCGATGGCGGCGTGCTGGCCGGCAGCCCGGCGCACTCGGAGGAGTAGCGGGGTCGGGGAGCGCGGCGCCCGAGCCGGATCGGGCGCCGCGCCGGCCCGGCCCGGCTTTGCCTATTTCGTGGGCAAAAATTCCCGGCCGCCGGCATCGCTCGCGCGAGGCCGGCCGGGAACCACCGGCGTTGCTTCGTCTTTCGGTCATGGATGCCGGCGCAGGCTGCGGCGTGGGCGCGGTTTGCCGCGGGTTTGCGCCCGGCCCGGCACGGCGGGCCATGCGCCATGCCGGCTTTTCCCGCTGCCGCGCCCGGAAGCCGAGACGCTGCCGAGACAGGCAGCGCCTGCCCGCAACATGGCCAAGTCATACTTCAGGACACTCATGAAGCGGCAGACAAGCGATGGCCGCAGCCTATTGGTCGGACTGGGCCGCGGCGCTGGTCATGATTTGAAACTCATGCGATATCGGGCGGCCGAGCGCCTGTGCGCGAGCCGCCTCCCCCTACCGTGATTTGCACTCTACACGGCCGCAGTGCGGCGCAGCAATAAAAGTTTACCGCACTCGGCCAAGCCAAAGCCCATGCTGGCGGCGTTGCGCATTCGTGGCAGCGCTTCCAGGGGCCGCCGATGGACACCATGCAGGACATCTTCGCCGATTACGCACGGGCCTATGAGGCCCGCAAGGAATCGGACATGTCGATTGCCGAATTCCTCGAAGGGTGCCGGACCGATCCGGGCCACTACGCCAGTGCTCCCGAACGGATTCTCAAGGCGATTGGTGAGCCGGAGGTGGTGGATACCGCCAAGGACACGCGCCTTGGCCGGATCTTCCTGAACCGGACGATCCGGATCTATCCCGCTTTCTCCGAGTTCTACGGGATGGAGGACACGATCGAGCGGATCGTCGGCTTCTTCCGCCACGCCGCGCAGGGGCTGGAGGAGCGGAAGCAGATCCTTTACCTGCTCGGCCCGGTGGGCGGTGGCAAATCCTCCCTCGCCGAGCGCCTGAAGGCGCTGATGGAGCAGGAGCCGGTCTATGTGCTGAAGGCCGGCGACCAGATGAGCCCGGTCTATGAAAGCCCGCTCGGCCTGTTCGACCCGGAACGGCTCGGCGGGATGCTGGAGGACCGCTACAACGTCCCGCGCCGCCGGCTGACCGGGCTGATGAGCCCCTGGGCGCTGAAGCGGCTGGACGAATTCGGCGGCGACATCTCGAAGTTCCGGGTGGTGAAGGTCCGCCCGTCCCGCCTGCGGCAGATCGCGGTGGCGAAGACCGAGCCGGGCGACGAGAACAACCAGGACATCTCCTCCCTGGTGGGCAAAGTCGATATCCGCAAGCTGGAGATGTACGGCCAGAACGACCCGGATGCCTACAGCTTCTCCGGCGGGCTGAACCGCGCCAACCAGGGCATCCTCGAATTCGTCGAGATGTTCAAGGCGCCGATCAAGATGCTGCACCCGCTGCTGACCGCGACGCAGGAGGGGAACTACATCGGCACCGAGAATATCGGCGCCATCCCCTTCCAGGGCATCATCATGGCCCACTCGAACGAGTCCGAGTGGCAGGCCTTCAGGAACAACAAGAACAACGAAGCCTTCATCGACCGCATCTATGTCATCAAGGTGCCCTACTGCCTGCGGGTGACCGAGGAGCAGCGGATCTACGAGAAGCTGGTGCGCAGCTCGGAGCTCGCCGCCAACCCCTGCGCGCCCTCGACGCTGGAAATGCTGGCGCGGTTCTCGGTCCTCTCCCGGCTGCGCAAGCACGAGAATTCCAACCTCTACGCCAAGATGCGGGTCTATGACGGCGAATCGCTGAAGGAGACCGATCCGCGCGCCAAGAACATGCAGGAATACCGCGACGCGGCCGGGCCGGATGAGGGCATGGACGGCGCCTCCACCCGCTTCGCCTTCAAGATCCTGGCGGCGACGTTCAACTACGACACCACCGAGATCGCCGCCGACCCGGTGCACCTGATGTATGTGCTGGAACAGGCCATCCGGCGCGAGCAGATGCCCGACGAGGTGGAGAAGCGCTACCTGGAGTTCATCAAGGGCGAACTCGCCCCGCGCTATGCCGAGTTCATCGGCAACGAGATCCAGAAGGCCTACCTCGAATCCTACAACGACTACGGCCAGAACCTGTTCGACCGCTACGTCGCCTATGCCGATGCCTGGGTCGAGGACATGGACTTCAAGGATCCCGACACCGGCCAGATGATGAACCGGGAGTTGCTGAACCAGGAGCTGACCAAGATCGAGAAGCCGGCCGGCATCGCCAACCCGAAGGACTTCCGCAACGAGGTGGTGAAATTCGCCCTTCGCGCCCGGGCGAATCGCGGTGGCAGGAACCCCTCCTGGACCAGCTACGAGAAGATCCGCGAGGTGATCGAGCGCCGCATGTTCAGCCAGGTGGAGGACCTGCTTCCGGTGATCAGCTTCGGCTCCAAGAAGGACTCGGAGTCGGAGAAGAAGCACGGCGAATTCGTGGAACGCATGACCGCGCGCGGCTATACTGAGCGCCAGGTTCGCCGGCTGGTCGAATGGTACATGCGCGTGAAGCAGGCCGGCTAGAGCCGATCGCGGCCGGGCGTGAAGCGCCCGGGACGTGATGAGGCTCTACCAACCACGGCCCATGGCCGGGCGGCGTTCAGGCAGGAACGTCGCCCGGCCATCGCCGCGCAACCCGGAAGGCACGCCGCTGCATGCAGATTCTGGATCGCCGCCTCAATCCCAGCGGCCGAAGCCTTCCCAACCGGCAACGCTTCCTGCGCCGGGCGAAATCCCTGGTGCAGGAGGCGGTGCGGGACGCCTCCGCCAAGCGCAACATCCGCTCGGCCGATGCGGGGGGGGAGGTCAGCATCCCCCTGCACGGCATCCGCGAGCCCAGCTTCCATTTGGGCCAGGGCGGCATCCGCGACCACGTGCTGCCCGGCAACAAGGAGTACCGGGAGGGCGATGAGATCCAGCGGCCGCCCGGCGGCGCCGGCGGCGGCGGCTCGGACGGCTCGCCCGACGGCAGCGGGGAGGACACCTTCCGCTTCGTCCTCAGCCGGGAGGAATTCCTCTCGCTCTTCCTCGACGACCTCGAGCTGCCGGACATGGCCAAGCGCCGCCTGGTCGATGGCGCCGACCCGGTCTGGCACCGCGCCGGCTATTCGACCAACGGCTCTCCCGCCAACCTCTCCCTGCCCCGCACCATGCGGAACAGCCTGTCGCGCCGCATCGCCCTGAAGCGCCCGAAGCCGGAGGAGGTGGAGGCGCTGGAGGCCGAGATCGCCGCGCTGGAGGGCAAGCCGGAACATGCCGAGCGCGTGCTGACGCTGCGGGCGGAGCTGGAGCGGCAACTTCTCCGCGCCCGCCGCATCCCGTACATCGACCCGATCGACGTCCGCTACCGGCGCTTCGAGCCCTCCCCCCGCCCGGTCGCCCAGGCGGTGATGTTCTGCCTGATGGACGTCTCGGGTTCCATGACCGAGGACATGAAGGACCTGGCGAAGCGCTTCTACACGCTGCTCTATCTGTTCCTGCAGCGGCGCTACAAGCATGTCGAACTCGTCTTCATCCGCCACACGCATGAGGCCTCCGAGGTGGACGAGGAGACCTTCTTCCACAGCCGGGAAACCGGCGGCACGCTGGTCTCGACCGCGCTGGAGGAGATGCGGAAGGTGGTCGCCGACCGCTTCCCGCCGGCCGAGTGGAACATCTACGCCGCCCAGGCCTCGGATGGCGACAACGCCGCCGGCGACAGCCAGAAGACCGCCCGGCTGCTGGTCGATACCATCCTGCCGGCCTGCCAGTACTACGCCTATATCGAGGTGGGCCGGGAGGGCGAGCACGGCATCCCCGGCTTCCCGCGCGGCCCGACCGATTTGTGGCGGACCTACGAGGCGCTGGTGAATGCCGGCGCGCCGTTGGCGATGAAGAAGGTGCGCCACCGGCGGGAGATCTTCCCGGTGTTCCGCGAGCTCTTCGCCAAGCGCGGCGTGACGGAAGGGGCCAGCGCATGAACGTCATCATGCAGCCCGAGGATCGGCTGCTCTATCAGGGTGCCGACTGGGATTTCGACACCCTCATGCGCATCCACGATGCCTGCGAGGAGATCGCGCGCGACGAGCTCGGCCTGAGCTGGTACCCCAACCGGATCGAGGTGATCAGCGCCGAGCAGATGCTGGACGCCTATGCCAGCACCGGCCTGCCGCTGTTCTACCGCCACTGGTCCTTCGGCAAGCACTTCGCCCAGCATGAGGCGCTGTATCGCAAGGGGCTGCGCGGCCTGGCCTATGAGATCGTCATCAACTCCGACCCCTGCGTCTCCTACGTGATGGAGGAGAACACCACCACGCTGCAGGCGCTGGTGATCGCCCATGCCGCCTTCGGCCACAACCACTTCTTCAAGAACAACCAGCTCTTCAAGCAGTGGACCGATGCCAAGGGCATCCTCGACTACCTCGAATTCGCCAAGGCCTATGTCCAGTCCTGCGAGGAGCAGCATGGCGAGGCGGCGGTCGAGCGCGTCCTCGACTCGGCGCATGCGCTGATGAATTACGGCGTCCACCGCCACCGCCGTCGCGCCCCCGACCTGATGAGCGAGCAGAAGCGCGAGCGCGAGCGCCGCCAGCACGACGAGCAGATGTTCAACGTGCTCTGGTCCACCCTGCCGGAGAAAGCCGCCCAACCGGCAGCGAAAGGGGAGGAGGAGCGCCGCCGCACCCTGCTACAGTTGCCGCAGGAGAACGTGCTCTACTTCCTGGAGAAATCCGCCCCGCGCCTGGCCCCCTGGCAGCGCGAGATCCTGCGCATCGTCCGCAACGTGGCGCAGTATTTCTACCCGCAGCGCCAGACCAAGATGATGAACGAGGGCTGCGCCACCTATACCCACCACCGCATCCTCGGCCGGCTGCACGAGCAGGGCCGGATCTCCGACGGCCATTGGCTCGAGGTCCTGCACTCCCACTCCTCGGTCATCATGCAGCCGGATTTCGACGACCAGCGCTATTCGGGGATCAACCCCTACGCGCTCGGCTTTGCGATGGTGGAGGATATCGAGCGCATCTGCCGCACCCCGACCGAGGAGGACCGCGCCTGGTTCCCCGACTTCGCCGGCAGCGGCGACCCGATGCCGACGCTCCGCCACGGCTGGGCCGAATTCCGCGACGAGAGCTTCATCCTGCAATTCCTCAGCCCGCATCTGATGCGCAAGATGAAGCTGTTCCACCTGGTCGACGACAGCGCCCAGCCGGTGCTGCGGGTCGACGCCATGCATGACGAGCGCGGCTACCGTCGCCTCCGCCGCGCGCTGGCGAAGCAGTACGACCCGGCCTGGTCGGATCCCGACATCCAGGTGGTCGACGTCGATCTCGGCGGCGACCGCAAGCTGATCCTGGAACACCGCGTCACCGGCGGCCGGCTGCTGGAGGAGCAGGAGGCGCGGCAGGTGCTGCGCCACCTCGCCAGCCTCTGGAGCTACGACGTGCTGCTACGCGAGGTCGACCCGGTGAGCGGCGCCAGCCTGCGCGAGCACGCGGTCAGCCCGCCGCGCTGAACAAGCCATTGCGTCCGGCGGGCCACTTCCGCGCGGCACCCATTCCGGTCCAGGCTGGCGGCCCATCGCAGGAATGCCCGCCATGCCGTCCGACACCGCCTATCCGCCGCGCCCCGCCACCCTCGATGCCGGGCTGCTGCTCGCGCGGGTGATGCTCTGCGCGCTCTTCCTCGTCGCCGGCTACGGCAAGCTGATGGCGGTGGGCCGCACCGCGGGCTACCTCGGCAGCCTCGGCGTACCGATGCCGGCGATCACGGTCTGGCTGGTGATCGCCGCCGAGCTCGGCCTCGCGGCGCTGCTGCTGCTCGGCATCCGCGCGCGCTGGGTGGCGCTGGCGCTCTGCCTTTTTACCCTGGTCACCGCCGCGCTCGGCCACGGATTCTGGAACATCGACCCGGCAACGCCGCAATACATGGCGCAGCAGACGCAATTCCTGAAGAATCTCGCCATCGCCGGGGGCTTCCTGCTGCTCGCGCTGGTCGGGCCGGGGCGCTTCGCGCTGGACCGGCGGGGCTGAGGGCGGGAGCAAGAGAAGCAAGACTGGGGGAGGAGGTATTCTCCCCCGTTGGACGCATGCGTCCAACCCCTCATCCATTTTTCCGAGTCGGCACTCGCGTCGCGGCGAATGCCAACCCACAAAAAGCAAAGGTGGGGTTTGGGGAGGAAATGCTTTTCCCTCCCCAATCTTCCCTTCACCGCAGCGCCGCGCCCACCGCCGCCATGAAGCCATCCAGCTTCGTCGCGTCCACCCAGCGCAGCACCGCCACCACCTCCGCCGCCGGGTCGACCCAGGTGATGTTCCCGCCGGCGCCGGAGAAGGTGTAGCTTTCCGCGCTGGCGCTCGGCCATTTCGCCCGGCCGGTGTTCAGCCACCAGAGCAGGCCATAGGCCGGGTTCAGCGCGCAGGGCGTGCGGCACGCCGCCACCCAGCCCGCCGGCAGCAGGCGCTGCCCGTCCCAGACGCCGTCCTGCAACACCAATTGCCCGATCCGCGCCTGGTCCTCGGCATGGATGAAGACGCCGCCGCCCCAATGCCCGCCGCCGGAGACGCTCTGCACCCGGTGCCCCGCCACCTCGACCCAGCTCGTCTCATAGCCGTGCCATTCCCAGTCGGCGGAAGCGCCGATCGGCCGCATGATCCGCTCGGCGAAGACCTCCGGCAGCGGCCGGCCGAAGCGGCGCAGCAGCGCCAGCGACAGGCGGTTCACCCGGACGTCGTTGTATTCCCAGTAGGCGCCGGGCTTGTGCAGCGGCCGCTTCAGGCCCTTCTGCCCCTTTCCTTCCACGATCAGGTTCCGCCCGCGGTCGATCAGGTCGGACTTGCCGAACAGCGTGCCTTCCCATTCCGAGGTGTTGGTCAGCAAATGCCGCCAGGTGATGCCGGCATTCTGCGGCCCCTCGAAGCCGCCATCGTCGACCAGCGCGCGGACCGGCGCGTCGAGGTCGGGGATCAGCCCGTCCCCCACCGCCAGCCCGGCCAGGATCGCCAGGTAGGATTTCGCCACGCTGAAGGTCATGTCGACCTGCCGCGTGTCGCCCCAGCGCGCCGCGACGCGGCCCTGCCGCAGGATCAGGCCGTTGGGCGCGCCGCGCGGCCGCACCAGGCCGAGGATGGCGTTGTCCGGCGGGCCCTCGAAGAAGCCGGCCTCGATATGCGCGCGGATGTCGCGGGGCCAGGGCGATTCATGCGCCAGGGCGAAGGCGATTGCCGCCTCCAGCGCCGCGGGGTCGAAGCCGGCGGCGGCGGGCGTGGCGGTGGTCAGGGGCGGCAGCGTGTCGGGCATGCCGCAGCCTATCGCGCCGGGCCTGGCGCGCCAGGGGGGCGCGGGTGATTCCACCGCAACGCGATATGCTCTAGACAGCGCTGGCCCGCCATCGCGGGCGGCCATTCCAGCCCGGAGAGATCGCAGCGCATGCCGCAGGGCGACAGCACCAAGACGCCGCGGCGCGGCGGCGGCCTTCTTGCCCGCCTCGTCGGCCTGCTGCGGCGCCGCCCGGGGCTGCGGCTGCTGCCGCTGTCCCGCCTGGCCGAGGGCGGGCGGGTGCCGACGGAAGCGGCGATCCGCGCCCTGGCCTGTGCGACGCCCTTCACCGGCGGGCTGCTGCTATGCCGGGTGCTCGGTCGCTACAAGGTCTTCGTCGACGCGGCCGACCACACCTTCGCCCCGCATCTGGTGCAGGACGGCTACTGGGAGTGGTGGACCACCCGGTTCCTCGCCCGCAATCTGCGGCCGGGCGAGCGGGTGATCGATGCCGGGGCCGGGATCGGCTACTTCACGCTGCTGGCGGCCGACCTGGTCGGGGCGGCAGGCCGGGTGCTGGCGCTGGAGCCCAATGCCCAGAGCGCGGCGCTGCTGCGGCGCAACGTCCAGCTCAACGGCCTCGCCGGGCGGGTGACGGTGGAGGAGGCGGCGCTGGCCGGCGGCGGGGGGCGGCTGGTGCGGCTGGTGATCCCGTCGAACAGCCCGATCGATTCGCACATCCTGAAGCAGGACCTGGATCCCGGCGCCGGGGCGCGGCCGGTGGATGCGCGCGGCACGCTGCTGGTGCGGGGCCGCAGCCTGGACGATCTGGTCAGCGAGGCGCCGGATCTCATCCGGCTCGATGTCGGGGATGCGCTGGAGGCGGCGTGGGAGGGGATGCAGCGCCTGCTGGCGGACCGCCCCGGCCTGCGCCTCATCGTCACCTTCGACGCCGGCCGCTGCGCCCGGCCGGAGGCCTTCCTCGGCGCCGTCGCGGCCCGCTTCCCGCTGCGGCGGCTGCACCCGGATGCGCAGGCGCGTGCCTGCACCACGGCGGAATTGCTGGGTGCCGGCCCGGTGCTGCTCTACCTGGGGAGGGATGAGCCGGCTTAGGCCCGAGCCCCGGCCGGCACCGGCTTCGCCCCCGGCAGTTCGATCTCGATCGCCAGGGTCGAGATGTCGCCGCCGCGGTCGAGCGCGACATTCACCTTCCCGGGGTCGATCGCCACGTAGCGGGCGACCACGGCGACCAGGTCCTGCTGCAGCCGCGGCAGGAAATCCTCCCGCGTGCGGCCGATGCGCTCATGCGCCAGGACGATCTGCAGCCGCTCCTTCGCCTGGGTGGCGCTGGGCGGGTCGGGCTTGCGGTTCGCCCGGAAGAAGTCGAGCCAGCTCATCTCAGGCAGCCCTCCCCCCGAACAGCCGGCGCAGCAGGCCGGGCTTCTTGTCCGGCTCCAGGAAGCGGTGCGGCAGCTCCTGGCCGAGGAAGCGGCCGACCGCGTCCTTGTAGGCCTGGCCGGCAATGCTTTCGGTGTCCAGGATCACCGGCATGCCGGTGTTGGAGGCGCGCAGCACGCTCTCATTCTCCGGGATCACGCCGAGCAGCGGGATCGCCAGGATCTCCCGCACGTCTTCCAGCTTCAGCATCTCGCCGCGCTCGACCCGGTTGGGATCGTAGCGGGTGACGAGGAGGTGTTCCTTCACCTTCTCCCGCTTCTCCTCCGCCCGCTTCGACTTCGATTGCAGCACGCCGAGGATGCGGTCGCTGTCGCGGACCGAGGACACCTCCGGGTTGGTGACGATGATCGCCTGGTCGGCATAGTACAGCGCCAGCAGCGCGCCCTTCTCGATGCCGGCCGGGCTGTCGCAGAGGATGTAGTCGAAATCCTTGGCCAGTTCCTCGATGATCTCGGCGACGCCTTCCTTGGTCAGCGCATCCTTGTCGCGGGTCTGCGAGGCGGGAAGGATCGCCAGCCCCTCGACCCGCTTGTCGCGGATCAGCGCCTGGTTCAGCCGCGCCTCGCCCTGGATGACGTTGACGATGTCGAAGACCACGCGCCGCTCGACCCCCATGATGAGGTCGAGGTTGCGCAGGCCGACGTCGAAATCGATCACCACGGTCTTCTTGCCCGCCTGGGCCAGCCCGGTCGCGATGGCGGCGCTGGTCGTGGTCTTGCCCACGCCGCCCTTGCCCGACGTCACGACGATCACCTGCGCCATCGACGCATCCCCCTGTTGCATCCCGTCCCGGTCCGGTTCAGCCGAGCGGGCCGAACCGCATCTCCTCGCCTTCCAGCCGGACCTGCGTCGGCCGGCCGATCGGCGCCTCCCCCAGGCCCTCGCGCACCGCATAGAAGCCGGCGATGGCGATGAGTTCCGGGTCGAAATTCAGCGCGAAGATCCGCGCCTCGGCATCGTTCTGTGCCCCGGCGATGGCCCGGCCGCGCAGCGCGCCATAGACATGGATATTGCCATCGGCGATCACCTCGCCGCCCGGGTTGACCGTGGCGGTGACGATCAAATCCGCGCCTTCGGCGTAGATCCGTTGGCCGGAGCGCACCGGGTCGGTCACCAGCAGGGCGG
Source organism: Paracraurococcus sp. (assembly GCA_049315625.1). Lineage (GTDB taxonomy): Bacteria > Pseudomonadota > Alphaproteobacteria > Acetobacterales > Acetobacteraceae > Paracraurococcus. The sequence continues at coordinate 13,373 of JBMOJU010000090.1, forward strand.
TGCGGCCGCTGCCGCGGAAGGCCGGCGCCGCGGCGACCGCCGGCGCGGGCGGTGGTGCGGCCTCGGCGGCCGGCGCCTCGGCGTCCGCCTCGCGCCCACCGGCGGGGCGCAGCGGCGGCAGGCCGGCGCTGGTGGCCGCCTGGCGCATCTGCGGGCTGCCGCCGGTGGTGCCGATGGGGACGATCTCCAGCGCCCGCAGCCCTTCGACCAGCGCGCGGAAATCCACCTCCTCCGGCGCAGCCTCCAGATCCGCCAGGCCGATGACGATCGGCGCGAAGCGCAGGAAGCCCGGCGCGCGGCGGAACTGGTCGCCCAGCGCGGGCAGCACCGCTTCCGGCCGCGGGTCGAGCAGCCGCAACACCAGCAGGTTGAAGTTGCCGGCGCGGAGCCTGAAGGTTTCCGGAAGGGTCTGGCTGCTCAAAGGGTGTCTCGAATCGGACGGCGGATCACGCGGGGGCGCGGGCCGTGCAACTTGCATAGCAGCGCCGCCGCGGGGGGCGAAGCCCGAATGCATACCGTTGTCCCCGCCCCGGCCCGGGACTCGCCGGATCGCCGCCACTGGGGGTAATGCAGGGACGATAGCGGAAACCGCCATGCACCAGATGACCCTGCTGGAGCCCTTCCGGGCCCTGTTCTACGCCCCCTTCTACCTGGCCGAGTCGCTCGGCGCCTTCGCCCGCCAGGGCGTGGCGGTGGAGCTGGTGACCGCCGGCACCACCGATGCGGCCTGCGCCAAGCTGCTGGCAGGCGAAGCCGACCTCGCCTGGTCCGGCCCGATGCGGCCGCTGCTGCTGCGCAGCCAGGACCCGGCCTGCACCCTGCGCAGCTTCTGTGCCGTCGTCATGCGCGACCCCTTCCTGCTGCTGGGTGCCGCGCCCCGCCCCGGCTTCCGGCTGGAGGAGCTGCCCGGCCTCCGGCTCGGCCTGGTGTCGGAGGTGCCGACGCCGGTCTGGTGCCTGCGCGGCGATCTCGCCGCGCGCGGGATGGACTGGGACGCGCTGCGCACCGTCACGGACCAGACGATGGCGGAAAACGCGGCGGCGGTGGCGGCGGGCGGGCTCGACCTCGCGCAGATGTTCGAGCCCTTCGCCTGCCGGGTCGAGGATGCCGGCGGCGCCGTGTGGCACGCCCAGGCCAGCCGCGGCCACACCGCCTATACCGCCTTCTACGCCACCGAGGCGGGGATCGCGGCGAAGCGCGAACCGCTGCAGGCGATGATCCGGGCGATGGCGGAGGCGCTGGCGTTCATCCGCGCGGCGCCGGCGGCCGAGGTCGCCGAGCGCATCGCACCGCGCTTCCCGGACGTGCCGGCGGACCACCGCGTGCGTGCGATCGCCCGCTACCAGGCGCTGAACCTCTGGGATGCCGGCCCGGTCTTCCCGCAGGAGGCCTTCGAGACGCTGGGCCGGGCCATGCTCGCCTCCGGCGCCATCACCCATATCCCGGCCTTCGCCGACTGCGTCGACAACGCGCTGGTCGCGGAGGCGCTGGCGTGAGCGGAAGGCAGCCCATCGGCACCCGCGCCGACTACCGCTGGTTCACCGAGATCCCGACCCGCTGGATGGACAACGACGTCTACGGCCACGTCAACAACGTCACCTACTATTCCTGGATCGACACCGCGGTGGCGCAGTTCCTGATCGCCAACCAGGTGCTCGACCTCGGCGCCAGCACCGAGGTCGGCCTGGTGGTCGAGACCCAGTGCCGCTACTTCGCGCCGATCGCCTTCCCCGACCTTGTGACCTGCGGGGTGCGCTGCGGCCGGCTCGGCGGTTCCTCCATCCGCTACGAGATCGGCATCTTCCGCGGCGATGAGGACCGGGCCAGCGCGGAGGGGCATTTCGTGCACGTCTACGTCGCGCGCGCCGAGCAGACCCGCACCGTGCCGATCCCGCCGCGGCTGCGTGAGGCGGCAACGCGGCTGCTGCTGCCGCCAGGCTGAGGCCGGTGGGCGAGCACCGGGTCCGCCAACTGCTGCTGGCCTGGCCGGCGGCCGGACTCGTGCTCGGCCTGGCGATGCTGCGGTGGGCGCCCGATGGGGCGCCGCTCGTCCTCGCGCTCGCCACGCTGCCGGTCCTCGCCATGCTGCTGCGCGACATCCTCCGCGGCCTGCTCAGCGGCAATGCCGGGCTGGACCTGCTGGCGGCGCTGTCCATGGCCGGCGCCCTGGCGCTGGGCGAGGCGTTGGCCGCCGCCGTCGTCGCCCTGATGTTCGCCGGCGGCAGCTTCCTCGAGGCGCATGCGCGGGAACGCGCGCGGCGCGCGATGACCGCGCTGCTGTCGCGCCAGCCGCGCCGCGCGGCGCGGCACGGTGCCCAGGGGCTGGAGGAGGTGCCGGTCGAGGCGCTGCGCCCCGGCGACCGCGTGCTGGTCCGCCAGGGCGAGGTGGTGCCGGTGGATGGCAAGGCGCTCGGCCCCGCGGTGCTCGACACCGCGGCGCTGACCGGGGAGGCGCTGCCGGCCAGGCTTGCCGCGGGTGATGCGGTGCTGTCCGGCGCCGGCAATATCGGCGAGGCCTTCGAGCTGCGGGCCGAGCACGCCGCCGGCGACAGCACGCTGGCCGGCATCATCCGGCTGGTCGAGCAGGCGCAGGCCAGCAAGGCGCCGATGGCGCGGCTGGCGGATCGCTGGGCGCTCGGCTTCCTCGGCGTCACGCTGGCGATCGGCGCCGTCGCCCGGCTGGTCTCGGAGGACCCGCGGCGGGTGCTGGCGGTGCTGGTGGTGGCGACCCCCTGCCCGCTCATCCTCGCGGTGCCGGTGGCGCTGATCGCCGGCCTGTCGCGCTGCGCCCATGCCGGCGTGCTGGTCAAGAGCGGCGCGGCGCTGGAGATGCTGGCCCGCGTCAGGGTGCTGATGCTGGACAAGACCGGCACCTTGACCGAGGGCCGGGTGCGGCTGCTGGAGACCCGGCCGCAGCCCGGCATCGCGGCCGGGGAATTGCTGCGGCTCGCCGCCTCGCTCGACCAGGCCAGCGCGCATCCGGTGGCCGCCGGGCTGGTCGAGGCGGCGCGGGCCGCCGGGCTGGTGCTGAGCCTGCCCACGGCGGTGCGGGAGGCGGCGGGCGCCGGCATCAGCGGCCGCGTCGACAGCCGCGCGGTGGCGCTGGGCGGGGCCGGCTTCGTTGCCGCGCATGGGTGGCCGGATGCGGCCGCGGCGCC
>JBMOJU010000455.1:0-3695 GCA_049315625.1 Paracraurococcus sp.
ACCAGGAAGCCGGAGGCGAAGGCACGGCTGGCCGGGATGGCGGCGAACCAGCGCAGCGTATAGCCCTCAGGCGGGAAGGACGGGATTTCCTGGGCGAAGAAAGCCAGCCAGCCGACCAGCAGCAGCGGCAGCAGGATGAAGCCGAGCGCCGCGCCGGCCGCCCCGCGCAACAGCCAGCGCCGCCAGTGCCGCATCAGCCGCCCTTCTTCCACGCGCCGCCCTGCAGGATCAGCGGGATGTGGCGGCCCTGGCCGGTCAGCAGCGACAGGTCGCGCAGCGGATCGCCATCGATGACGATGAGGTCGGCAAAGGCGCCGGGCGCCACGGTGCCGATCAGCCCCTCCATCCGGCACAGCCTGGCCGCGATATGGGTGGTGGTGGCGATCACCTCCTGCGCCGGCAGGACCTGGCCGCGGATGACGAATTCCTCCGACTGGTGGCGGTGCATGGCGCCCAGCAGGTCGGTGCCATAGGCCATCGGCAGCCCGGCCTCCCGCATCTTCAGCAGCGATTCCATCCCCGCCAGCCGCACGTCGTCCACCTTGGCCACCGCCTCGGCGCCGATCCCCAGGGCCTCGCCCTCCTTCGACAGGGCGTCGTAGGTGACCAGCGTGGGGCAGGCGATGGCGCCCTGGCCGGCGGCGAAGCGCGCGGTCTCGGTGGTGATCAGGTTGCAATGCTCCAGCGAATGCACGCCGCATTCGACGGCGCGGCGGATTCCCTCATCGGTGTAGAGGTGGGCCGCGACATAGGTGCCGGCATTCCGCGCCTCCTCGACCGAGGCGATGATTTCCTCGCGCGAGAAGCCGAGGAAATGGATCGGGTCGGTGGGGGAGGCGACACCGCCATTCGCCATGATCTTGATGAAGCGGGCGCCGGCCTTGATCTCCTCCCGCGCCGCCTTCCGCACCTCGTGCACCCCGTCACAGAGCCGCCCGAGCGCGCCGAGGCGATGGGAGAAGCGCGGGGCGCTGTTGTCGAAGGGGCCGCGGAAATCGCCATGGCCGCCGGATTGGCTGAGCGCCTTGCCGCAGACCACCAGACGCGGGCCAGGGAACAGCCCTTCCGCCTGCGCCAGCACCTGGCCGTGGTCACCGCCGCCGACGTCCCGCACGGTGGTGAAGCCGCGCATCAGCATCTCGCCCAGCAGCCTGATGGAACGCGCCATCACCAGCGAATCCGGCAGCGTCGCGTTGCGCGCCAGGCTGGCGTCCACCGCCACGGTGTGGACGTGGCAGTCGATCAGCCCGGGCATCAGCACCTTGCCGGACAGATCCACGGTCACCGCGCCGGCCGGCGCCCGCGCGCCAGGCGAGACCTCGCGGATGCGGTCGCCCTCGATCACCACGCCCTGCGGCGCCGTGGGTTCGGGGGCGGTGCCGTCGACGATGCGGGCATTGGCCAGGAAGAGGGTGGTCATCATGCGGTCCCCAGGGTGCGGCGGCAGGACGCAGGCAATCGGAAAAGACCCGGCGGCACAAGTCCGGCCCTGCAACGGCCGGGCCATGGGTTGACGCTGGCCGCGGGAGGCTGCCACGGTCGCCCCCAACGGGAGAGGACGACACGCGCGGCCGCAGGGCGAACAGCCTTGAGGAGCCCCGATGCACACCCTTCCCCAAGCCCTTCCGCGCCGCGCCCTGCTGGGCGGCGCCGCGCTCGCCGCGCTGCCCTGGGACCTGGCCCGGGCGCAGGCGCCCGGCGGCACGCTGCGCGTCGGCATGACGCTGGCCGCCATCCCACTGTCCAATGGCTGCCCCGACCAGGGTGGGGAGGGGCAGCGCTTCATGGGCATCACCCTCTACAACTTCCTCGTCGAATGGGACCTCTCCCAGTCCGACCGGCCGGCGGCGCTGAAGCCCGGCCTGGCGACGGAATGGGCGGTGGACCCGGCGAACCCGAAGCGCTGGTGGTTCACCATCCGCCAGGGCGTGCGCTTCCACGACGGCAAGTTGCTGACCGCGGCCGATGTCGCCTTCAGCTTCGACCGTGCCTTCCGCCGCGACGCGCCCTGGTTCGACACCCGCGCCAATGCCGCGGTGGCGCTGCGGATGCCGACGATCATCGACTGGGGCGCGGTGGGGGAGGACCGCTTCTGGCTGGACACGATCTACCCCGACAGCACCGTGCCCTTCGGCACCGTCTATGTCGGCATCACCCATCGCGGCGCCTGGGAGGCGGCCGGGAAATCCTGGGACGCCTACCTGGATCGCGCGGTCGGCACCGGGCCGTGGAAGCTGGAGACTTTCGCCATCCGCGAGCGCGCCGTGCTGGTCCGTAACCCGGACCATTGGGAAGCCGCCCGCATCCCGAAGACCCAGCGCGTGATCCTGCTGCCGCTGCCGGATGCGAATACCCGCGTCGCCGCGCTGCGCAGCGGCCAGGTGGATTTCATCGAGGCACCGCCGCCCGACGCGCTGGCGTCGCTCCAGGCGGCCGGCTTCACCACAGTGGTGAACCGCTACCCGCATAACTGGACCTGGCATTTCTCGATGCAGGAGGGGTCGCCCTGGCGCGACGTGCGGGTGCGCAAGGCGGCGAACCTGGCGATCGACCGGGCGGGGATGAAGGCGATGCTGGGCGGCACCATGCTGGAAGGCGCCGGCATCGTCACGCCGGACAGCCCCTGGTACGGCAGCCCCAGCTTCAGGCTGGACTACGATCCGGCCCGGGCGCGGGCACTGCTGGCGGAGGCCGGCTACGGCCCGCGCAACCCGTTGAAGACCCGCGTGGCGATCTCCGCCGGCGGATCGGGCCAGATGCAGCCGCTGACGATGAACGAGGCGGTGCAGCAGAACCTCAAGGATGTCGGAATCGAGATCGAGTTCGAGGTGGTGGAGTGGAACGCCCTGCTGGTGATCCGACGGGAAGGCGTGGCGAAGATCGCGTCGCGCGGCGTCACCGCCATCAACGTCTCCTACGGCGCCGGCGATCCGTTCAGCGCCTTCATGCGCATCATGAAGGCGGACATGGCGGCGCCGGCGGGCGGGAATTGGGGCAATTTGAACGATCCGGTGCTGGAACCGCTTTTCGAGGCCGCCTACCAGGCGATGGACCCGGCGGCGCAGGATGCGATCCTGGCGAAGATCCACACGCGGGTGGTGGACGAGGCGCTGTTCCTGTTCGTCGCGCACGACCTCAATCCAAGGGCGATGAGCCGCCGCGTGCAGGGCTTCGTCCAGGCGCGCAATTGGTCGCAGGACCTCACGCCGATCCGCATGGCTTAAAGGGAGACAAGGAAATGGACGAGATGGAGCAGGATTTCCGGTCGGCGCTGCGCGTCGCCGGCGTGACGGTGCCGGAGGCGCGCTACGCCATCATGCTGGACGCCTACCGGTCCTGGCGCAGCCTCGCCACGGTCCTGGATGCGCCGACGCCCTATGCGCTGGAACCCGCCGCCGCGCCGCACCTGGCGCCGAGCCCGTGGCGGGAGACGGGGCGGTGAGCGCCCCCGTCCCCTCGCTGGCCGAGGCCTCGGCCGCCATCGCCGCCGGCACGCTCTCCCCCGTCGCGCTGACGGAAGCGGCGCTGGCGCGCATAGCGCTGCTCGACCCGAAGCTGGATGCGTTCATCACCCTGACCGCGGACCGCGCCCGCGCCGCGGCGGCGCACGCGGAGGCCGAGATCGCGGCCGGCCGGCGGATCGGCCCGCTGCACGGCATCCCCTATGCGCTGAAGGACATCTACGACGTCGCCGG
>JBMOJU010000091.1:0-16384 GCA_049315625.1 Paracraurococcus sp.
TTTTCCCCGAATTCAGCGATATGCGGCGGCGGTGGACGCATGCACGACCGTGCTTATGCCGTCGTGGCTTCCCCAATGGCCCCGGCGATGGAATTTAGTTAAGCTTATGGTGTCCGTGCAGCGGCTTGCCGCGCCCGGACGACCGCTATCCGTGGGCCGAGCTTTCGGAGGCGCGGCTGGCGGGATGTGGATCGTCGTTGGCCCGACACAGGCGTGACGCGCGAATGTCATGGGCGATGGCTAGAACCGGTCGACTGTTCCGTCCCAGCCTGAGGATCTGCCAATGTTCTCGCGCCGTAGCGCCTTGTCCGTGGCCGGCAGCGTGCTGCTGCCGCGCATTGCCATCGCCCAGGGCGACACCCGCCCAAGCGTCACCGTTGCGGTGCAGACCATCGTCACCTCCGGCACGCTGGAGCCGCTGCGCGAGCAGTCCAATGTCGGCCAGCGCATCATCGCTTCTTTCGGCGAATGCCTGATCGAGATGGACTGGGTGAACACCCAGCGGCCGCGTCCCGGCCTGGCCGAGTCCTGGCGCCGGATCGACGACCGGACGGTTGAACTGGTGCTCCGCCAGGGCGTGCGCTTCCACAATGGCGCGACGATGACGGTCGAGGACGTGGCCTTCACCTTCAGCCCGGCCCGATTCGCCGGCACCGATGCAGACCAGCGCGGCCTCTGGGTCGGTACCGCGCAGCAATCCGCCAGCAAGGCGCCGCCGCCGGAAGCGCGCGCCATCGCGCTGGCGGCCTATCCGGGGTTCGAGCGGGTCGAGATCGTCGATTCCCGCACCGTCCGATTCGTCAACAAGGTTCCCGACGTGACGCTGGAGGCGCGGCTCACCCGCAACACCGGCACCATCTGGTCGCGGACGGGCTTCGAGGCCGCGTCCTCCTGGCTCGACTGGGCGCGGCTGCCGGTGGGCACCGGCCCGTACCGGGTGGCCCGCTTCCGGCCGAACCAGGACCTGCTGCTGGAGTCGCACGACGAATACTGGGGCGGCCGGCCGCCGCTGAAGAGCATCCGCTTCATCGAGGTGCCGGACGTGGCGGCCCGGGTGAATGCGCTGCGGGCCGGCGATGCCGACTTCGCCTGCGACATCCCGCCCGACCAGATCGCCGGCATCGAGCGCGATGCGCGGCTGCACGTGCTCGGCGGCCGCATCGCCAACCACCGCGTGACGGTCTTCGACAAGCACCATCCGGTACTCGCCAACCCGCTGGTGCGCCGGGCGATGAGCCATGCGGTGGACCGCCAGGCGATCATCGACTCGCTCTGGGCCGGCCGCACCGGCGTGCCGCGCGGCATGCAGCATGCATTCTACGGCGACATGTACATCGCGGACTGGGAGGCGCCGCGGTTCGATCCGACCGAGGCGCGCCGCCTGCTGCGGGAAGCGAACTACAAGGGCGACGCGATCCCCTACCAGCTGCTCAACAACTACTACACCAACCAGACGCCCGGGGCGCAGATCCTGGTCGAGGGCTGGCGCGCCGTCGGGCTCAACGTGCAGATCGAGATGAAGGAGAATTGGGGCCAGATCCTCGGCCGCTTCCCCGGCCGCGGCATCTGCGACAACTCCAACTCCGCCTGGTTCGGCGACCCGGTCGCCTCGATGTCCGCCTATACGCCGGGCGGCCAGACATGGGAGGCCGGCCAATGGGAGAACGACGAAGCCGCGCAGGCCATGCGGGCGATGCAGACCTCGGTCGTGCATGCCGAGCGCCGGGCCGCCTTCCGCCGCATGCTGGAAATCTGCGAGCGCGAGGACCCCTGCTATTCGATCCTGCACCAGAACGCGACCTTCACCGCCAAGCGGAAGGACCTGCCCTGGCGTGCCGCGGCATCCTTCGTGATGGATTTCTCCAGCCGCAACTGGGGCGCCTGACCGCGGCTTGACGCCGCGCCGACCCTCCCGGCAGCCTTGGCGGTAATCCGCCGCGGATCCAAGGCGGTGGCTGCCGTGGGAGGAAATGGCGCCATGGAACACTCTCAGCGCCGGCTTGGCCGGCGCGGCGCCCTGGCGCTGTTCGCCGGTTCGGCGACGGCGCGCGCGCAGCCTGTCCCCGCCTGGCCATCGCGGCCGCTGCGCCTTGTCGTGCCCTTCGCGCCCGGCGGGCCGACCGACGTCATGGCCCGCGTCCTGGCGCCTGGGCTGAGCAGTGCGCTCGGCCAGCCGGTGGTGGTCGAGAACCGGCCCGGCGGCGGCGGCAATGTCGGTGTCGCGTATGTTGCCCGCAGCGCGCCGGATGGGCTGACCCTGCTGGTCACCTCCACCGGCTTCGTGGTGAATCCCAGCCTGTTCCGCAACGCGGGCTATGACCCGGTGGCGGATTTCGCGCCGATCACCGAGCTCGGCGCCTCGCCCAACGTGGTCCTGGCGCGGCCCGATAGCGGCATCGGCTCGATCGCCGAACTCATCGACCGGGCCAAGGCCACGCCGGGCGGCCTGAACCTTGCCAATCCCGGCACCGGCTCCACGCCGCACCTGACGGCGGAATTGCTCCGCCTGCGCGCTGGCATCGATTTCGTGCAGATCCCGCACAACAGCGCGGCGCTGGCGGTGCAGTCGCTGCTGTCGGGCACCACCGCGGTCGGCGTCACCGCGCTGCCGCCGGCGCATGCACAGATCAAGGCCGGGACGCTGCGCGCCCTGGCGCTGACCGGCGAGGTGCGCTGGCCAGACCTGCCCGAGGTGCCGACCATGCTCGAACTGGGCTGGCCCGGCTTCGTCTCGGAGACCTTCCAGGGCTTCCTGGCGCCGGCCGGCACGCCGGGCCTTATCGTCGAACGCCTGGCGCAGGAGGCCGCCGCGGTGCTGGGCGATCCGGCGACACGCGCCCGGCTGCTGGCGGCGGGATTCGCCCTGCGCGCCAATGGGCCGGAGGCGCTGGCCGCGCGCATCGCCACCGAGGTGCCGCTCTGGCGCGCGCTGATCGGGCAGGCGGGGCTGCAACGGGAATGAGGCCGTGCAATGCTACGGAGCCGGGTTGCACGACGAGAGGGGAGTGGAATGACCATCAAGGGCAAGGCCTATATCGCGGGGGCCTATGAGCACCCGACGCGGCTGGCGAAGGACAAGAGCGTCGCGCAACTGCACGCCGAAAGCGCGCTGGGCGCGCTGCGCGATGCCGGGCTGACCAAGGACGATGTCGACGGCTATTTCTGCGCCGGCGACGCGCCCGGCCTCGGCCCGCTGGCGATGGCCGACTACATGAACCTGACGCTGCGGCACCTCGACAGCACCGATGTCGGCGGCTGTTCCTACATCGCCCATGTCGCGCATGCGGCGGAGGCGATCGCGGCCGGCAAGTGCAGCGTCGCGCTGATCACCCTGGCGGGCCGGCCACGCTCCGAGGGTCATTCCGGCGCGGTGCCGCGGGTGCGCGGCGCCGATGCGCCCGACACGCAGTGGGAGTTCCCCACCGGCATCGCCACGGTGAACGCCTATGCCATGGTCGCCGCGCGGCACATGTACGAATACGGTACCACCAGCGAACAGCTCGCCTGGATCAAGGTCGCCGCCAGCCACCACGCGCAGTACAATCCGCACGCCATGCTACGCGACGTGGTGACGGTGGAGCAGGTGGTGGACAGCCCGCTTATCGCCACGCCGCTGCACCGCATGGATTGCTGTGTCGTCTCCGATGGTGGCGGTGCGCTGGTCGTTGTCTCGCCCGAGATCGCCCGCAGCCTGAAGCGCCCGCTGGTCAAGGTGATGGGCGCAGGCGAAAGCATGAAGGGCCAGATGGGCGGCGCGGTCGACCTGACCTATTCCGCCGCCGTCCGCAGCGGCCCGGCTGCCTTCGCCGAGGCCGGGGTGACGCCGAAGGACATCAAGTACGCCAGCATCTATGACAGCTTCACCATCACCGTGCTGGTGCAGCTTGAAGACCTCGGCTTCGCCGAGAAGGGCAAGGGCGGCGCCTTCGTCGCCGACGGCAACCTGATCTCCGGCGTCGGCAAGCTGCCCTTCAACACCGATGGCGGCGGGCTCTGCAACAACCACCCGGCCAATCGCGGCGGCATCACCAAGGTGATCGAGGCGGTGCGGCAGCTGCGGGGCGAAGCCCACCCGGCGGTGCAGGTGAAGAATTGCGACATCGCGCTGGCGCATGGCACGGGCGGGCTGCTCGGCAGCCGGCACGGCGGCGCCACGCTGATCATGGAACGGGAGTAAGCGACATGGCCAAGGAACGCTCCATCCCCGCGCCGCTGACCAATCCGGAAACCGAGCCCTTCTGGGCGGCGGCGCGGGAGGGCAAATTCCTCATCCGAGCCTGCACCGAATGCGGCAAGGCGCATTGGTATCCGCGCGCCATCTGCCCGCATTGCTTCAGCGAGAAGACGGAATGGCGGGAAGGCTCCGGCCGCGGCACCATCTACAGCGTCAGCGTGATGAAGCGCGCGCCGGAGGTCTACGCGGTCGCCTACGTGACGCTGGAGGAAGGGCCGACGATGATGACCAACATCGTCGACTGCGACTTCGACACGGTGGCGATCGGCCAGAAGGTGCAGGTCACCTGGCGGTCGACCAAGGATGACGGGCCGCCCTATCCGCAGTTTAGGCCCGCCTGACGTTCCAGAAGATGGCGAAGCCGCCAAGCACGTCGGTGATCTCCCGCCGATGCGCGAAGCGGGGGAGGATCTGCCCGACGGGAATGTAGGGCAGGTCCTCGAAGGCCTGGCGCTGGATCGACTGGGCGAGCCGGACGCGCTCCAGCTCCGCCTCGGCCGCCAGCCAGTCCTCGCGCAGGGATTCCAGCGCCGGGCTGGCCGGCCAGCCGCTGCGCGCGGCGCGGCCATTGGCACGCAGATACTGGTGCACCGCCGGGTCCAGCATATCGAGGCCGGACCAGAAGGTGTGGAAGACGCTCCAGCCGCCCTGGTCGACCGGATCCATCTTCGCCAGGCGCTGGATCGCGGTGCCCCAATCCATCGCCTGGTAGTCCACCTGGAAGCCGATGCGCTTCAGCAGGTCGGCGCCGATGTCGCCGAGCGCCTTCAGCGTCGCGAAATCCGTCGGCACCGGCACCACCACGCGTTCGCCCCGGTAGCCGGCGGCCGCCAGGGCACGGCGCGCGGCGTCGAGGTCGCGCGGCCCGGTCAGCGCCGCCATACCCACCTCGCTCGCCATCGGCGTGCCGGCGGCGAAGTAGCCGATGCCATCGCTCCAGGTGCCAGGCTCGTTGCCGGCAACCGCGGTCATGTAGTCCGCCTGGCTGAGCGCCGGCAGAACGGCCCGCCGGATCGCCGGGTTGTCGAAGGGCGGCTGCTGATGGTTGAAGCGCAGGCAGCCGATGAAGCCGAGCGGGTCCTGTAGCGTCAGCGTCAACCGGCGGTCGCGCGCCAGCAGCGGCAGCAGGTCGAAGCTCGGATTCTCCCACCAATCGACCTCGCCGGCGCGCAGCGCGGCAGCGGCGGTGGAGGGATCGGGCATCACCATCCATTCGACGCGGTCGACATGCACATGCTTCGGCCCGGCGGTGAAGCTGGCCTCGCCCGATCCGCGCGGCATGTAGTCGGCATTGCGGGCGTAGGCGACTCGGGCGCCGGAGACGCGTTCCGCGGCGAGGAAGCGGAAAGGGCCGCTGCCGACCATCTCCGTCACCTGTTTGAACGGGTCGGTCAGCGCCAGGCGTTCCGGCATGACGACGCAGACCGGGGACCCGGGCTTGCCCAGCGCATAGGTCAGCAGCGGGAAGCGGCGTTTCAGCCGGAAGCGCAGGGTGCGGTCATCCACCGCCTCCAGCGACTCGGTTGCCGCCAACAGGGACTGGCCGAGGCTGTCGCGCGCGCCCCAGCGGCGGATGCTGGCGACCGCGTCGCGCGCGAGCACCGGCGCACCATCGTGGAAGCGCAGCCCCTCGCGCAGGCGGATGGTCCAGGTCAGGCCATCATCGGCGACGGCATGACCCTCCGCCATCTGCGGCTGGATGCGGTACTGCGCATCCATCCCGTAGAGCGTGTCGAAGACCATCAGCGCGTGGTTGCGGGTGACGTAGGCCGCCGACCAGATCGGATCCAGCACGCCGAGATCCGATTGCGGCACGAAGCGCAGCACGCGCGGCCCCTGCGCCGCCGCCAGGTGCGGCGCCGCCAGGCTGGTCGCCAGGAGCGCGCGGCGGGAGAGGGCAGGGGTCATGGCCGACCTCAGGCGCTGAGCGTGAAGCCTTCGTAGCCCTTGGCCGCCACCTCCGCGCAGATCTCGCGGTAGCGCGCCATGCCGCCGGCATAGGGCATGAACACGCGCGGCTTGCCCGGCACGTTGGCGCCCAGGTACCAGCTATGCCCCGCCTGCGGGAGCAGCGTCGCGTTCGCCGCCTCGTTCACATGCTCCACCCAGCGGTCGACCGCCTCGGGCACCGGCTCCATCCGGGCGATGCCCTTCGCACGCAATTCGGCGATGCAGTCGGCGATCCACTCCGCATGCTGCTCGATGCAGACAGGCATGTTGCAGAGGACGGAGGGGCTGCCCGGGCCGGTGATGGTGAACAGGTTGGGGAAGCCCACCACCTGCAGGCCCAGATAGGTGCGCGGCCCGGCCGCCCAGGCCTCGCTCAGCGCCAGCCCGTCGCGGCCGGTGATGTTCAGCCGCAGCAGCGGCCCGGTCATGGCATCGAAGCCGGTGGCGAAGACGATGATGTCGAGCGCGTGTTCCGTGCCGTCGCGCAGCTGGATGCCGCCGGGCGTGATGCGCTCGATCGGGTTGGCACGGACATCGACCAGCGCGACGTTGTCGCGGTTGAAGGTCTCGAAATAGTTTGTGTCGATCGGTGGGCGCTTGGCGGCGTAGGGGTGGTCGATATCGGCCAGCTTCGCCGCGGTCGCCGGATCCTGGACGATGCTGCGGATCTTCGCCTTCAGGAATTCCGCCGCCGTGTCGTTCGCCGCCTTGTCCTGCATCAGGTCGCGGAAGGTGGCGCGGAATTGCAGGCCACCCTTCTCCCAGGCGGCTTCGTACAGCGTCTGGCGCTCCGCTTCCGTCACGTCCCAGGTGGAGCGATCGGCGATGATGAAGGGATGGCCGTTCGGGGTCGCGCGTGTCGTCGCGCGGATGGCGTCGTAATTCTTCCGCACCCAGTCGCGGAATTCCGCCTCCAGCGGGGCGTTGCGCGCCGGCACGCTGTAATTGGCGGTGCGCTGGAAGACCGTCAGGTGCTTTGCCTGCTCGGCGATGACCGGCACGGCCTGGATCCCGGTGGAGCCGGTGCCGATCTGCCCAACCCGTTGGCCGGAGAAATCAACGCCCTCATGCGGCCATTGCCCGGTGTGGTACCAGCGTCCCTTGAATTCCTCGAGGCCAGGAATCTTCGGCACGTTGGCGGTGGAGAGGCATCCCACCGCGGTGATCAGGTAGGTCGCGGTCAGCGCCTCGCCGGCCTCGGTCGTCACCCGCCAGCGGTTGGCCTCCGCGTCGTAGCGCGCGGCGGTGACGCGGGTGTCGAACTGGATATCGCGCTTCAGGTCCAGCCGGTCGGCGACCCAGTTCATGTAGCGCATGATCTCGGGCTGGCCCGGATAGCGCTCGGTCCACTCCCATTCCTTGTAGATCTCGGGGGAGAAGGTGAAGCAGTAGGAATGGCTTTCGGAATCGCAGCGCGCGCCCGGATAGCGGTTCCAGTACCAGGTGCCGCCGACGCCGCCGCCCTGTTCCAGCACCCGCGCGGACAGGCCAAGCCGGTCGCGCAGCAGGTGCAACTGGTACATGCCGGACAGGCCGGCGCCGATGATGATGGCGTCGTACTCGGTGCTCCCGGCCGTGGTGTGGGGAGCCTCCCGGGTCAGGGTATCGGGCATCGTTACCTCCGTCGATTTACCCGAATTCTAGCAGCGCTTGCGCCGGCGCGCACCCCACCGGCGCTACTGGATGGTGTAGCCGCCATCCACCACCAGGTCGTGGCCCTGGATGAAGCCGCCCTCGGCGGTGGCCAGGAAGGCGATCGCCTCGGCGATCTCGGAAGGCTTGCCGAGGCGCCCGGCCGGGACGCGGGACACCATCTGCTCGGTCCGGCCGGGGATGCGGCCGTAGGAGACGATGTTGTATTCGGTGGCGATCGGGCCGGGGCTCACTGAGTTCACCTGGATGCCCTCCTTCGCCAGTTCGAAGGCCATGCTTTTGGTCAGCTGGATCAGCGCCGCCTTGGCCGCGCCATACAGCGCGTTGTCCTCGGCGGCCACGCGTCCCATCTGGCTGGCGACATGGATGATCCGGCCGTGCCCTTGGGCCCGCATGGCCGGCAGGACGGCCTGGCTGGCGAAGAAGGCGGCGGCCAGATTCACCTCCATCAGCCCGGTGAAGTCGGCGCGGGTGAAGGTGCCGAAGGGCTTGCGGCAGCGGATGCCGGCATTGTTCACCAGCACGTCGACCCGGCCGAAGCGGGCCAGGGCGGCGGCCACCATGGCCTCCGCCGCGCCCGGCACGCCAAGGTCGAAGATCGCAGCCGCGGCGTCCGGCGCGCCGGCGGCGCGGCAGGCCGCCTCCGCCGCGGCAAGCTCCTCGGCGGTGCCCTCGGCGACCAGGAAAGGGGCGAGCCCTTTCGCCGCCAGGGCCAGCGCCGTCTCCCGCCCGATCCCGCGCGAGGCGCCGGTGACCAATGCGACCTTCATTCCACCGTCACTCCGGTCTCCCGCACGATCTCCACCCAATTGCGCCGATCCTCCATCCAGTATTCGTGCATCTTCTCTGGCGGTCCGGCCAGGTTTTCATGCCCGGCCTCGTCCATCCGGCGGCGGATATCGGGGCTGAGCAGCCAGCGATTGGCCTCGGCGTTGATCCTCTCGATGAAGGGCCGCGGCAGGCCGGAGACACCCCAGATGCCGAACCAGACATCCTCGACGAAGCCGGGGTAGCCGACCTCGGCCAGGGTCGGGACTTCCGGCATCTGCCTTGGCCGGGTGCGGCCGGTGGCCGAGAGTCCGCGCAACCGGCCCTCGCGCATGAAGGCGCCGGAATTGCCGATGTTGTCGAAGATGTAGTCGCTCTCGCCCTGCGACACCGCCAGCACGGCGGAGGGGCCGCCGCGATACGGGATGTGCACCCGCTGGAAGCCGGCACGGAGGTAGAAGCGCTCCGCCATCATGTGGCCGACGCTGCCGATGCCGACGCTGGCCATGTTGACGCCCTGCGGGCGGGCCTTCGCCCAGGCGACGAATTCGGCCGTGGTCTTCGCCGGGATCGCCGGGTTGATGATCAGCAGCATCGGGTAATGGTACAGCCCGGCGATGGCGACGAAGTCCCGCACCGGGTCGTAAGGCAGTCCCTTGAGGATCAGCGGCGCCACGACGTGGGAGGTGTTGGAGGTGAACATCAGCGTCCAGCCATCCGCCGGCGCCTGGGCCACGGCGGCGGTGCCGATCGTACCTGTGCCGCCGACCCGGTTCTCCACCACGAAGGTCCCACCGAAGGTTTTGGCGAAGTGCTCGGCCAGCAGGCGGCAATAGACATCGGCCGGGCTGCCCGCCTGGCTCGGCTGAATGATGCGGACCGGCCGGCTGCCCGGCCAGTCGCCTTGCGCCCGGGCGATGCCGGGCGCGCCAAGCGCCGCCCCCGCCCCGGCGATCAGCGCCCTGCGCCGCATCGCCAGCCTACCCGCCGAGGAAGGCACGGAACTGCGCCACGGCGAAATCCGGCCGTTCCCGCACCGAGGCATGGCCGGCCATCGGGACCTCGACCACGCCCTGGCTGGTCGGGATGTTGGCATGCATCCAGGCGGCAGCCTCCTTGAAGGCGGCGCGCTCCTCGGAGCCCAGCATGACGAGCGTCGGCGCGGTGATCCGCTTGGCCTGTTCGCGGGCATCCACCATGGCCAGCCATTCGCAGGCCAGCGCATAGCCCTCGCCGCTGCAGGCCTCGAAGACCTCCCGCACGTGGCGGACATTCGGCCCGTCCTCGGCGACGCTGCCGGGGGTGAAGAAGACGCCCATCAGCATCGGGATCAGCGCGGCGACGCCCTTGTCCCGCGCGATGCCGGCGCGGACCGGCCAATTGGCCCGGCTTTCCTCGTTATACATCGGCGTGCAGTCGCAGAGGATGAGACGGTCCACCATCTCGGGATGGGTGCCGGCGAAATGCTGCGCCAGGCTGCCGCCCATGGAAATGCCCGCGAGGTGGGCCTTGGTCAGGCCTTCCCGCTCCATCAGGGCCTTCAACTGGGCCGTCGTCGCGTCCTGGTCGTACTGGCCGGCGGGCAGCGGCGTGTCGGCATGGCCGGGCAGGCTGTAGGCGATCAGCTCGTACTGGTCGGTCAGCGGCTCCAGCACGTCCCAGAAGCGCGCGCTCTGGCCCAGGCAGTGGATCAGGACGAGGGGGGCGCCCCGCCCACGGCGATGCACCGCGACGTCGCTGATACCCAGCGGCTTTGGGTTCCAATTCATGGAGTATTCCTTCCCAGCGGCCTCCGCCGCCATTGGCCGCAGGATGCGGCAGCGGCGGCGGGTCGTCACCCACCCCGCTGCCGCACAAGACCTGTTCCCCTGTGTCCGAAATGGCCGCAAGGCTGGGCGGTGGCGATTTCGGACCTTCCGGCACGGGAGAATTGCCGATTGAAGCCTTTCCATCCCGCTCCGCTATCCCCAACATGGCATCCGAAATCGGTCTGAGGGAGCCAGCCATGCAATTCGGCCTGTTCGGGGGCGCCCGGACCAAGCGCAGCGTCGGCATCGAGGACAGCCAGGGCTACAACACCTTTATCGAATACGTGATGGAGGCCGACCGGCTGGGCTTCCGCCACATGTTCATGGTGGAGCACCACTCGACCGGGCAGGGCCAGGTCTCGGCCTCCATGACCCTGCTGGCCTACCTGGCGGCCAAGACCACCAATATCCGCCTCGGCACCGCCGTGGTGGTGCTGCCCTGGCACAACCCGGTGCTGGTCGCCGAGCAGGCGGCGACGCTGGACCTGCTCACCGGCGGCCGCTTCGATTTCGGCGTCGGCAAGGGCTACCGCAAGGCGGAGTTCGACGCCTTCTGCATCCCGCTCGAGGAGGCCGGTGAGCGCTTCGACGAGGCGATCGAGGTGATCCGCAAGGCCTGGACCTCGGAGGAGCGCTTCTCCCACCACGGCAAGCGCTGGAACTACGAGAACATCCTGGTCGAGCCGGCGCCGCTGCAGCGGCCGCACCCGCCGCTGTGGCTGGCGGCCGGCAGCCCCGACAGCATCCGCCGTGCGGCGCGGGAGGGCTTCAACCTGCTGCTGGATCAGCTCGCCTCGGTGGAGCAGGTCGGCGAGCGCATTGCGCTCTACAAGGCCGAGTGCGAGGCGGTGGGGCGCGCGTACCACGCCAACATGGTCGGCACCGCCCGCGCGCTGCAGATGTTCCACTCCGAGTCCGAGCGGCAGGCCGCCTACGACACGCGCAAGCGCGTCGTCGGCGTGATCGGCGACCTGGCCCGCGGCAAGCTGGCCGACCGGGTCGAGGAGGACACCGCGCCGCTGCTCGGCACGCCGGCGGAGATCATCGCCCGGCTGAAGCAGCTTGAGGCCGTGGGCGCGACCAACATCCTGCTGGCCGATCCGAATGCCTCGCCGAACAACCTGCGCGCCTTCGCGCGGGAGGTGATGTCGGCCTTCGCGCCCGGCCTGAAGGTCGCCGCCGAGTAAGGCGCGGCCTGGACAGTGCACGGCCCGCGCCGCAGGGTGCGGGCCGTTTTCAATTGGGGGATGAAACGCCATGGCCCGTCTTGCACCGAAGACGCGCGAGTCGCTCGACGCCGCGCAGCAGGTGGTCTGGGACCGCATCGCTTCCGGCGCCCGCGGCGGTGTCGGCGGTCCCTTCATCGCGCTGCTGACCAGCGCCGAGCTCTGCGCCCGGGTCGAGCAGGTCGGCGTCTTCATCCGTTACGAATGCAGCGTGCCGATGCGGCTGCGCGAATTGGCGATCCTCTGCGTCGGGCAGCATTGGAAGGCGGCCTATGAGTGGTACGCGCATGCGCCGATCGCAGCGAAGCAGGGCGTGCCGGAGGCGGTGATCGCGGCGATCGGGGCGGGCGCGGACAGCGTGCCCTTCGACGCAGAGGCCGATCGCGTGGTCGCCGGCTTCGTGCGCGAATTGCTGCGCAGCGGCCAGGTTGGCGATAACGGCTACGACGCGGCGAAGGCGCTGCTGGGCGAGAAGGGGACAGTCGAGCTGACCGGCCTGGTCGGCTACTACAGCCTGCTGGCGATGCAGTTGAACGTCTTCCAGATCGCCCCGCCGCCGCCGTTCCAGGCGCCCTGGGCTTAGTTCAGGCCGTCCGGGTGATCTGCACCAGGAAGTCGATCAACGCGCGCAGCTTGGCCGGCACGTGCCGCTGCGCCGGGTACAGGACCGAGACCGGCGCGCCTTCCTGCGCATAGGGCTGCAGGATGGCGCGGACATCGCCGCGCTCCAGGTCCTTGCGGTACAGCCACCAGGTGCCCTGCGCGATGCCGGTGCCGGCCACCGCGGCCTCGCGCAGCGCATCGCCGCTGTTGATCACCGCATTGCCACGCACGCGCAGGGTGAAGGCGCGGCCGTTGAGGTCCCGGAAGCTCCATTCCGGGCCGAAGCGGCTGATCAGGCAATTGTGGTCGTGCAGCGCGTCGGGCGTCTCCGGCTCCCCATGAGTATGGAGGTAGCGCGGCGCGGCGACGGTCACCTGCGGCCCGCGGGTCAGCAGCCGCGTGGTCAGGCGGCTGTCGGTGATGCTGCCGGTGCGTACCGCCAGGTCGTAGCCCTCCGCGATCAGATCGACCGGGCCGTCGCTGAAATGCAGCTCCAGGCTGATCTCCGGATAGCGTTCGAAGAAGGCCGGCAGCTCCGGCATCAGGGTGACACGGCCAAAGCTCAGTGGCACCACGGCGCGGATGCGGCCACGCGGCACGGCGCTGCCGCGGGTCAGCGTGACCTCGGCATCCTCCAGCTCCGCCAGGATCTGCACGCAGCGTTCGTAGAAGCCCTGGCCGTCATCGGTGGTGCGCAGCCGGCGTGTGGTGCGGGTGAAGAGCTGGGTGTCGAGTTCATCCTCCAGCCGCGCGATGGTCTTGGTCACGGCGGAGGGTGACAGGCCCAGCTTCTTCGCCGCTGCGGTGAAGCCACCCTGCTCCACCACGCGGGCGAAGACCGACAGGGCCATGAACTTGTCCATCTCAGGCGAGCAGCGCCATGACGCGGCTGAGGTCCGGCGCCTCGTCCAGCGACCACAGAGCATCGATCTGCGCCGCGGCGCGATCGGCGCAGCCGCCGAGGGCCGCATTCTCGTGGTACTTCGCTTCCAGTTCGGCGTCCGTCAGCGGCTTTGCCTCAGAACCGCGTGGCTCGAAGACAGTGGTCTCCTCGATCCGCCCATCCGCCAGCCGTAGCGCGACCCGCGCCGCGCCGCGCGGCAGCGTGTCGTCGAGCACCGCGGTGACCTTGGTGCGGAAGGCGGCCAACCTCGGGTCCAGCACTGCCGGCAGCTCGAACTCCGCCACCCCAGCGCGGCCCAGCAACAGGCCGAGCGCGGCGCTGTGGTGGATGCTGACCCGCGAATCGCGCGCGTTCCGTACAACCCGGTCGCCGCGCGCGAGCAGCAGCGCATCGCCGGCGACGGTCACGGCTTCGATCGCCTCCGGCGGCACCTCCAGCCGGGCGCGCAACTCCAGGCAGGCATCGATCACCGCGTGGAAGACGATGCCGGCGGGGTAGGGCTTGTAGGTGTTGCGGCCGATCTCCCAGCGCGTGCCGAGGCCTTCGCTGATCGCTGCCATGACTGCAGCGTCGCCGCTGGCATGCGCCCAGCCGAGCGGTCCTTCAATCGCTGCCGGTGCGGCATCGTAGCCCTCCGCCGCGAAGAGTGCCGCGAGGATGCCGTGCCGCGCGGCATTGCCGACGCTGACATTCTTGGCAGCGTTCGGCAGGTTCTCCACTGTCCCCGCCGCCTCGCTGCTGGCGATGCCGATGGAATGCGCGACCTGCTCCGCAGTCAGCCCCAGCAGGCGCGCGCAGCCGGCCGCCGAGCCGAAGGCGCCGCAGGTGGAGGTGATGTGCCAGCCGCGCGCATAATGCCCGGGCGAGACGGCATTGCCGATGCGGCAAGTGACCTCCCCGCCCAGCAGGAAGGCGTGCAGCACTGCAGCACCCGACAGGCCGCGCTGTTCCGCCAGCGCGAATATCGGCGGCGCGACCGGCGCGGCGGGGTGGATGACGGTGTCGAGATGCGTGTCGTCATAGTCCAGCAGGTTCGACGCCACGGCGTTGACGAAGGCCGCGCCCATCGCATCCAGCCGCGTCGCCTGGCCGAACACCGTCGCCACTGGCGCGGCGCTCAGCCCCCGCATCACCCGCAGCGCCGCCAGCACCGCGGGATCGTTCGCGGTGCCGAGCGCGCAGCCGACATGGTTGAGCAGCGAGCGCTTCCCCTCATGCCGCAGCGCGGCCGGGATGTCGCGCCAGTCGGAACCGGCGACGAAGCGGCCGAGCGCCTGGGTGGCGGTGGGATCGGGCATCGGGCTTGCCTTGTTGTTCCTGGACGGGGACGGCATAGCCCATCGTGTGGCGCCCGCCAGCCCTTTCCGCCGGCGCCGGGGCGTGGAATGAATGCACACAATGATACGGGAGGGGATGCGGATGCGACGACGCGGGCTGCTCGCGGCGCTGGCGGCACCGGCACTGGCGCGCGCGCAACCGGCCTGGCCGAGCCGGCCGGTCCGCATGCTGATCCCCTTCCCGCCGGGCGGCACCACGGACATCCTCGGCCGTTATCTGGCTCCACCGCTGACGGCCGCCTTCGGCCAGAACGTGGTGGTGGAGAATCGCACCGGCGGCAACGGCGCTGTCGCCATCGTCGAGACGGCGCGGGCGGCGCCGGATGGCCACACCATCTGCATGACCATCAGCACCCTGATCACCCAGGCGCTGCTGACAAAGCAGCCCTACCACCCGATCAGCGACGTCACGCCGATCCTGCATCTGGCGAATGTCGGCAACATCGTCGTGGTCAACCAGGCGCTGCCGATCCGCAGCCTGGCTGAGCTGGTCGCCTACGCGAAGGCGCATCCGGGTCGGCTCTCCTATGGCTCGCCCGGGATCGGCAGTTCGGTGCACCTGTCGGGCGAGCTGTTCTCGCAGGCCGCAGGCATCGATATGGTTCATGTGCCCTACCGTGGCGGCGGGCCGGCGCTGGCCGACCTCGTTGCGGGCAACATCCAGCTCATGTTTGGCAATGCCAGCTCGACCTTGCCCTTCGTGCGGGGCGATCAGGTGCGCCCGCTGGCGGTGACTGCCGCCACCCGGCAGGCCTATGCGCCGAACCTGCCGACCATCGCCGAAAGCGGCTATCCCGGCTTCGCGGTGGTCGAGTGGTACGCGATGATCGGCCCGGCCGGAATGCCGCCGGCGGTGACGGAACGCATCAACCGCGAGATCATGGCGATTGTCGGCACGCCGGAGGGACGGGCGAAGCTGCTCGACCTGGGCGCCGAGGTGGTCGGCGGCACCCCGGCCGATTTTGGCGCCTTCCTGCGGCAGGACCTGACACGGACCGAGGCGCTGATCCGGGGCGCCAACATCAAGGCGGAGTAGGGACATGGATCGCGGCTTGCGGGGCAAGGCGGCGCTGGTCAGCGGCGCCAGCAAGGGGATCGGCCGCGCTATCGTGCAGCGGCTGGTGGCGGAGGGGATGCAGGTGCTGGGCATCGCCCGCGGCGGCTGTGGCGTGCCGGGCGCGATCGGGCTGGCGGTCGACCTGCGTGATCCGGCGGCGCCGGCCGCGGCGGTGGCGCATGCGGTGCGCGATTTCGGCCGGCTGGATCTGCTGGTGAACAGCGCCGGCGCGACCCAGCGCGGCGATTTCCTGGCGCTGGACGATGCCGCCTGGGATGACAGCTTCGCCGGCAAGTTCTTCGCGGCCGTCCGGCTGACGCGGGCCGCCTGGCCGGCACTGCAGGCGGCGCAGGGCAGCGTGGTGCATATCGCCGGCGTCGGCGGCAAGATCGCCAGCGCGGATTTCGCCATCGGCGGTTCGGTGAACGCGGCGCTGATGAACCTGACCAAGGCGCTGGCCGATCGGGGCGTGCAGGACGGCGTGCGGGTCAATTGTATCAACCCCGGCAGCATACGTACCGACCGCCTCACCGGGCGCATCGCCACGGTGATGCAGGAGAAGGGGCTCGACGCCGCGGCGGCGGCGGGCGTGCTGGCGAAATCCACCGGCGTTGCCCGCTTCGGCGAGCCGGAGGAGATCGCCGCCATGGTGGCCTTCCTGGCGAGTGCCGAGGCCGGCTACATGCAGGGCGCCGTCATCGACGTGGATGGCGGCTGGAACCGGGCGACCTAGAACAGCCTGCTGCGCGGCCGCGCCAGGCCGAGGTGGTCGCGCAGCGTGGTGCCCCCGTAGTCGGTGCGGAACAGGCCGCGCCGCTGCAGGATCGGCACCACCTGGTCGACG
>JBMOJU010000456.1:0-3669 GCA_049315625.1 Paracraurococcus sp.
ACGAGCTGCCGCAGCTGCTCAACGTCATCCGCGGCGACATGAGCTTCGTCGGGCCGCGGCCGGAGCGGCCGGAATTCACCGCCGAATTGGGCCGGCAACCGCCGCTGTATGAGGAACGCCACCTGGTGCGCGCCGGAGGTATCGGCCCTCGGCGGGCTGCGGCTGTTCCGGATGGGCGCGACCCCCCTGGACTGGACCGCGGTGGCGACGCTGCTGGACGGCGTCCCGCTGCTCGATCCCACGCTGTTCGAGCATGCGGGGCGCTGGTGGCTGCTGGCCGCCCGGGCCGATGCCGCGCCGGATACCGACCTGCATGCCTGGCATGCGCCCTGCCCGCTCGGCCCCTGGGTGCCGCATGGGCTGAACCCGGTGGTGTCCGATGTGCGGGCGGCGCGGCCGGCCGGCGCGGTGCTCCGCCATGCCGGCGCGCTGTACCGGCCGGGCCAGGACTGTGCCGCGGGCTACGGCGCCGCGGTGGTGCTGCACCGGATCCTGCGGCTGGAGCCGGAGGCCTATTCGGAGGTCGCGGTGCGCCGGCTGGAGCCCGGCGCGGACTGGCCGTGGCCGGACGGGCTGCACACGCTGAACCTCATCCCCGGCGGGCTGCTCATCGACGCCAAGCGCCGGGTGCTCACGCTGCGCGGGCGGTAACGCTTCAGGGTTGGCGGCGCGGTCCCGCGCGCAGTGCCTCGGGCACCTGCCACCAACGTGGGGCACGGCGTTCGGTCACCAGCCCGTAGAACACATCGTCCAGGTCGGTCTGCCAGTCGGCCGGTGCAGGTGCCGGCGGGGGATGCGCCGGCGCATCCGGCGGCGGCGCGGCACCAAGGCGAGGCCGGGGGAAGACGAAAAGGCCGATCATCATCGGGCAACCTCCCCCAGGGGTCAGTAGGCGCCGCGCCGGCGCAGCACCACCAGCGGGGTGCGCAGCAGGATCGCCAGGTCGGTGCGGAGCGAGGGAAATCGGACATAGTCGATGTCGAGGGCGACGCGCCTTGCGTAGCTCGCCTCCGACCGGCCGCTGACCTGCCAGGCGCCGGTCAGGCCGGGGCGGACGCACATGTAGTGCAGCGCCGCGTGGCCGTACTGGGTGCCGAGCTCGGCGGCGGTGACCGGGCGTGGGCCGACCAGGCTCATCTCCCCGCGCAGCACGTTCAGCAGCTGTGGCACTTCGTCGAGGCTGGTGGCGCGCAGGACGCGGCCGATGCGGGTGATGCGCGGGTCGTGCCGCAGCTTGCGCGTCGCCTCCCACTCCGCCCGCAGCGCGGGGTCGGAGAGCCAGAGCGCGGCGAGGCGCTGCTCGGCGTCCGGGACCATGGTGCGGAATTTCAGGCAGCCGAAGCGGTGGCCGCCGCGACCGACGCGGGTATGGCTGAAGAAGGCCGGCCCGCCATCCTGCCGCACCAGCAGGGCGATGGTCAGAAAGGCCGGCAGGGCGAGCAGCAGGAGCAGCGCCGCGCCAACCACGTCCAGGGCGCGCTTCAGCGCCGGCCGGGTCGCCTCCACGGCCAGGTCCAATGGGCCGGGCCCGGTCCAGGGTGCCGGGAGCATGGCGATGAGGCCGCTGGTTCCGGGCGGGCCGGGGCCGTGTCGGTTGGAGCCGCCGAGGCCTGGGGGCTCCGCACCGCCGGTGGTGAAAGGGGTCGCCATCGCCGCCTTGTCGGGCACCTTTGCTTGCCTCCTGGACTCGAAGTCACCGCTACGGGAGCGCCATGGCTGCTCAATGACGCGGCTACATGACCTACTAGAAGCAGCACCGTTTCGGCGAATGGGCTCCCCGTACGATATATGCGCCAAGTAGAAACTGCCGTTCCTGCCGCTGGTAAGGCCAGACTATCGGCAAGGATGATGGCTGGTGCAAGCCCGTATTTGTGCGCTGCGGCATTGTTGTCCGCGATCATCGGTGCATCAGCCATGGATTGAGAAGGCGGCCGGTCGACCGCTCGATTCCCCTCAGCGCCGCTGAAATGGTGGAAAACATACAATCAGTCAATCTACCAAGGGTTGATGAGGCGTGCTCGTCCGCATATTCTCCAAAAGGTTGAAACACCTAACCGTGTTTCCCGTAAAAGGAGAAAACCGTGACCCTGCTAGGCGTGTATGGCGAGAACGACCCGCAGCAGATCCTCGACTTCGAGGCCTGGCTGGGCCGCAAGGTCGACATGATCACCGGCTTCGTTGGCCAGGTCAGCTGGGCGGATTTCACCGGCAGTGCGCAATGGGCGGCGGGGGTCTGGAGCGCGATCGACCGCCCCGTCTACTGGACCGTGCCGCTGGTGGTGAACGGCACGACGCTGGAGCAGGCCGCCACCGGCGCCTTCGACGGCTACTACCGGACCGTCGCGCAGGCCCTCGCCGCCTCCCGCCCGCAGGATGCCGAGATCAATGTCCGCGTCGGCTGGGAGATGACCGGCAACTGGTACCCGTGGTCCGCCATCGGCCATGAGCAGGCCTATGTCGATGCCTTCCGGCAATTCGTGGACACCTTCCGCAGCGTCGACAGCCGCTTCAAATTCGACTGGAACATCGCCGCGACGGATGTGATGGATCCGGCCGCCGCCTATCCCGGCGACGCCTATGTCGACACCATCTCCGAGGATTTCTACTGGGATATCAATGCCGGCGATTCGACCGACCCGGCCACCGCCTGGGCCTGGGAGGTCAACCGCCCGCACGGCCTCGCCTGGATCGAGCAATTCGCCGCGGCACACGGCAAGCCGACCGCCTACCCCGAATGGGGCATCATGTCCGACAATGCCGGACCCTACATCCAGCAGGTGAAGGCGTGGTTCGACAGCCACAACGTCAAGTACGAGGGTTACTGGAACTCTGACGCCGCCTACCCCGGCAAGCTGTCCGACGGGACCCAGCCGAATGCGGGGGCGGTGTTCCGACAGCTTTTCTCCGGGCCTGACCTGACGACCGGCGGCGGTGGCGGGACAGTCGCCGACACCACCCCGGCGATGCAGTTCGGCAAGCCTGGGACCTGGGGCCAGACGGCCGATGTCTGGGAAGGCCACGCCAGCTTCGGCGGCCAGGACTACCACACCTTCGGCGGCAACCTGCCCTGGGGCGGCGTGCTCACCGCGCAGTCGGCACCGACCAGCTGGGCCGCGACCAACGCCACGCACCTCGCCTTCGACACGATCGAGCAGATGTCGCTCGATCTGCATGCGGCGGGGAAGACCGGTCTCGACCTGATGGTCATCACCGCGAAGTACGGCAGCATCATCACCGGCGACGGCAACGATACCATCACCTGGGTGGCGCATAGCGACGCCGCGGGCGCCAACAATACCATGACCATCCGCACCGGCGCGGGGAACGACACGGTGCATGTCACGGCGGTCGGGCTTTCGCCGCTTGCCGCGGCGGACGCGACCGGCAATGGCAGCCTCTACAACCCCGCCTACAACGGCAGGTACTCGACGGCCGACATCTATCCCGGTGCCGGCACCGACAGCGTGACGGTGGAGGGCAGCGTGCGGCTGGTGCTGCACGCCGGCACCGGCAGCGTCACGGCAAGGGGCGGCGCGGCCTCCGACACCTTCTATGTCGGCAAGGGTGCGGCCGACCTGACCGGCGGGGCGGGCAACGACCTCTTCGTCCTGGCTGCCGGCGACGGCCATGCGACGATCGAGGATTTCACATCCGGCAAGGACCATCTGA
>JBMOJU010000457.1:0-3666 GCA_049315625.1 Paracraurococcus sp.
GGCGGGCCGGCGGCCGGCGCGCCCGGCGCAGCGGCGGCGGGGGCGAGGCCGGGCACCCGGCTGCCGAGCACGCCGCGCACCCGGGTGGCGTTGAAGTTCACCGTGATCCGGCCGCTGTAGCGGGTGGGGGAGGTGCGCTCCTGCTCGATGACGATGGAGTTCACCATGTCGTCGATCTGCGAATCGGAGAGGGGGGCGGCGGTGGTGCCGGCTTCGGCCAGCAGCCGGTCCCAGGCGGCGCGGCGGCCGGCGGCCAGCGCGCGTTCCTTCGCCAGCACCCCGTTCTCGGCGCTCGCTTCGGCCGGGATGCCGCGCTGGGTCAGGCCGACGGCGGCCGCGGCGGGCTCGGCCGCCACCGCCGGCTGTCCGGCGAAGGGCGGCGGCACCTGGGCGACGGCCGGCATGGCCGCCAGGGCCAGCAACCCCGCTGCGGCCAGCCGCGTCACGCCCCTGCTGCATCCGGGCATCGGCCCTCCTCCTCCCCGCCGGGCGACTCTGCGGCCCGTCGCGGCCGCGGCCCGTGCCGCCAGCCTGCCACGGCGCTCCTACCTTACGGTTAGCAGACCGCGGCGGGTCAGGGCGAATCGCGGTCGCGCCAGAGGCGCGCGGAGGGGCCGCGCCAGAGGCGCGCCGGAGAGGCCACGCCGGAGGCGCGTCGGCGGGGCCGCGGCGGACCGTCGCGGCAGAGCGGTCTGGACTTGCGCGCGCCGGCCGCGTAGGGCGCGGCGACCAAGGCCGTGACGCCCTGCCCCCCAGCCGATCGGAGGCCGCCCTGACCCTTCCCCCGGACCCCACGCCGCCGCCCGCCAGCCTGACCTACCGCGAGGCCGGGGTGGATATCGATGCCGGCGACGCGCTGGTCGAGGCGATCAAGCCGCTGGCGAAATCCACCGACCGCCGCGGCACCATGGGCGGCCTCGGCGGCTTCGGCGCGCTGTTCGACCTGAAGGCGGCGGGGTTCCGCGACCCCGTGCTGGTGTCCTCGACCGACGGTGTCGGCACCAAGCTGCGCGTCGCCATCGACGCCGGCAGCCATGCGACGGTGGGCATCGACCTCGTCGCCATGTGCGTCAACGACCTGGTGGTGCAGGGCGCCGAGCCGCTGTTCTTCCTCGACTACTTCGCCAGCGGGAAGCTGCGGCTGGCGCAGGCGCGGGACGTCATCGCCGGCATCGCCGAGGGCTGCCGCCAGGCCGGCTGCGCGCTGGTCGGCGGCGAGACGGCCGAGATGCCGGGGATGTACGCCGCG
The DNA here is from genome assembly GCA_049315625.1 of Paracraurococcus sp. Classification (GTDB taxonomy): domain Bacteria; phylum Pseudomonadota; class Alphaproteobacteria; order Acetobacterales; family Acetobacteraceae; genus Paracraurococcus. The sequence goes on from JBMOJU010000457.1 coordinate 1,250, forward strand.
GAGGATTACGACCTCGCCGGCTTCTCGGTCGGCGCGGCGGAGCGCGACGCGCTGCTGCCGAAGGATGTGGGCCCCGGCGACGTGCTGCTCGGGCTGGGCTCGGCCGGGGTGCATTCCAACGGCTTCTCCCTGGTGCGGCGGGTGGTGGCAGCGGCGGGGCTGACGCTGGCCGATGCGGCGCCCTTCGCGCCGGGCGAGACGCTGGGCGCGGCGCTGCTGGCGCCGACGCGGATCTACGTGAAGCCGCTGCTGGCGCTGCACCGCGCCGGCCTGCTGAAGGCCGCGGCGCACATCACCGGCGGCGGGCTGCCGGGCAACCTGCCGCGGGTGCTGCCGGCGGGCGTGACCGCCGCGCTGGACGGCGCCGCCTGGCCGGTGCCGCCGGTCTTCGCCTGGCTGGCGACGGCGGGCAATGTCGCGGCGGATGAGATGCTGCGGGTGTTCAACTGCGGCATAGGCATGGTCGTCGTCGTCGCCGCGGCGGAGGCCGAGGCGGCGATCGCCCAGCTGGCCGCGGCCGGGGAGGCGGTGTTCCGCATCGGCCAGCTCGAAGCCGGCGGCGGCGGCATCCGCATCGACAATTTGGCCGCCGGCTGGCCGCGCTGATGGCGGACGGACAAGCCGATCCAAGCGAGACCTCCGGGCCGTCCGGCCCTCCGGTCATCGGATCGGCGCGGGTCCGCACCGCCATCCTGATCTCCGGCCGCGGGTCCAACATGGCGGCGCTGCTGGACGCCGCCGCCGACCCGGCCTACCCGGCCGAGATCGCCCTGGTGCTTTCGAACCGCGCCGATGCCGCCGGCCTGGCCGGCGCGGCGGCGGCAGGCGTGCCCACCGCGGTGGTCGAGAGCCGCGCCCACCGCGGCGACCGCCCGGGCTTCGAGGCGGCGATGGAGACGGTGCTGGCCGCGCACGGCATCGGGCTGGTCGCGCTGGCCGGCTTCATGCGGGTGCTGACGCCGGGCTTCGTCGAACGCTGGGCGGGCCGGCTGGTCAACATCCACCCGTCCCTGCTGCCGGCCTTCCCGGGGCTGGAGACGCATGAGCGGGCGCTGGCGGCCGGCGTCAGGCTGCATGGCTGCACGGTGCACCTGGTCAGCGCCGGGGTGGATGAGGGACCGATCCTCGCCCAGGCCGCGGTGCCGGTGCGGGCCGACGACACGCCGGCGACGCTGGCGGCGCGGGTGCTGGAGCAGGAGCACCGGATCTACCCGGCGGCGCTCGGCTGGCTGGCAGCCGGGCGGGTACGGGTCGCGGCAGGCCGCGCCGTGGTGGCGGACGCCGCCGCGCCCGAGGCGGCGCTGCGCAACCCCTTGCCGGAACCGCCCACGCTTCCTAAACGGGCGCACCGGATCGGATAGGGACAGCAGCCGTGGCCGAGCAGCAGCATTACGAATTCGCGGCGGTCGAAGCCAAGGATATCATCGAGACCCATACCCGGGGCTGGGAGGGCTTCACCCAGTTCGTCACCTACGGCGTCGTCGCCGTGGTCGTGCTGCTGCTGCTGCTGCTGGTCTTCGTCGCTTAAGGGCGGGGGCGGCCGCCCCCTTCAGTCGAGCGTCGCGCCGGTGGCCTTGACCACGGCGCCCCAGGCGACCCTCTCGGCGGCGCCGAAGGCGGCGAGCGCCTCGGGCGTGGTGGGCTCGGGCACCGTGCCCTGCTGGCGCACCACCTCGATGAAGGCGGGGGCCTGCATGGCCTGGTGCACCGCCTGGTTCAGCTGGTCGAGGATCGGCTGCGGGGTCTTCGCCGGGGCGTAGATCGCCTTCCAGAGGCCCGAGGTCAGCTCGACCCCCAGATCCTTCATCAGCGGCGCGCCGGGGATGATCTCCAGCGGGCGCTGCGCCATGACGGCGACGGCGCGGGTCTTGCCGTCGCGCGTCATGCTCTCGGCGCCGCCGGCGGGCAGCGCGAAGCAATCCACCTGGCCGGCCATGACGGCCTGCATCGCCGGCGCCTGGCTGGTGAAGGGCACATGCAGCATCTCGATCCCCCGCGCGCGGAGCATGCGTTCCGTCGCCAGATGCGGCGTGCTGGCGACGCCCCAGGAGGCATAGGTGAGCTTGCCGGGCTCGGCCTTGGCCGCGGCGACCAGCGCTTCGAAGCTGCCGAGCTTCGGCTGGGAGGGGCCGACGACGAGGGCGAAGGGGAAGCGGGCGACCAGGCTGATCGGGGCGAAGTCGGTCGCCGGGTTGTACTGCAATTGCTTGAAGACGAAGGGGTTGATGGCCTGGGTGTCGACGATGCCCATCCAGAGGGTGTGGCCATCCGGCGCGGCGCGGGCGGCGACGGTGGCGCCGAGGCTGCCATTGGCGCCGGGGCGGTTCTCGACCACCACGGACTGGCCGAGGATGGGGGTGAGGGCCTGGGCCATGGCGCGGCTGACGATGTCGTTCAGGCCGCCGGGGGCGTAGCCG
>JBMOJU010000458.1:0-3661 GCA_049315625.1 Paracraurococcus sp.
AGGAAGTATCCTCCCTGGACCCTCCTCTATTTCTCTGACTCGGCATTCGCCGCGTGGCGAGTGACAAGCCCACAAAAAGGAAGGGTGGGGTTTGGGGAGGGAATACTTTTCCCTCCCCAACCTTGCCTACGCCCAACAAGCATCAACGGAGGAAGAATTGTTCAGGCTCGACGGCAAGGTGGCGCTGGTGACCGGCGCCGGCTCGGTTGGCCCCGGCTGGGGCAACGGCAAGGCGACAGCGGTGCTGCTGGCCCGCGCCGGCGCGAAGGTCTTCGGCATCGACATCACCGAATCCGCCGCCGCCGAGACGCGCGACATCATCGTAGGCGAGGGCGGCACCGCCATCGCGCATCGCTGCGACATGCTGGTAGCGGAGCAGGTGGAGGCCGCGGTCGCCGACTGCATCGCCCGCTTCGGGCGCATCGACATCCTGGTGAACAACGTCGGCGGCTCCGCCCCCGGCGGTCCGGTGGAGATGACGGAGGACGCCTGGGACACGCAGATCGACCTCAACCTGAAAACCGCCTTCCTCGGCTGCAAATACGTGCTGCCGCACATGGAGGCGCAGGCGAAGGGCGCGGTGGTGAACATCTCTTCCGTCGCCGGGCTGCGCATGGGGACGGGGCGGGTGCACAGCGCCTATTCCGCCAGCAAGGCCGGCATCATCGCCTTCACCAAGTCGGTGGCGATGGGGTACGCGAAGAAGGGCATCCGCTGCAACACCGTGGTGCCGGGGCTGATGCACACGCCGCTGGTCGAACATCGCCTGGTGCGCCAGCTGGGCGCCAACGACGCGGAGGCGCTGATCGCCAAGCGCAACGCCAGTGTGCCGATGGGGCATATGGGCACCGGCTGGGACATCGGCCATGCCGTGCTGTTCCTGGTGAGCGACGAGGCGAAATTCATCACCGCGACGGAGATCGTGGTCGACGGCGGCTTCACCGCATCCGGCCCGGTGTGATGCAGCGGCGCGCGATCCTGGCGGCGCCCGCGCTGCTGTTTGCACCGGCGGCGCGGGCGCAGGCCTGGCCGTCGCGCCCCGTCACCCTGCTGGTCGCCTCGCCGGCCGGCGGCGGCACCGATTTCGCGGCAAGGCTGGTGGCCGAGCCGCTCGGCCAACGGCTCGGCCAATCGGTGATCGTCGAGAACCGGCCGGGCGGCAACGGCGCCATCGGCATGCTCGCCGCCATCCGCGCGCGGCCGGATGGCCACACGCTGATCGTCGCCTATTCGGGCACGCTGACCGGCAAGCCGGCGGTCGAAGGCGTCGCCGATTACGACCCGGGGAAGGATCTGCTGCCCATTGCGCAGATCACCAACTCGCCACAGGTGATGATGGTGCATCCCTCGGTGCCGGCGCGGACGCTGACCGAGTTCGTCGCCTATGCGAAGACCCGGCCGGGGCAGTTGAACTACGGCTCCTCCGGCAATGGTTCGCTGCACCACCTCGGCTGCGAATTGCTGAAGCTGCGGACGGGCATCGACATCGTCCACGTGCCTTATCGCGGCACCGGCGAGACCATCACGGATCTTCTCGCCGGGCGGCTGCATTTCTACATGAACAGCCCGCCACCGGTGCTCGGCTTCTTCAAGGATGGCCGGCTGCGGCCGATCGCCACGACCGGGGAGGAACGCCACCGCGCGCTGCCGGAGGTGCCGACCCTGATCGAGCAGGGCTTCGAGCCGATCCCGATCGACAGCTGGTTCCCGCTGCTGGCGCCGGTCGGCGCGCCGGCGCCGATCCTGGCACGGCTGGCGGCCGAGTTGCGCGGGGTGCTGGCCGATCCCGGCGTGCAGCGGCGGGCGGAGGAGGCCGGGACCTTCGCCGCCTTCGCCGATGCCGGCTTCGTCGCCACCCGCATGGCACGGGAGACGGCGGCCTGGACGACGGTGGTAAAGCAGGCGGGGATCCGGCCGGACTGAGGGGGCGCGGCACCCCCTTCCCGGCCTCCCCTCGCAAGGTGCGGGGGGGGGACGACTCCCTCCCCGCTCGCGGGGGAGGGCCGGGGTGGGCGCGCCGCTACGCCCGCATCGCCTCCCACTCCTCCGCCGAAAACCGCGGCGTGATGTGCTGCGGGCAATTCCAGTCATATCCCGCCACCTCGATCAGCACCGCGCTTTCTGCCAGCCGCTCGGCGCCCGGCGGCGTCAGCCGCGCCAGCAGCGCGGGGTCGTCCCGCACCACCCGCGCATGGCCCAGCAGCTTCAGCCGGCGGCGGTTGGCGTAGTCCATGAAGAACAGCGACACGCGGTCGTTGTTCGCCAGGTTGCCGACCGAGATGTGCTGCCGGTTGCCCGACAGATCGGCGAAGCCGATGGTCCGCTCATCCAGCACCCGCACGAAGCCGGGCGGGCCGCCGCGATGTTGCAAATAGGGCCAGCCGGTCTCCGAGACCGTGGCCATGTAGACGCTGTCGCGCGCGTGGATGTAGCCGGCCTCGCGCGCGGTCAGCACGCTGTCGTCGCGCCCCATCGTCGCCACCTGCGCGAAATGCGGCAGCGACCCGAGCGCTTCCTGTTCTGCCTGCACGGCGGGGGTAAAGGCGATCTGCGCGAAATGCCTGCCCATGGCGGCGAACTCCTCAAGCGGCGTGGAGCGGAGGAGGCCGCGGCCCCCTCCGCGTTGCTCAGCGGCCGGTGTGGCGCACCGGGAAGTCGATCGGCGTGTCGGCCAGGGTGTTGACCGTGTTGGTCAGCACGTTCAGCGCGACGTGGTGGGCGATCTCGACGATCGCCGCATCGTCCCAGCCGGCGGCCTTCACGGCTGCCAGCTCCTGCTGCGCGTTGCGGCCCTGGTTGGCCAGCAGCGCGCGGGCGAGGTCGAGCGCCGCCTTGTCGCGGGCGGCCGCGGCTCCGCCGTGGCGCGCGGCCTCGATCGCCGCCACGTCCAGCCCGGCGCCGGCGCCGATCACGCTGTGCGCTGAAAGGCAGTAGTCGCAGCCATTGGTCTCCGCGCTCAGCAGCGCGATCTGCTCGCGCAGCGGCGCGGCCAGCACGCCACGGCCGAGCGCCCCGGCGAGGCCCAGATGCCCCTGCAGCGCGGCCGGCGAGTTGCCGACGACGCGGTAGAGGTTCGGCACCAGGCCGATCTGCTTCCGCAGGCCTTCGAAGCTGGCGCGCGTGGCGGCGACATCGTCGTCGACGAGGTTCAGGTTGGCCATGTCACGTTCTCCTGGATGGTCGGGTTGTTCAGCGGGCGTGCTTCGCCAGGAAGCCGTCGATCAGCGGGGCGATCTCGGCCGCGTGGGTCTCCAGCGCGAAGTGGCCGGTATCGAACAGGTGGACCGCTTCGACCGGCAGGTCGCGGCGGAAGGCTTCGGCGCCGGCCGGGCCGAAGAAGGGGTCGTGCTTCCCCCAGGTCACCAGCGTCGGCCAGCGATGCCGGCGGAAGGCGGCCTGCCATTCCGGGTACTTCGCCACGTTGGCGGCGTAGTCGCGGAACAGGTCGAGCTGGATCTCCGCATTGCCCGGGCGGTCGAGCCGCGCCTGGTCATGCGTCCAGCCATCCGGCGAGACCAGCGTCGGGTCTGGCACGCCGTGCAGGTACTGAAACCTGGTTACGTCGAGCGTGGTGAAGGGCCGCAGCGCTTCCCGCTTGCTGGCATCGTCGGGTGCCGACCAATAGGCGCGGATCGGCGTCCAGGCCTCCAGCAGGCCCTCG
>JBMOJU010000459.1:0-3651 GCA_049315625.1 Paracraurococcus sp.
CGGTGCCGCTGTACGTGGAGGCGGCCGGGGCGCTGGCCGCGCTGCACGCCGCCCCCGTGCCACCCGGCCTGCCGGCCTGGGATGCCGCGGCGATGGCCCGCGCCACCGCGGCGACCTTCCTCGACTGGTGGTGGCCGGCCGCCTTCGGCGCTGCCCCGTCGGAGGCGGTCCGCGCCGAGCTCGACGCCGCCATCCACGCCATGCTGGCGCCCTTCGCCGGCGCCACGGGCTTCGTCCACCGCGACTATTTCCCGGCCAACCTGATGCGGCTGGAAGCGCGCGACGGGCCGCGCCGCACCGGCATCCTCGATTTCCAGGACGGCGCGCTGGGCCACCCGGCCTATGACGTGATCTCGCTGGTCGAGGATGCCCGGCGGGACGTGCCGGCCACGGCGCGGCGGGCGGCGCTGGCGGCCTACCTGAATGCCCGGCCCGGGCTCGACCGCGGCGCCTTCCTCGGCGCCATGGCGGCCTGCGGCGCGCAGCGGCATCTGCGAGTCGCCGCGCTCTGGGTCCGGCTCGACCGGCGGGACGGCAAGCCGGGCTACCTGAAGCACGGCCCGCGCTGCTGGGCGCTGCTGGCGCGGTCGCTGTCGCAGCCGGCCTGCGCGCCGTTGCGGGATTTCCTCGACGCCCATGTGCCGGAGGCGCTGCGGCGCAATCCTGCACCCGGCTGACGCCTGGCGGGTGTTCCACCCGGGCCGGGCACGGCGTAGGAAGGGCGCATGATCCCCTCCCCCCCGTGCCGGAGTGCCGCCGCGTGATCACGCTGACCCACGGGATGGTGCTCGCGGCGGGGCTGGGCCTGCGCATGCGGCCGCTGACCGAGACCACCGCCAAGCCGCTGCTGACCCTGAACCGCCGCAGCCTGCTGGACCATGCGCTGGACCGGCTGGAGGCGGCGGGGGTGGGCCAGGCGGTGGTGAACGCGCATTGGCACGCCGGCCAGGTCGAAGCCGCGGTCGCCGGCCGGGCGCGGCCGGTGGTGACCCTGCAGCGGGAGGACACGCTGCTGGAGACCGGCGGCGGCGTCGCCCAGGCGCTGCCGTTGTTGGGGGATGGCCCCTTCGTGGTGGCCAATGGCGACAGCGTCTGGCTGGACGGGCCGCGCCAGGCGCTGGGCCGCATGGCCGCCGCCTTCGACCCGGCGACGATGGACGGGCTGCTGCTGGTGGTGCGCAGCGCCCAGGTGGAGGGTGAGGTCGGCCGCGGCGACTTCCTGCTCGACCCGCTGGGCCGGGTGCGGCGGCCGAAGGAGCGGGAGCTGGCGCCCTATGTCTTCGCCGGCGTCCAGATCCTCTCGCCCGCGCTGTTCGGCGATGCGCCGGCTGGGAAATTCAGCCTGAACCTGCTGTATGATCGGGCGATCGAATCGGGGCGGCTGTTTGCCCTGGTGCATGACGGGGTCTGGTTCCATCTCTCGACGCCGGACGACCTGGAGCGGTCCGAAAGCGCCATGCGGCAGGGGCTGGTCCGGGCGCTGTTCTGAACCTGCGGCACGCCAGGGGGGCCGGGTGAAGCTTTACGACATCCCCGCCCACCGGCCGTTCCTCGACTGCCTCGCCGCCGGCGTGCTGCGGTCCATCCCGGGCGATGCGCCGGAGCGGCTCTCCCGCGTCACCATCCTGCTGCCGACGCGGCGTTCGGCCCGCGGGCTGCGGGTGGCGTTCCTGCGCGCCGCCGAAGGCCGGACCCTGCTGCTGCCGCGGATGCGGGCGCTGGCCGGGCTCTCGACCGAGGATGCCGACGAACTCGCCCTGCCCGTGCTGCTCGACCTGCCGCCGGCGGTGGAGCCGCTGCGCCGCCAGGCGGTGCTGACCGGCTTCATCGCCCGGCTGCCGCGCGACCGCGGCGGGCCGGCGACGCCGGAGCAGGCCTGGTCGCTGGCCGGCGCGCTGGCCACCCTGCTGGACGAGATCGCGCTGGAGGAGAAGGACCTCGACCTGCTGGCCGGCAGCACGCCGGACGCGCTGAACGAGCACTGGCTGGAGCGCCTGGAACGGCTGGTGCCGGAGGCGCATGCGACGCACTGGCAGATCACCCTGACCTTCCTGCGCGGCGTGCTGGCCGCCTGGCAGCATTGGCTCGACGCCGAGGGACTGCTGGATATCGGCATGCGCCGCGCCCAGGCGCTGCGGGCGCAGACCCGGGCCTGGCAGCAGGACCCGCCGCGCGACCCGGTGATCGCCGCCGGCATCGGCGTCGGCGGCACCATCCCGGCGGCCGAGGAATTGCTGCGGGTGGTGGCGACGCAACTGCCGGAAGGCTGCGTCGTGCTGCACGGGCTGGATGCCGGCAGCCTCGAGCCCCGCATCTGGGCGGCGATCCACGATGCGCCGACGCATCCCTTCTGCGGCCAGCACCGGCTGCTGCAACGGCTCGGCGCGACGCAGGACCAGGTACGGCGCTGGCCCGGCTGCCTGGACGCGGCGGCGGTGCCGCTGTCGGTGCCGGCCGAGCGCCCCGCCCTGCTGGGCATGGCGCTGCGCCCGGCCGATGGCCTGCCCGCCTGGCAATCCCGCCGCCCCTCCGCCTGGCGGCCGGCGCTGGCGGGGCTGACCCAGCTCACCGCGCCCGACGCCCAGGCCGAGGCGGCGGCGATCGCGCTGACCCTGCGGGAGGCGCTGGAGGATCCGGCGGCCCGCGTCGCCCTCGTCACCCCCGACCGCGACCTGGCGCGGCGCGTCTCGGCGGAGCTGGCCCGGCATGGCGTGACGGCGGATGATTCCGCCGGCGAGCCGCTGGGCGAGACGCCGGCCGGCGGCTTCCTCCGGCTGCTCGCCCGCATGGCCGCGGCGGAATTGGCGCCGGTGCCGCTGCTGGCGGTGCTGAAGCACCCGCTCTGCGCCGGCGGGCGCGACCGCGGCGACTGGCTGCGCGCGGTGCGCCGGCTGGAACGCGCCGCGCTGCGTGGCCCGCGCCCGGCGCCGGGGATCGCCGGCCTCCGCGCCGCCGCCGCCGCCGCCCTGGCGCGGGCGCGGGACGCCGAGGCGCTGGCCGAGGTCACCGCGCTGCTCGACACGCTGGACGCCGCGCTCGGCCCCTTCGCCAGCCTGCCGGACAGCCCGGCCCGGCCGCCCGCCGGCCTGCTGGCGGCACACCTGGCGGCGGCCGAGGCGCTGGCCGGCGATGCCGAGCTCGCCGGCGGCCTCCGCCTCTATGCCGGGCAGGAGGGCGAGGCGCTGGCGGCGCATCTGGCGGCGCTGGACCCGGCCATGGCGGCGCTGCCGCCGATTTCCCCGGCTGCCTGGCCGGCGCTGTTCGACGCGGCGATGGAGGGCGCGGCAGCGCCCAGCCTGCGCGCCACCCGCGGCCGCGACTCGGGCGCCCATCCGCGGGTCGAGATCCTCGGCCTGCTGGAGGCCCGGCTGCTGAATTTCGACCGTGTCGTGCTGGGCGCGCTGGACGAGGCGGTCTGGCCGCTGGCGACCGATCCCGGCCCCTGGATGAGCCGGCCGATGCGCAAGGATTTCGGCCTGCCGGAGCCGGAGGCGCGGATCGGCCGGGTCTGCGCCGATTTCCTGCTGGCGGCCTGCGCCGCGCCGGATGCGGTGCTGTCCCGCGCCGCGCGGCGGGGCGGCGCGCCGACCGTGCCGGCACGCTGGATCACCCGGCTGGAGACCTTCCTGCGCGGCCAGTTCAGCGACGACA
>JBMOJU010000460.1:0-3647 GCA_049315625.1 Paracraurococcus sp.
GCCGCGCTCGGGCTGCAGCCGGAAGGGACGCGGATCGAGGCCGAGGCGGATCTCTCCACCACCGCGCCCGGCGCCCGCTGGTCCGGCTGGCATGGCGGCGGGCTCGGCGATGGCCTCTGCCGCCTGGCGCTGGCCCTGCCGCCCGATGCGCCGCGGCAGGCGGTGGTGGCGCTGGTGGTGCGCAACCTCGGGTCGGCGCCGGAGCAGGTGCTGTGGGTGGAGATCGCCCGGCTGTTCGGCACCCGGGCGGTGCAGCCGCCGCCCGCGACGGAGCAGCAGGCCGCGGCGCCGCCGGCCCTGCCGCAAGGGCCCGCCGTTGCCGCGCCGGTCGTCGCCGCGGTGCGGCTGCTGGAATGCTATTCCGAAGCAGGCGGCAGCTACCGGCACATCGACCTGCTGATGGAGGGTGTCCGGGCCGGCCGGCATGCCTGGCTGCGGCTGCGCTGCAAGCTGGCGCTGAACGGGACGGTGCCGGTGCTCGAATTCCGCCTGCGGCCGGATTGGCCGGTGGTGTTCGAGCACTGGCCGCCGACCCCGGAGGATGCCTTCGGCCCCTATCTGCAACTGACCGAGGCGATGCTGACCGGCGGCTTCGCCGCGACCCTGGCGACCGACCGCGATCGCGCGACGCTGGCCGCCGTGCTGCGGCTGCTGCCGACGGTGGCGGCGACGGCGGCGCGCGCCGCGACAGCCGATCCGGACGAGTATGAGCGCTGGATCGATTGCGCCCGGCGACTGGCGGCCACGCTGGATGCGGTGGACCCGCCGGCGCCTAGGCCGGCACCAGGCGCCGCGCCGGAGCCGGGCCCGGCGGCGCTGGAAGCAGCCTTGCCCGCGGCAGGGTAAGCCAGGCCCGGGCGCCCACCCCCGGCCGGGCTTCCAGCCGCAGGCTGCCGCCATGCGCTTCGACCAGGGAGCGGGCGATGGCGAGGCCGAGGCCGAGGCCACGCGTGCCGCCCGGCGCCCCGGTGGCGAGGTCGGCGGCAGGCAGGCCGGCGCCCTCATCCTCCACCACGATCGCCAGCGACTCCTCGGTAAGCACCGGCCGCAGGTCGATCGAATCGCCATCCCGCGTCAGCCGGGCGGTGCGCGCCAGCACCTGTGTCAGCGCGCCATGCAGCGCGCGGCGGTCGGCCTGCAGGGTCAGCCCGGCGAACTCGGCGGCCAGCCGCCAGTCCCGCCGCCCCGCGCCGAGCCGGGCCACGACCTCCGCCACCGCATCCTCGAGCAGCGGGGCGAGGGCGACGGCCTCCGGCACCAGCCGGCGCGGGCCGGCCTCCACCGCCAGGTATTCCGCGATGTCGTCCGACAGGCGCAGCATCTGCTGCGCCGCGGCGGCGACGGCCAGCGCCGGGTCGTCCGGCAGCCGCGCGGCCTGACCGAGCAGCGCAAGGCCCGGTCCCTGGAGTTCCCGCGCCACCAGGCCAAGGCAGCGGCCGCGGCCTTCCGCCTGGCGGCGGAAGGCATCGCCGACGTCCTCCGCCGCCTGGAGCCGGCGGGCGAGGCTGCGGGCGCGCCGGAGCGCGAGGATGATGGCGGGCGCCAGCAGGAGGCAGGCAAGAAAAAAGCCGGGCATATGCCCGGCCTTATCCTGGGTCCCGTGAAGGAAGGCTTAGGACGCCCGTCGCCGGGCCATCCGCCCTCAGGCCGCGGCGGAGGCGGCCTTCTTGGCCTGGGCGCGGACGATGCGGCGCTTCAGGACCTGCGCTTCCTCGGGCAGCTTGCGGTTCGGCGTGCCGAGCAGGAAGGCGTCGAGGCCGCCATTGTGCTCGATGGTGCGGATGCCGTTCACCGTCAGCCGGAGCTGGATGCTGGTCGCCAGCACGTCGGAGAAGAACGACGTCTCCTGCATGTTGGGCAGGAAGCGGCGACGCGTCTTGTTGTTGGCGTGGCTGACGTTGTTACCCGTCAGGACGCCCTTGCCGGTGATGCCGCAGCGGCGGGCCATGGTGCTAATCCCGAAAACAGCAGCGCGCGGCGGGGGCCGCCGCGCGCGGGTGGTCGATGAAGGTTGCGGCGTATGACGCGGGCCCTTGGCCGAGTCAAGCGCTGCGGGCGGTCACTGGTGGTGGTGGTCGCCGCCCGGCACCTGGTCCCGCATCTCCCGCAGTTCGCCGCTTTCCACCGACATCAGCGCGTTGCGCAGCACGCCGGCGATGGCGCGGTCGTCCATGGTGCGGGCGAGCAGGCCGAGGGCGCCGCCGAGCAGCGCCGAGGCGACGGAGATGGGCGCGATCTTCTGGTCGATCATGTACTCGATCGCCTTGTCCACCACCGAGCCGGCATGGCTGAGGTCATCCGGGGCCATGCCCTGGGGGTCGAATTGCATGCAGCGCCCTCCTGTCGCGGCTCAGATAGGGGCGGTCGGACCGTCGTGAAACCCCTTGCAACGGCACTCAACCCTGGGCTGTGTCATCCGGGTGCGGCAACCGCCGCGGCGCGGCCGACCCGCGGCTGGTCGAGATCGGCGGCGATCTGTGCCGCGGCGGCGGCCTCGGCCATGGCCACGGCTTCCGACTGGCGCCGCCACATCTCGGCATAGAGCCCGTCTGCGGCGATCAGCGCGGCATGCGTGCCACGTTCGGCGATGCTGCCATCCTGGAGGACGATGATCTCGTCCGCCTCCACCACCGTCGACAGGCGGTGGGCGATGACCAGGGTGGTCCGGTTGGCCGAGACCAGGCGGAGCGCGGCCTGGATCTCCTGTTCCGTCCGGGTGTCGAGCGCGCTCGTCGCCTCATCGAGTATGAGGATCCGGGGGTCCTTCAGGATGGTGCGGGCGATGGCGACGCGCTGCTTCTCCCCGCCCGAGAGCTTCAGGCCGCGTTCGCCGACCATGGTGCGGTAGCCATCCGGCAGCCTGGTGACGAAGTCGTGCACCTGGGCCAGCTTCGCCGCCTGGATCACCTCCTCCTCCGACGCGCCGGGGCGGCCATAGGCGATGTTGTAGCGGATGGTGTCGTTGAACAGCACGGTGTCCTGCGGCACCACGCCGATCGCGGCGCGGAGGCTGGACTGCGTCACCTGCTCGATCCCCTGGCCGTCGATCAGGATGCGGCCGGCGGTGGTGTCGTAGAAGCGGAACAGCAGGCGGGAGATGGTGGACTTGCCCGCCCCCGTCGGCCCGACGATCGCCAGCGTCCGGCCCGGCGGGACGCTGAACGAGACGCCCTTCAGGATCTGCCGGTCCGGCCGGTAGGCGAAGCGGACATCTTCGAAAGCCAGCGCGCCTGGCCCGGGGCGGAGCGGCGTGGCATCCGGCGCATCGGCGACCTCCTGCTTCTCCCCCAGCAGGGTGAACATCGCTTCCGTGTCGGTCAGGCCCTGCTTGATCTCCCGGTAGGCGAAACCGAGGATGTTGAGCGGCATGTAGAGCTGGATGAGGTAGGTGTTCACCAGCACGAAGTCGCCGACCGACATGTGCCCGGCGACCACCCCGCGGGAGGCGAGCAGCATCACCCCCGTCAGGCCGAGCGCGATGATCGCCGCCTGGCCGCTGTTCAGCGCGTTCAGCGAGGTCTCGGACCGCACATAGGCGGCTTCGTAGCGGGTCAGGCTTTCGTCGTAGCGGCGGGTCTCGTGCGCCTCGTTCCCGAAGTACTTCACCGTCTCGTAGTTCAGCAGGCTGTCGATCGCCTTGGTGTTGG
>JBMOJU010000461.1:0-3642 GCA_049315625.1 Paracraurococcus sp.
CATCGTCGCGCGCGCTCGTTAGGCGTCGCGGTCAGCCCAGCCGTAGCAACGGCACGGCCGCAGCTGCGAGCAACGCGGCGGCGACGCGGGTGCGGGTGAAGGGCTCCTTCAGCCACAGGACGGCGATCAGGATGGCGAAGACGGCGCTGGTGTCGCGCAGTGCGGCGGCGGGGGCGATGGGCGCGCCGCTCCAGACCCAGAGGATGATCGAGAGGAAGATGGCGGCGCAGCCGATGATGCCGGCATCGACCGAAAGGCGAAGATATTCGTTGTGCGCTGCATTGCTACCGAGCAGCCGGATCGTCGGGTCCTCGGGGTTGACGATCAGCTTGCCGGCACCGAGGCCGAAGCCGAACAGCGGCCGCGCCTCGATCGCCTCGATGAAGTAGGGCCAGATGATGTCGCGGCCCGACATGTTGTCCGACATGCCGGCGATGCGGTCAAAGGCGAAGTAGATCGCCGGGCCGAGCGCGAGCAGGCCGGGGATCATGCCGCCCATCGCCAGGTCGACCTTCCGCTGCAGCGGGAAGATCTGCCGGTTCGAGAACAGGAAGATGATACCGAGGAACAGCGCCACCGCGATCAGCGGGGCGCGCGCCTGCGTCAGCAGCAGGATGGCGAGATCGAGCCCGCCGATGATCAGCCATTGCAGCTTGAAGCCGCGCAGGTATTCCAGCGTCGCGGCGAAGATCGCGGTAACGCAGAAGCCGCCGAGGAAGGGCGGCGTGTGCATGCCCTGGAAGCGGCCGCCGACATCGAACCAGGGCCACACGCCGGCCGCTGTGGTCAGCACGCTGACCAGCGCGCTGATGATGGGCACGATCGCGGCACCGCGGATCAGCAGCGTCCAGACCCGGCGCGGCGCCAGCGCGAAGCCGAGCACGAAGGGCGCAGTGGAGCCGATCAGGCTGCGCACCATGTCGGCGTTGGTGGCGACCCGGCCGATCGGCAGGATGGCGATGCTGAGGCCGGCGATTGCGACGAAGGTGAGGAACGGCCAGTTGATGTCGCTGGCTGGCCCGTAGCGGATCAACAGGGCGCCTGCGAGCGCGAAGGGCACGACCTTCACCAGCGCCGCGCCCAGCGACCCCCCGACACCGGCCGACATCGACGTCTGGATGTCGAGGCCGAGGCCGCAACAGAGCACCAGCACCACCGCGAGCGCACGCGGAAATTGGTAGAAGGCGAGCGCCGCCAGCACTAGCACCATGAGCGGGACGATCTGCAGCATCCGCTCGGGCATCGCGACCGCGCCGATCAGGATGAAGGCGGCGCCGAGCAGGGCGATCAGGCGCTGCGTCGCGGGCGATAGGGCGATGTTCATGCAACGGTGTTGTCCCATGCGGGCAGGGGACAGGCCAAATCAGGGTTGTGTCAGGTGAGGGGTGGGGGGCGATGCAGGCGACGGGTGCGGGACAGCGGCATGCGGGCCTCACGCGGCTGCGATTCTTCCTGATCGGCTGGGTGATCCTCTATCACCTCAACCTGCCGCTGCATGTGACCGACACCTGGTCCTGGCTCTCGCCGGTGCTGTGGCGCGGCTATCTCGGCGTCGACGGCTTCTTCCTGCTGTCGGGCTTCGCGCTCTGGCTCGGCTATGGCCTGCGGCCACCGAGCGGTACCGCCGGCATCGGCCGCTTCCTGTTGCGCCGCGTCGCCAAGATCTGGCCTCTGCATGCGGCCGCGCTGGTGGCGCTGGCGGTGCTGGTCGGCATGGCGCAGGCCGCCGGTGTCACCATCCGGGATCCGGCGCGCTTCGGCGCGCGCGACTTCGTGCTTCAGCTGGCCCTGGTGCATGGCTGGGAGACGACGGACCATTTTGCCTGGAACTACCCCTCCTGGGCCTTGTCGGTGGAATGGGCCGGCTACCTCGCCTTCCCGCTGCTGCTCGCCGGTCTGCTGCGGCTGCCGCGCATTGCTGTACCGTTGGTGCCGGCGGCCGCCCTCCTGGGCCTCGCCGCCTTGGTCGCCTTCGGGCCGATCGGATCGTTGAACTTCACTCTCAGCTACGGCCTCCTGCGCTTCTTCCTCGAATTCGCGCTTGGCCTCGGCCTGGGGCGGCTGGCGACGGAAGGTCGGCTGCCGCCGGTGCTGCCCTGGCTGGCGGTCGGCGGGCTGCCGCTCGGCCTTTGGCTGGAGGCGGATGCGTTGACCGTGCTCGGGCTGGCTGGCGTCATGGCTGCCCTCTGGCAGGGTGGGCCACGCAACGCGGCGCCGGCGCGGCCCGACCTGCTGCTGCGGCTCGGCGAGGCCTCCTTCGGCATCTATCTCAGCTGGGTCTTCGTCGAGGCGGCCGTGGTTGGGGTGCTACGCCTGACCACCCCTGGGCCGGAGGGCCGCGCCCTGCTGATGGCGGTCGGCTTTGCCGCGACCCTCGCCACGGGCTGGTGCGCCTGGCGCTGGGTGGAGGTACCGGCGAATCGCTGGATTCTCAGCCGGCGGGAAGCATCACCATCGGTCGGGCTGACGCGCCCCGTGGCCAAATAGCCGGCTCAGCGCAGCAGCGCCCTGACCTCCGGGTAGGGCTCCGGGCCGTCGCCCGGCTGCAAGCGGTACCAGCTGCCATGGCTATAGGACCAGAGCGTCGCCGGCAGGCCCAGCGCGCGCAGCGCCGGCAGTCCCTGCTGCAGGTCCCGCGACCAGGCGGCCCGGTCGGTCCGGTTGCCACCGGGTCCGTTGTATTCGGCAACCATGACCGGTATCCGATGGCGGTCCCGCCAGGCCGCGGCATCGGCGAAGCGCCGGCGCACCTCCGCGGTGATGCCGCCGGCATAGTCATGCACCTCGGCGACGGTCCAGGGATCGGCGGGCGGCGCGATCTCCAGCAGCGACCGCAGGCTGTTCCATTCGCGCCCCCCCCAGATCAGCAGGTGCCGCGGTGCTGCGGCACGCAGCGTGGCCAGCATCCTGTCCCGCACGGGCACCCATGCGGCGGTGGTCTCGAAGGCCGGCTCGTTCAGCGGGGCAAGGGCGACCATGTCCGGGTCGGTACGGCTGCCGAAGAAGCGGGCGCGCGACGCCAGCTTGTCCCATTCCTCCACCGCCGGGGTGCCCTGCTGGATGATGTCGTTCAGTCCGAACAGGATCGGCAGTCCGGCGGCGTTGGCGTCCTCGATCGCCTGGCGGAACAGCTCCAGCAACTCGCTGCCGCCGCCCCCCCCGGGGACGAACATCCGTGCATGGTCGAAGCCGGCGGCGCGGAAATCCCGCCACCAGCCACGCCCGAGACGGCGGGATTGGTTGTCGCGCGCCACCGGGAACCAGCGTTCCAGATTGGCGCCACAGCTGAGGCGCGAAAGCCGGGTCCGCAGATCGCCCGTTCGCCCAGCCGCCGGGCCGGCGGCGAGGAGCGCTGCCGCGAGCAGCCCGCGGCGCGAAGCATCGGGCGCGGCGTAGGGCGCCGCGCCCCTAGATTCAGCCGAAGCGGAAGGCACCGGCCGGAGGCGCGGCGGCGGGCTCGGCCACCGTCTGCTGCTGGGCCTGCTGCTCGCGCATCCGTGTCTCCACCTGCTTCAGCAATCCGGCGAGGCCGTTGACCACGGTTGGAAGTTGGACGAGCGGCACGATGAGCTGGCCAGCGGCGACCGGCTTCCCATCGGCACCGGTCTGCGCCAGCGTCAGGCGGGCGACCCCGAAGGTGAC
>JBMOJU010000462.1:0-3634 GCA_049315625.1 Paracraurococcus sp.
GCCACCGCCTCCATCTCCGCCTGCATGTCGGCGCCGCCGGGACGGCGGGAGACGCTGGCGCCATGCAGCCGATCCATCAGCACGTTGCCGGAATTGGTATAGGCCGGGTCGGCATAGCCGGTCCGGTCCTCCAGCAGGATGTGGCAGGCGAGGCCGAGCTTCGCCGCCGCCGCCGCGGTCTGGCGGGCGTGGTTGGACTGGGTGGCGCCCTGGGTGATCAGGATGTCGCACCCTTGGGCGATCGCGTCGGCGCAGAGGAATTCCAGCTTCCGCGTCTTGTTGCCGCCGGTGGACAGGCCCGTGCAGTCGTCCCGCTTGATCCAAAGGTTCGGCCCGCCGAGATGCTTCGTCAGGTTCGGCATGGGCTCGAGCGGCGTCGGCATGTGGCCGAGCCGGATGCGCGGGAAGCGGGCGAGGTTCATGGCGGTTGGTTTCCTCCAGCGGGCCGTGTTCGGCCGAGAGGCTAGCCCCGATCGCTGGCCCGGGCGAGCGCTTGAGATCGCGGCGGCCGCTGCCCTAGGATGACCCCATGGCCGATGCGGAAACCCTGACCGTCACCCTCCCCGCCGATTTGGCCGCGCTGGTACGCGGCGCGGTGGAGGGCGGGCAGTATGGATCGAGCAGCGAGGTGGTGGGGCAGGCGCTGCGCGACTGGCAGGCGAAGCGGGCGGCGCAGCAGGCGGCGTTCGAGGCGCTGAAGGCGGAGATCGCCATCGGACTGGCCGATGAGGCTGCGGGTCGGATCGTGGACTTCGACATCGACCGCATCATCGAGATGGGACGAAAGTTATCGGCGGCCCGCTCGAAATCCAGCTGACGGCCGCGGCCGAGGCCGACCTCGCCGCGATCTGGTCGCATATAGACCTGGACAGATCGGCCGCGGCTGCGACCCGCGTCGTCCAGGCGATCCGTCGGCGAATACGGACACTGGCCTACTTTCCCCTCGCAGGTCCGCTCCGGGAACATTTTGGTACGGGTGTGCGAGCCGTCGTATGCGGCTCGTACCTGGCCTATTACCGGCCCTTGCCGGACAAGGTACGCATCCTCCGCGTTCTGCATGGCGCCCAGGACGCCGCCGCGATCGCGGACCGCGGCGGTTTCGATGCCTGAGCATCAGGTCTTGGCGCCGCCACTCAGTCCAGCGTCATCCGCTCCGCGATCTGCACCGCGTTCAGCGCCGCGCCCTTAAGCAGCTGGTCGCCACACAGGAAGAAGTCGAGCCCGAATTCCCCGAACACCGGGTTCGCCCGCACCCGCCCGGCCTCGACATCATCCTGCCCGGTCGCGGTGAGCGGCATCGGGTAGCGCAGCTGCCCCGGCTCATCCACCAGCTTCACCCCAGCGGCCCGCGCCAGGACCTCGCGCGCCGCCTCCGGCGTCACCGGCCGCTCGGTCTCGATCGTCACCGCCTCGGCATGCACCCGGAAGGTCGGGATGCGCACCGCGGTGCAGGAGATCAGCAGGTCCGGGAGCCCCATGATCTTCCGGCTCTCCCAGGCGACCTTCATCTCCTCCCGCGTGTAGCCGTTCGGCTGGAAGGTATCGATGTGCGGGATGACGTTGAAGGGCAGCGGGTGGGCGAACACCGAATGCCCGGCCGGGCCGCCTTCCAGCAGCACCCGCCGCGTCTCCGCCTCCAGCTCCGCCATGCCCTCGGCGCCGGCGCCGCTGGCGGCTTGATACGTTGAGACGATGACGCGCTTCAACCCGAAGGCCTGGCGCAGCGGCTCCAGCGCCACCACCAGGATGGCGGTGGTGCAGTTCGGGTTGGCGATCAGCCTGTGGCCGCCGATGGCGCCGGCATTGACCTCCGGCACCACCAGGGGGACGTCGTCCTCCAGCCGCAGGGCGGAGGAATTGTCCACCACCGCGACGCCCTGCGCCACCAGCTTGCGCGCATGCGCCTTGGCGAAGTCGCCGGAGACGGCCAGCAGCGCCAGGTCCAGCTGGCTCGCGGCGGCCTCCGAGTATTCCTCGATCGCCACCTCGCCCCAGGGGGTCGTGTGTTTCAGGCCGGCACTGCGGGCGGAGGCGAATAATTTCAGCGTCGTGACCGGGAAGCGCCGCTTGCCCAGCACCTCGACCAATTCCCTGCCCACTGCGCCCGTGGCCCCGATCACGCCGACCCGCATGACACCCTTCCCCTGCGAAGATCCGTGGTTTAGCGCGGGTTTCACGCGATCGCCACTGTCAAGCAGGGATGGCAGCCTTGCCCAGGGGACGTTGGTCCGCGTTGACCCCGCCGCCGCCCGCTGCCATCTGCCCCGGATGAACGCCGATCCATCCCTCCGCAGCGTCAAGGCCTGGCCCTTCGAGGAAGCCGCCAAGGTCGCCGATCGGCTGGCCGCCGCGCCGAATCCCGCCGGCGCCCTCTTCGAGACCGGCTACGGCCCCTCCGGCCTGCCGCATATCGGCACCTTCGGGGAGGTGGCGCGCACCACCTGGGTTCGCCGCGCCTTCGAACGCATGACCGGCCTGCCCGCCCGCCTGATCGCCTTCTCGGACGACATGGATGGCCTCCGGAAGGTGCCCGACAACGTCCCCAACAAGGCGATGCTGACGGAACACCTTGGCCGGCCGCTGACCGCCATCCCCGACCCCTTCGGCACCCACCCGAGCTTCGGGGCGCACAACAACGCCCGCCTCCAGGCCTTCCTCGACACCTTCGGTTTCGAATACGAATTCGCATCGAGCACCGACTACTACCGCGGCGGCCGGTTCGATGCCGCCCTGCTGCGCATGGCCGAACGCCACGACAAGGTGAGGGACGTCATCCTCCCCACCCTCGGCGCGGAACGGAAGGCCACCTACTCGCCTTTCCTGCCCATCCATCCGGAGACGGGCGTGGTGATGCAGGTGCCGATGGAGGAGGTGCGTCCGGCCGACGACCTGCTGGTCTGGGTCGATCCCGCCACGGGGAAGCGCCACGGCACGCGGATCACCGGCGGCGGCTGCAAGGCGCAGTGGAAGGCCGATTGGGCGCTGCGCTGGTATGCGCTCGGCGTCGACTACGAGATGTCGGGCAAGGACCTGATCGACAGCGTCAAGCTCTCCTCCGCCATCTGCCGGGTGCTGGGCGGCACCCCGCCGGCCACCTTCACCTACGAGCTGTTCAACGACGAGCACGGGCAGAAGATCAGCAAGTCCAAGGGCAACGGCCTGACCATCGAGGAATGGCTGCGCTACGCCCCGCCGGAATCGCTGGCCTATTTCATGTACCAGTCGCCGCAGCGGGCGAAACGGCTGTTCTTCGACGTCATCCCCCGCGCGGTCGACGAATACCTTGGCAGCCTGGAGAAGTTGCGCGCCCAGCCGGAGCCGACCAACGCCGCGTTCCACATCCACAACGGCAGCAGCAACGACCCCGGGTCGCCGATCGGCTTCGCCATGCTGCTGAACCTGGCCAGCGTGGTGAATGCCGAAGGGCCGGAGATGCTCTGGGGCTTCATCCGCCGCTACGCGCCGGAGGTGACGCCGGACAGCAGCCCGATGCTGGCCCGGCTGGCGGAATACGCCGTGGCCTATTACCGCGACTTCGTCGCGCCGACCCGCCGGCACCGGGTGCCGACCGAGTTGGAGCGCGCCGCGCTGGAGGACCTGCTGGCCGTCCTCCGCTCCCTGCCCGAGGACAGCG
>JBMOJU010000463.1:0-3613 GCA_049315625.1 Paracraurococcus sp.
AGGCAAGGCGGGACCGGCTGGCGGCGGGGCTGCGGGAGCTGGGCTTCGGCGTGCTGGAGGCGCGCGGCAGCTACTTCATCACCACGGATTTCCGCCCGCTGGGCTTCAACGGGGACGACGTGGCCTTCTGCCGCACCCTGACCGAGGAGGCGAAGGTCACCGCCATCCCCGTGACCGCCTTTTACGCCAGCGAGGATGCGCCGAGCCACTACGCCCGCTTCGCCTTCTGCAAGGGGGAGGCGGTGATCGACGCGGCGCTGGCGCGGCTGCGGGTCTGGGTCGAATCGCGTGGTCGGCAGTTGACGGCGGCGGCCGGCTAGCCTTATTCCCTCCCCCCGCTGCGGTGCCATCCGCGGCGGTCATGTGGCGGCCTTAGCTCAGCTGGCAGAGCGTCGGCTTGTGGTGCCGAATGTCACGGGTTCGAGCCCCGTAGGTCGCCCCATTCTCCCCCTTGGTCCCCGGCTTCCCCCATCGCGCCGCTGCCGGCAGGATGGCGGCACCCAAGGGGGAAACATCCATGCAGCTTTCACTGAACGGCCGTGCCGCCATCGTCACCGGCGGCTCGAAGGGCCTCGGCCTCGCCATCGCCAAGGCCTTCGCCGCGGCCGGCGGCAAGGTCGCCATCGTCGCCCGCGACGCCGCGCAGCTCGCCGCCGCCGAGGCCGAGATCAAGGCTGCCACGCCGGGTGCGGAGGTCGCCGCCATCAGCGCCGACATCAGCACCGCGGAGGGCTGCGAATCGGCCTATGCGGCGGCCGAGAAGGCCTTCGGGCAGGTCGACATCCTGGTGAACAACGCCGGCACCAGCCA
This sequence comes from Paracraurococcus sp., assembly GCA_049315625.1. Classification (GTDB taxonomy): domain Bacteria; phylum Pseudomonadota; class Alphaproteobacteria; order Acetobacterales; family Acetobacteraceae; genus Paracraurococcus. The sequence continues at coordinate 811 of JBMOJU010000463.1, forward strand.
GCGCGGACCCTTCCTCGAGGTCTCCGACGCGCTCTGGCAGAACGACCTCGACCTGAAGCTGTTTGCCGCGATCCGGCTCGGCCGGCTGGTCTGGCCGGGGATGCAGGCGCGGCGCTGGGGACGGATCATCAACGTGCTGAACACCGGCGCCAAGGCGCCGCCGGCCGAGGGCGCGCCGACGGCCGTCACCCGTGCCGCTGGCATGGCGCTGACCAAGGTGCAGGCGAACGAGGGCGCCAAGCACAACATCCTGGTCAATGCGATGCTGGTCGGGCTGATCGACAGCGACCAGCACCGCCGTCGCCACGCCGCCAGCAAGACCAACGAAAGCTACGAGACCTGGCTGGCCAAGCTCGGCGAGTCGCTGCCGATGGGCCGCTATGGCAAGGCGGAGGAATTCGCCGCGACCGCGCTGTTCCTGTGCAGCGAGGGCGGCGGCTACATCGCCGGCGTCGCGCTCAACGTGGATGGCGGGCGCAGCCCGGTGGTGTGAGGCGTGAACGGGGGAGGCGTGCTCCCCCGTCCTGCCCTGCCTTACCGGTTGCGCGGATAGGCGCCCGAGGTGTTCGACCCCGTGTTCCGGTCATAGGTCCGCTCCGCCGCCGTCCCCGGCGGGTTCGCCCGCGTGCCGTCCGACTGCGCCGGGTAGGCGCCGGAGGTGTTGGTCCCCGCATTGCGGTCCAGCGTCCGCTCCGCCGCCGTGCCGGCCGGGTTGTTGCCGGTGCCGTCGGCGCTGGTGCGGGGCGCGTCGGTGGCCTTGTCATAGGCCCGCTGCAGCGCGGTGCTCGGCGGGTTGCCGCGGCTGCCGTCGCGGGTGCTGTCGCAGGCGGCCAGCGTGGTCAGCACGGCGGCGGCGGCCAGGCCGCGCAGCAGGGAAGTGGCGTACATCGAAAGCGGACTCCTCGGGATATTGCAGACCCGCGTCAGGGCTGGTCGTTCCGCCTAGCGCCGCGGGGCGCCCAAGGTTCCGCGGCGCGGCCCTCGTCCATCCGGGCGGCTTCTGCTAACCGCGGGCAGGCAATTACGGGCGAGGGGGCTTCCGATGGCGGCGGAACTGACGGTGGCGATCGGTGGGCTCGGCGCGATCGGCGCGCATCTGGCCCGTGCGCTGGATGCCGGGGTGGAGGGACTGCGCCTGGTCGCCGTCGCGGCGCGCGACCAGGACAAGGCGCGGCGGACCATCGCCGGCTTCCGCGCGCCGCCGGCGCTGGTCGGGCTGGGCGCACTGGCCGACCACGCTGATATCGTGGTGGAAGCCGCGCCGGCCGCGGTGTTCGAGCAGATCGCCGAGGCCGCCATCGCCCGCGGCCGCATCTTCGTGCCGTCCTCGGTCGGCGCGCTGCTGCCGCGGATGCATCTGGTCGCGCGGGCGCGGGAGACCGGCGCGCGCATCGTCGTGCCGACCGGCGCGCTGCTGGGGCTGGATGCGGTGCGTGCCGCGGCCGAGGGCCGGGTCGAGAGCGTGACCATCGAAACCCGCAAGCCGCCGCGCGGGCTGGAGGGCGCGCCCTACCTGGCCGAGCACGCGATCGACGTGCTGGCCATCACCACGCCGACCATCGTCTTCAAGGGCAATGCCTTCGACGCGGCGAAGGGCTTCCCGGCCAACGTCAACGTCGCCGCCGCCCTGGCGCTCGCCGGCATCGGGCCGGAGCGGACGATGGTGGAGATCTGGGGCGACCCGACGGTCACGCGCAACACCCACACCATCCGGCTGGAGGCCGAGACGGTGCGGCTGACCATGACCATCGAGAACGTGCCGTCGGAGGAAAATCCGCGCACGGGGAAGATCACCCCGCTGTCGATCCTCGCCTGCCTGCGCGGCCTGACCAGCACGCTGAAGGTCGGCAGCTAGCCCGGCCGGCCGGGTGCCGCTGCTCGCCTTCGCCTATATCGCCTTCATCGGGCTGGGGCTGCCGGACCCGCTGCCGGGGACGCTGTGGCCCGGGTTGCGGGGCGCCTACGGCCAGCCGGTCGCGGCGCTGGGCGCGCTGCTGCTGGCGGTCTCGGCCGGGACCATGGCGGCCAGCATCCTCTCCGGCCGCGCCATCGCCGCCTTCGGCACCGGCGGCGTCCTGGCCGCCAGCGTCGGGCTGACCGCGCTGGCGGCGCTGGGCGCGGCGCTGGCGCCGCCGTGGTGGGCGCTGGTGGCGCTGGCCCTGCTGTCCGGCCTCGGTGCCGGGGCGGTGGATGCGGCGATGAACGTCTTCGCCGCCGCGCGCTTCCAGCCGCGCCACCTCAACTGGATGCATGCCTGCTGGGGCATCGGCGCGACGCTGAGCCCGGCCATCGCCGCGGCGCTGCTGGCCGCTGGTGCCTCCTGGCGGGCGGTCTATCTGGTGGTCGGCCTGATGCTGGCGGCGCTGGCCGTGGCCTTCCTGCTGACCCGGGCGCGCTGGGGCGGGCGGGAGGCGGCGGCGGGGCCGGGGGCGCCGGCGCTGACGGTGCTGCGCGACCCGATGGCGCGGCGGCAGATCGCGGCCTTCTGCATTTATTGCGGCGTGGAGGCCGGCACCGGCCAGTGGCTTGCCACCATCCTGGTGGAGGCGCGCGGCGCCGACCCGGCGCTGGGCGGCGCGGCGACGGCGCTGTTCTGGGCGGCGCTGGCGCTGGGGCGGATCGGGCTGGGTTTCGTGGTCGACCGGATGGGGCCTGACCGGATGCTGCGCCAGGCGGTGCTGGTCGCGGCCCTGGCCTCGGCCGGCTTCGCCGTGGTGCCGGCGGGGTGGGATCTGGTCGCGGCCGGGCTGCTGGCAGTGGCGCTGGCGCCGCTCTACCCGACCCTGATGGCGCGCACCCCGGC
>JBMOJU010000464.1:0-3604 GCA_049315625.1 Paracraurococcus sp.
AGGCGGGCCGCCGGGCCGGCTGCCCTGGGGCGGCGCGCCCGCCGGCGCTGCATTCACCTCCTGCCCCGGGCGCACCCGCTGCAGGCCCTCGGAGATCACCGTCTCGCCGCCTTCCAGGCCGCGTTCAACCACCACCTGGTCGCGCACGGTCTGCCCCAGCGTGACCGGCCGGCGCTGCGCCTTCTTGTCGTCGACCACCATCACATAGGTGCCGCCCTGGTCCTGCAGCACCGCGGCACGGGGCAGGACGATGGCGGACACCGGCTCGGCGCCCTCGACATAGACGGTGACGAACTGGCCATCGATCAGCTCCCGGTCGCCGGCGCCGCCGGCCTGGACCTCGGCGCGCCGCGGGTTCGGGATCAGCGCGCGGATCAGCAGGCTGTCGGTGTTGCGGTCGATCTGGGTGTCCACGAACTGGATCCGCCCGGGCTGCGGATAGGCGCGGCCATCGGTGGTGCGGATGCGGATCACCACGGCGTTGATGCCGCCGCGCGGTTCGTAGCGGTTGCGCAATTCGACCGCCGCACGCGCGCTGACGGTGAAGACCACCCGCATCGGGTCCTGGCTGACGATGACCGCCAGCGGCTCGGTCAGCGTCGGCGCTACCACGTTGCCTGGCGTGTAGGTCGCGCGGCCGATCTTGCCGCTGATCGGCGAGACGATGTCGGTGTAACCCAGGTTGATTTCCGCCGTCCGCACCTGCGCCTGGGCGCCAAGCACGCCGGCATTCGCGGTGCGTTCCTGCGCCAGCGCGTTGTCCAGGGCCACGCGTGTACCGGCGCCGGTCTGCTGCAACTCCCGCGCGCGGGACAGCGCGACGCGCGCATTCTCCTGCGTCGCCTGGGCGGAGGCGACATTGGCGCGGGCCTGTTCGAGCGTCGCCTCGAAGGGTGGCTTCTCGATGCGGAACAGCACGTCGCCCGCCTTCACCTCCTGCCCTTCCTGGAACAGCCGTTCCTGCAGGAAGCCGGTCACGCGGGCGCGGATCTCGACACGTTCCACCGCCTCGATCCTGCCGGTGAATTCGGCGCTCTCGGTCACCGGCTTGCGATCCGCGGTCACGGTCCCGACAGCCGGCGGACCCTGCGGCCCGAACTGCGCGAAGGCCGGCGCAAGGCCGAGAAGCAGCAGCAGCAGGGCAAGCGGTATACGGCGCATGCGTCACGGGTCCGGTCGGTGGTCCAGGCTATACTGCACCAGCGAAGAGCGCTTTGGCAGGTGGCCATCCGGCGGTCCCTCCGCAACCCGGGGCCGCTTCAGCGTCATACCTTGCCGACGCCGCGGTGTGCGGGCAGGTTTGCTCCATGTGGTACGCGCCGCCCCAGGAAGTTCCCGTCCGCGCCTTCGCACGATTGCCGGAGATGCATCGCCGTCCACGCCCCACCGCCTGGTCGGACGCCAATCGTGGCGGCGCGGCGATCGACAGCTTCCTCGAAGGTCCCTGCTTCGATGCGGCGGGGAATCTCCTCGTCACCGATATCCCGCATGGCCGCATCTTCCGCGTCGGCCCGCAGGATTGGGATGTAGTTGCGGATTACGACGGCTGGCCGAACGGCATGGCCGCGGCGCCGGACGGTACGCTGCTGATCACCGACTACCGGCTTGGCCTGCTGCGGCTCGATCCCGCAACCGGCGCCCTCGCCCCGGTGCTGGAGACGCTGGTGTCGGAAGGGCTGAAGGGCCTCAACGACCTCGTGCTCGACGCCGCCGGCGGCGTCCTGATGACCGACCAGGGCCAGACCGGCTTGCAGGACCCGAGCGGGCGCGTGTTGCGGCTCTGGCCCGATGGGCGCATCGACCGGCTGATCACGAACGGTCCGAGCCCGAACGGCATCGCCCTCAACCACGCCGGGACGCATTGCTACGTGGCGATGACGCGCAGCTGCGAGATCTGGCGCTTCGCGCTGCGCGCCGATGCCCTGGTGGCCAAGGCCAATTGCTTCTTCCGCGTGCCCGCCGGCACCAGCGGGCCGGACGGCATGGCGGTGGATGCCGCCGACCGGCTGTTCATCGCCAATCCCGGCCATGGCCAGGTCTGGGGCGTCGATCCGCATGGCCAGCCGCTGTTCCGGCTGGACTGCACGGCGTTCGGGCGCATGCCGACCAATTGCTGCTTCGCGCCGGATGGGCGGACGCTGCTGATCACCGAAAGCCAGTCGGGCACGGTGTTGGCGGCGGAGATCCCCGCGCCCTGAGCGCGCCGATGTCCGCAGCACCACCCCGTCTTGCGCAGCCTGGCCCGGCGCTGCTGCCGCGGGTCATGTGCCGCGCGGCCCGGGCGACCGCGCTGGACTTCACCCTGGCGCCTGGGCTGAGCCTGCTGGAGGCGGTGGCCCGGCCGCTGCAGGACGCCGGCTTCGCCAGCGCCGTGCTGGAATTGCAGGGCGGTGGCTTCGGCCCATTCGCCTATGTGCTGCCCGCGCAGGCGACGGATGCGGTGCACGCCGCCTGGTACAGCGCGCCGCATGCGCCGCAGGGCGGGGCAGGGCTGGAACGCGCCAACATCACCTTCGGCCAGCGCGATGGCGCGCCCTGGCTGCATTGCCACGCCATCTGGCAGGAGCCCGCCGGCCGCCGCGCCGGCCACGTACTGCCGGAGGAAACCATCGTCGCCGCGCCGATCGCCGCCCGCGCCTGGGGCCTGTCCGGCGCCGGCTTTGCGGTGGCGCGGGATGCGGAGACAAACTTCGCCCTGTTCCAGCCCCTGCCCATGCCCATGCCCGGGCCGGCGGGCGGCAGCCGCGCCCTGGTGCTGCGCGTGCTGCCGAACGAGGATGTGGTCGCCGCGATCACGACCGCCTGCCGCGAGCACGGCTTCGCCCAGGCGGTGCTGCGCGGCGGCGTCGGCAGCCTAGTCTCGCCGCGTTTCGCCGAAGGGACGGGCACCGACGACATCGCCACCGAATTGCTGGTCACCGGTGGCGGCGTGACGCCGGAAGGCGGTACGTTCGCGGTCGCGCTGGCCGACATGCGGGGCCGCGTCCATGCAGGCAGGGTGGTGCGCGGTGCCAATGCCGTCTGCATCACCTGCGAGCTGGTGCTGGAGGAATTGCCCGACTGAGGAACGCGCCTTGCATGGCGCGTCCCGCCGCAGGAGACAGCTTCATGCAGAGACGCGCCTTCCTGGCCACCAGCGCCGCCCTGGCCGCCCCCGCCGCGGTCCGGGCGCAGACCGCGACCACGCTCCGCTTCACCCCGCAGCAGGATCTGGTGACGCTCGATCCTGTCACCACCACCGCCTATATCAGCCGCAACCACGGCTACATGGTCTTCGACACGCTGTACGGCATGGACGCCGATTTCCAGGCGACGCCGCAGATGGTGGATGGCCATGTGGTCGACGACGACGGCCGCCGCTGGACGCTGACCCTGCGCGACGGGCTGCTGTGGCACGATGGCGAACGCGTGCTGGCGCGGGATTGCGTCGCCAGCATCCGCCGCTGGGCGAAGCGCGACCCCTTCGGCGCCAGCCTGATGGAGGCGACGGAGGAACTCTCCGCCCCGGACGACCGCACCATCCGCTTCCGCCTGAAGCGCCCCTTTCCCCTGCTGCCCATCGCGCTCGGCAAGGCCAGCGTGCCGGTCTGCGCCATGATGCCGG
>JBMOJU010000465.1:0-3586 GCA_049315625.1 Paracraurococcus sp.
AGGCCGAGCGGGTCGGGATCGACCTCCTCCACCTTCCAGGTCTCCGGCGGGGAGACCCGGCGCAACAGGTCGCCGCGGCGCGGCGTGTCTGGGGCGAGCTCCGCCGCGCGCAGCGTCGCCTCCAGCGCGCCGGCGCGGGCTCCCGGCCCGCCCAGGCTGACCACCTCATCCGCGGGCGCGGCGAGCAGCACGCGGACCGGACGCCAGGCCCCGCCCGCAGCGGCCCGCCACTCGGCCTCGGTGGCCATGTTCTGGTCGGCGTGCAGCGTGGCGAGCGCGGTGGCGAAAACCGAGCCGCTCATCGCGTCGGGCTCTTCGGTGCGTCCGGCAGCAGCGCCTTGGCCGCGGCGGCCAGCGCGCCGAGAGCGGTGGCGATGCCGACCGCGCTGTCGGCGAGATTGCGCAGGTCGATGCCGGCAAGGTGGGCCAGCAGGATGATGGCGGCGAGCAGGGCGACGCCGGTATGCGTGCCCTGCTCGCGCAGCCGCGCGAGGAGGTAGGTCACGGATAAGTCCTCCGATCGAGTTCGAAATGTGGACCGTCGGGAAAGGAGGCCCAGTCGCCGCCCCAGACCAGGGCGACGCCCTCGGCCTGGGCCGCGGCCTTCATCGCCGCGGCGATCTTGTGGGCCAGCGGCCAGTCCCAGCGGACCTCGCCCGCCTCCGGCACCCCGTCGCCGTCGTCGAGCCAATAGGCCAGGTCGACGGCGTGGCCGGTGAGGTGGCGGCTGTGCATCGTGCGGCTGGCGCTGATGGCGACCAGCTTGGCCTGGCGTTCCTTGGTCCGGAGGCCCTCCACGACGATAAAGGGCACCGCCAGCCGGGCCCGCTCGACGACCCGCACCAGGTCAGAATGCACCCCGGCCAGGCGCGTGCGGTCGCGGACAGTGAGCGGGGACAGCATGATCAGGCGCCGCTTGCCGGTGCGCGCAGCAGCAGGACGCGCACCGCTGTATCGGCAGCCAGCGCCGCCTGGGTGGCGATGCCGACCTGGAAGTTGCCGGTGGCGGTGGTGGTGATGCGGCGGTTGGTGTTGTCCCAGAACACCCGGGCGCCGGCGGTGATGGCCAGCGCCGGCTCCTTGGTGATGTCGAACACGCCCGCGGTCTGCATCTCGACCGAAGTGCTGATCGCCGCGTCGAAGGCGGCGATGCCGAACAGCGCGCCGACCAGGACGCCCTGGCCGGAGGTGACGGCGTAGGGGGCGGTGACGGCGAGGCTCTCGCCCCGCTGGACGAAGGTCTTCATGGAAATGGTGCTCCAGAAACAGCAAAGGCGCCCGATAGGGCGCCCTTGCTGTCGTCAGACTGGTGGTGGGAGGGATCAGGTGCCGGCGTTGAACCAGGCGCCGCGCCAGTCGATGGCGCCGACACCGAAATCGAAGATCACGCTGACCTCGACCCCATCGACGCCCGACACGGGGCCGGTGGTGACTTGCGGGCCCTCCGCGCCGTTCAGGTAGCCGTAGACATAGACCGGCGCGCTGAGCGGATCGGAGAACAGGTACCAGCGGTTGGTCGGGATCTGCGGCTCGACCAGCGGCTGCACGAAGCCGGCATAGACATTGGCGTTGCTGGTCTGGCTGGCCTGCACCGTGACGGTCAGCTGCCGCGCCGCGAGCTCCTGGTTCGGCCCGACCAGCAGCCGCATGGAGGAGCCGACCGCGATCGGCAGGCCGTCGAGGGTCTTCTGGCGCATGACGGCGGCGCGGCCGACCGCCAGGTTCGCCAGGTCGAGCGCGGTGCCGGCGGCGGCCTTGTTGGCCCGTGCCGCGGCGGTGCCGAAGACCGCCGCCGAGCCGGTGGTGAGGGTCGGGCCATCGCCATTGGCGGAGTTCAGCAGGCCATAGGCGGTGGCATTCTCGAAGTCGGCGACGCGCCGGCCGATCATGCTGGCGAAGTCGGTAAAGGCACCGAGATCGTCGTTGACCAGCATCGGCCGCGTCACCCGGATCCGCCGGGCGAAGGTCTGCAGCAGGACGATCTCCTGGCTCTCCGACATGGTGCCGGCCTGGATCTCGCCATTCTCCAGCAGCGGCAGCAGGGTCGGGAAGTCGCCGACGCGGAGGTGGCGGTGCGGCTTGAAGTCGCGGAAGTCGCGCCGGAGGAAGATCTGCCGATAGGAGGGCTGCGCCGGTGCATAAGCCGCGAGCAGCATCTTGTTGGCCGCGGCCGAGAGCAGCAGCGGGAAGTCCGAGGTGGTGTGGAAGGCGCGCTCGGCCAGCAGGGTCGGGTTGCGCGGCACGTTGCGCTCGCCGCGGGCCCGGAGCAGCTCGCCGACCATGTCGGAGGGCCGCCAGCCGAGGAACTCGGTGTGCCGGCCGGAGCCCTGCGGCTGGTAGCCGGGCATGGAGCGGGCGGCGAGCGCCTCGGCCATGGCATCGATCAGCACGGCCGGATCGTCATTAGCCGGGCCGCTCTCGGGGCGGGCCGGGATGCTGGGCGGCCGATTGCCCTGCAGCATGGCGTCCCAGAGGGCGCCGCGGAGCGCGTCGGCCGACCAGCCCTCGCTGATGGCGCGCTGGTGCAGGGTGTCGCCGGTGGTGGCCGGGACCAGGGCACGGCTGGCGGCCAGGACCGGGCCGAGGGCGGCGATGCGCTCGCGTTCCATGCGGATGGCCTCCGCCGCCGGCTCGGTGGCCGGGGCTGTGCGGGTCGGCTCGGGCGGGGCGGCCGGCGTGGGCGTGCTGGTCACGGTGGGCGGGAGCGGATCGGTGGCGGGCGAGGCCGGTGGCGTCTCGGGCATGCTGGGTTCCTCATGGGGCAGGGGTGGTTCGCAGGCGGTGGCGGGAGCGCCTTGCGGCGTCTCGCCCCGGACGGCGGCGGCCGGGTCGATGGGGACCGGCACGACGGAGATCTCGAAGGGCTCCCAATCCACCGCGCGGTGGACGGTCTGGCCGGTGGCTGGGTCGGCCACCGGCTCGTAGCGATGCACGCGGTAGCCGACGCTGACCGCCCGCAGCGTGCCGTCGGCGATCCGCTGCCAGACCGGCTCGACATCGGCGGCGGTGCTGAACTGCAGAGTGGCGTAGCCGCGGCCGGCCTCGAGCCGCGCGGCGGTGACCCGGCCGAGCACATCGCGGGCGCCGCCGCGGCGGTGGGCGTCGAGTACCGGCGCCCGGCCGCTCCGCAACCCGTCCATCCGGACGGCGCTGGGCGCCATGTCGAGCTCTTCCAGGATGGGGCCGAGCGGCGGGACGAAGTTCCGCGCTCGGGCACCGGTCGACCAGACCACATCGACGGTGCGGGCGGTGCGGTCGACGGTGGCCGGTGCGGCCAGGGCGCGTTGAGCGACGATCGATTGCCCAGCGGCGGGCAATCGATCACCCGCGAGGTTCCCGCCGGCGGGCAGATCGCCTGCACGCAATGGCGCGGCCTCCGGCGCGGGGTCGCCCCCGCCCGGGTCGGTTATCTCGGGCATGTGTGGGGATAATCCTGTGGGTTGCGTGGAGATGTGATCAATCGCGCATCACGATCCGGAGGGCGTTAACCTCGGCGCTGCAGCCCAGGTCAGCCCTGCGACAGCCGCCAGCGGTGTGATTCGGCGTGGAATAGGGACCCCCTTGGAGGGGTGATCGGCGTCCAAAA
>JBMOJU010000466.1:0-3583 GCA_049315625.1 Paracraurococcus sp.
AACCTCCCGCAGTCTCCGCGATAATGATAAATTCGGCTTCAACCATTCGGTCGACTACCGCTCGGCCATGTGCTTCGGCACCGCGCACATCATCGACGACCCGGCGGAGAAGGCGGCGTCGCTGGACGCCATGATCAACCGCTTCTACCCCGGCCGCGCGGCGGAACTGCGCCCGAGCACCACGCAGGAGCTGAAGGCCACCACCGTCATCGGCATGGCGATCGAGGAAGCTTCGGGGAAGGTGCGCAACAAGGGCGTCGGCGACGAGGAGGAGGACTACGCCCTGCCGATCTACGCCGCGCGCTTCCCGGTGACCCAGGTGATCGGCGCCGCCGAGCCCTGCCCGCGGATGCCGGCGGGCGTGCCGTATCCGCCGGGCCTGGCGGGCTTCACCGACGGCAGGCGGCTGGACGAGATCATGCTCGAAGGGCAACATAGCCTGTATGGCGACGAGTGATCTGGCGACCGCCCCGGCGGTCGTCCTGGCGGAGATGATCCGCACCCGGCAGGCCTCCCCCGTCGAGGTGACGGAGGCGGTGCTGGCGCGCGTCGCCGCCTGCGAGCCACGGCTGAACGCCTTCGCCGCGCTGGACGCGGACCGCGCCCGCGCCGCGGCCAAGGGGGCCGAGGCGGCGGTGATGCGCGGCGATCCGCTCGGGCCGCTGCACGGCGTGCCGGTGACGATCAAGGACATGCAGGCGGTGGCGGGGCTGCCGACCCGGCGCGGCTCGCGCCTTTCGGACCCGGCGCCGGCGCCGGCCGATGCAGCGCTGGTGGCCCGGCTGCGCGGCGCCGGCGCCGTCATCCTCGGCAAGACCACCTGCACCGAACATGGCTGGACCGCGGTCAGCGACAGCCCGCTGACCGGCGCCACGCACAATCCCTGGGTCCATGGCATGACCGCGGGCGGCTCGTCCTCGGGCGCCGCGGCGCTGTGCGGGGCGGGCTGCGGTCCGCTGCATCTCGGCACCGATGGCGCGGGCTCCATCCGCCTGCCGGCGCATTTCTGCGGCGCGGTCGGCTTCAAGCCGACCTATGGCCGGGTGCCCTATGCGCCGGTGCCGAACAATGGCGGGCTGTCGCATGCCGGGCCGATCGCCCGCCATGTCGAGGATGCGGCGCTGATGTTCGCGGTCATGGCCGGGCCGCACGCGGCGGACCACACCACCCTGCCGGACCGCTTCGGGCCGGAGGTACCGCCGGGCGGGCTGCGGGGGCTGCGCATCGCCTACAGCCCGGACCTCGGCCATGCCCGGGTGGATGCCGAGGTCGCGTCGCTGGTCGCCGCCGCGGTGCACGCGCTGGAAGGCGCCGGCGCCACGGTGGAGCAGGTGACGCCGCCCTGGGGACCGGCCGGGCCGGCGCTGGAGCGCGATATCTGGGGCATCGGCATGCGGTCCTACCTGGCGCCGGACGCCGCCGCGGCGGCGCAGATGGACCCCGGCCTGGTCGCCTGCACCGAGGCCTATCGCGGCCTGACCTTCATGGAGGCGCATGCCGCGCAGGGCCGCCGCTTCGCCTATGCCGCGGCGGTGAACGGCTGGTTCGAGGCGGCCGGCTTCGACCTGCTGGCGACGCCCGCCGCCTCGGTCGCCGCCTTCCCGGTCGGGCTGCAGCGGCCGCCGCATTGGGACCCGCATGACTGGGACTGGCTGGTCTGGGCGGAGTTTTCCTACCCCTTCAACCTCAGCCACGGCCCGGCGATTTCGCTGCCCTGCGGGCTGACGCCGGCGGGCCTGCCGGTCGGGCTGCAACTCGCCGGGCCACGCCTGGCGGATGGCCTGGTGCTGCGCGCCGCCGCCGGCTTCCTCGAGGCCATGCCCTTCGCGCCTGGTCTCGCGACGCCGTAGTCCGGCGCTATCGGCTTCGGCCCCTGGTCGCGGCCCCGATCATTTCCGTTGCTTCGCTGCCGCCGGGCGCGCATAGCGGGGTGGAGCATCGGCCGCGCCGGCGGCCGGATGCCGTGCAGGCCGGGCGTGCTCCCGCGGGGAGACGTCCATGTACAGCGCGATCACCGGCCACATCAGTTCCAACCTGTGGCTTTGGACCGGGATCGGCCTTGCCGTCTCGGTCCTCGGCATCCTGGCGCAGAACAGCCTCGGCAAGGGCTTCTATACCGGCGAGATCATCGCCGTCGCCGGCATGTTCGCCGGCACCACCATGATCATGATCAGCCAGCGCGGCATGCCGCAGCCGGTCGACAGCGACGACGACGCGGACTGAGCCGCTACCAGCGCAGCGCCCGCACCGCGGCGATCGGGTCAACGCCTTCGCGCAGCGCCGCCGCCCGCAGGACCTCGGCCGAGGGATCGTCGCCGAGGGCGTGCTGCGCCAGGCCGGTGAGCGCCCAGAGCGCATCCAGGCCGGCCGCCGCGGCGCCGGCCAGGTCGGTGTGCGGCGTGTCGCCGATCGCCACCACGCGGCGCCGGTCCGCCAGGCCGAGCAATTCCAGCACCGGGTCGTAGACCGCCGGATCGGGCTTGCCGACCTCGAAGACGTCGTCGTGCAGCGGCCGGTAGAGGTCGGCCAGCGCGCCGGCGCAGATCAGCCGTTCCGCGCCGACCATCACGTGCCGGTCCGGGTTGACGCAGAGCATCGGCAGGCGGTGCCGCGCCGCCGCTTCCAGCGCCGGCAGATAGGCGCTGACGTCGTGCGCGCCGCGGTCCGGATCGGGGCCCGTGTTCAGCAGGAAATCCGCCTGCGCCGCATCCTTCACCAATTCCGCCACGCCCGCCTCGGCGACCGAGAGGTCGCGCTCCGGCCCGATATGGAAGGCCCGCGGCCCGAGGCGGTTGAACCACGGGTGCTGCCGGGCGTGCAGCATGCGCCAGGCGACCTCGCCCGAGGAGATGATGCCGTCATACAGCGCGCGGTCGAGGCCCATGCGGTCCAGCATGCCCTGCACGGCCCAGGCCCGGCGCGGCGCGTTGGTGAGGAAGACGATCCGCTTGTCGCGCGCCTTCAGTGCGGCCAGCGCCTCCGGCACGCCGGGGTAGGGCCGCTTGCCGTCATGCACCACGCCCCAAAGGTCGAGGACGTAGCCGTCGTAGCGGTCGGCGATCGGCGCGATGCCGTCGAGGATGTCCATGGCGGGGTCCTTCAGGCGTCGCGGCCGACCGCGTCGGCGACGTTGGCAAAGCCGTCCCGCCGCAGCAGCGCGGCGAGTTCGGCCTTGATGCGCGGGATCAGCGCCGGGCCGCCATAGGCGAAGCCGGTGTAGAGCTGAACCACCGCCGCGCCGGCGCGGATCTTGGCATAGGCATGCTCGCCGGAGGCGACGCCGCCGACCCCGACCAGCGCCAGCCGCCCCTGCGCCAGCCGGTGCAGGCTGCGCAGCATGGCGGTGGAACGGGCGAAGACCGGCGGGCCGGAAAGCCCGCCCGTCTCGGCGCGATGGGCGCTGCGCAGGCTCTCCGGCCGGGCAATGGTGGTGTTGGAGACGATGAGGCCGGCGACGCCGCGGCCGGCGCAGGCCTCGACCAGCGGGCCGAGCGCGTCGTCGGCGAGGTCGGGCGCGATCTTCACCAGCAGCGGCGGGCCGCCGGCGCCGCGCACCGCGGCAATGGCGTCGAGGATGCCGATC